>CAZVHO010000208.1:0-7657 GCA_964627515.1 uncultured Thermodesulfobacteriota bacterium | reverse complement strand
CGTGAAATCCGTGTGTCAGGCTATGCCTGACCCGTGCCAAAAAATTCTATTTTCGTATTAAAAAGCCTTCAAATACACCTGAAGCACCTCATCAGGGTCCGGGATCATTTTCGGATTGTAGATAATGGAACCATCGCTCATAGCTAACTCCGCACAGGGTCTTAAAGACCCTTCCTCGATGCGCACATCTTTCAGGCTCAAAGGATGCCCGAGCCTTTTCAAGAAATGCTCCATTTCAGAAACGGCCGCTTCTCCGCCTTCCTGCTTCGTCATTCCCTGAGTGACCACGCCCATGGCCTCGGCAATATCCGCCAGAAGTTCAGGGATCTCTTCCAGATTGTACCGCATCACATGAGGGAGGAGGATGCCGTTGGCCAATCCATGGGGTAAACCGCAAACCGCCCCCAGGGAATGGGCCATGGCGTGGGTCAGTCCGAGCAGGGCGTTGGAAAAGGCCCAGCCGGCCATCAAGGCGGCAAGCTGCATCTGGCCGCGGGCCATCAAATCAGAACCATCTCTGACCGCCAGGGGCAGATAGCGGGTGATGAGCCGGATGGCGTGAAGGGCGGCCCCATCGGAGATGGGATTCCGTTGTTGGGAGCAATAGCTTTCCACGGCATGGGTCATGGCATCCATCCCGGTGGAAGCCGTTAGATTCGGCGGTAGTCCCTCAGTCATTTTCGGGTCCAGGATGGCCACGCGAGGAGTATTAAAATATTCATAGATAAGGATTTTTTGTCCCTGCTCCCGGTCCATGACGACCGCCGCACAGGTCACTTCCGATCCTGTGCCGGCCGTGGTGGGGATGACGATATGGGGCGTCTGGGGTCGGGTGAGTATCTGCATGCCCTGAAAATCTCTGAGACTTCCTCCCTCGGTCATCACAATGCACATCCCTTTGGCCGTATCGATGACGCTTCCTCCCCCCAGGCTGACAATGACATCAGCCCCGGAAGACAAAGCCAGGGAGGTCCCCCGGTCGACTACCTCCATGCCGCTGTCCTGGGGAATATCCTCGTAGATACCGGCCAGAGTAGACCCCATAATGTCTTTGACCTGGTCGACCATTCCGGTGGCAACGACTCCAGGATCAGTCACCAGGACCGCTTTATGGCCTAACCTTTTCACTTCATAAGGCAGGTCGGATATGGACCCTTTTCCGAAGAGGACCTTGGTGGGAGCAAAATAATTAAAATTCAAATCGGCATCGTAGGTCATGTTTTCACCTTTTAATCATCCGGAAACCGGGACTCCAGTTCGGTCAGACAGCGGATGGACTCCTGCACCCCCTTCACATACTTGACTACATAGGGCAGGTTACCTTTCAACTTGAGCTTCCCCTGCATCATGGCCTTCACTGCATCCAACTCTTTCAATGCCACCTGCTTCCAACGGATATAATCACCGGAGATAATAAATTTAGCCTTCTCGGCCTTTTCCCTGTCCACCATACAGATGCCGTTGACCTTCCCATCCTCGAAATCAAGGTAGAGGTATTGATCTTCCAGGAGACCGGCAGTGGGATCTTTCAGGATAAAACAGCCGATATCCCCTTCCCAGCCCTTGTTAAAAACGGCAAAGTCCTTGCTGGCCCTGACCTTCTCTTCCCAGGCCCGGCACCAGTCTTGGCTGAAAACATCCAGTTTGGCCATGATCTTATTTCTCTCCTTTTCGAAAAAGGTTGTTGTTTACAAAGGAAAGCCCGAGGACGGATAAGGTTTGGGGGAGGGGAAATCCTTGCTCGTCCAGCCCCCGAATCCGGTAATATTCCCTTTTCATTAGGTTCTCATCGGGAATACTTCCTTCAGCACCACCCTCTGATAACGGCGTTAAGATCCTTTTAGGTAATCGATCTTCCCTGCCGGTCAGACCCATGATATGGTTCAAGACCCGTTTCAGAATCCAGGACCTTTGTCCCACTTCCATGAATTTCTTCAGATCGAAATCATAACCGGTCACGGCATTAAAACCCTTCAGAAGATTGGTCAGGCCCATGGTCCAGTGGACAAAGTGGCAGACACAAACCGTGTTGGCCATCTGTCCCAGGTTTTCGGATAAATAAACCATCTCGGCCTTTCCCTGGCTTTCCTGGGCCATATAATCCTCTTTAAGTCCCGCTTCCGGCCAGGAGACCACCCCTTGTTCAACGGCCTGAACCGAGTGTTGAAGGTGGCAGGCCCCCCTATTGGAAGTCATATAGGCCAGGGCCATTCCATGGAATCCACGGGGGTCGTGCATGGGGAGTTCCAGCCCCTTGATGGTCACCTCAAAATCCTCGGTCTCGGGCCCTAAATCACGGGCCAGGGCCCGGCTCCCCTCAGCGGCCCGGTCTCCAAAACCTTTTCTGAAGGCGATTTTTTCTATCAAAGTCAGAACCGCATCCATATTGCCCCAGGCCATCTCCAACCCGTCCAGGTCGGTCCTGGTCAGAAGGCCTCTTTCAAAAGCCTCCATGATAAAAGCCATGGTAGCTCCGCAACTGATGGTATCGATCCCCAAACGGTTGCACAATTCATTGGCCCGGACCACGGCCAAGAGGTTGTTGTTCATGATCAGGGTGCCGAAGGCGGCCAGGGTCTCATATTCCGGCCCAGGGACTCTATGTACCGGATAGGGAGGGTCCGGGAACTCGACCACGGGTTTGCAGCCGATGGGGCAGGCATAACAAGCCTTCCGGCCTTTGATTAGTTTTTCCACCAAGGCCGGCCCTCCCAAGGCATCGGCCATTTCATAGTCGACTCCGACAGACCAGTTTTTTATAGGAACATCTCCGGTCATCATTCCCAGATCCATGGCTGCTGCCGTGCCCAATTGGTGAAAAGAATCGGCCATCATGGAATCTTTGATGGCTTGAAGGGCCGCCTTTCGGGATTCCTGATAAGCCTCTTGACGGGCTATGGGAACCTTTCCGGTACCCCTGACGGCTATGGCCTTGATCCTTTTGCTGCCCATAACCGCCCCCATGCCGGTCCGGCCCAGGTAATGGGCCTTATCATTACAGACCGAGGCATACCTGACTAAATGCTCCCCGGCAGGTCCGATGGCCAGGACCCTGATGGGTTGTTTCCCCGGGTGCTGCCGGCGCAAGGTCTCCACCGTGGCATAGGTGTCCAATCCCCAGAGGTCTCCGGCCTCCCGGATTGCCGCCCGGCCGTCTTCGATCAAGATATAGGACGGCTTTTCAGCCCGGCCTTTGACCAGGATACCGTCCAGACCGGCCTTTTTAAGATCCGCCCCGAAGGCCCCGCCGGAACTGGATTCCCCCCAAAGGCCGGTCAATGGCGACCGGGCACATAAGACAAAGCGGGAGGTACCCGGGAAAGTCGTTCCCACCAGGGGTCCCGCCATAATGAGGAGTGGATTTTCCGGAGACAGGGGACCGGCATCAAACCCGGCGGTTTCGAAAAAAAGACGGGCCCCCAGGGTGCTTCCTCCCACATAGGATCTTAACCAGGAAGGAGGGAAGCTTTTAATTGCAGTCTCCCCGATGGTCAAATCCACTTCAAGGTATTTATTGAAACTTCCGGACATGATAATCCTATTAAATTATCGCTAATGCTATTTAAAATTTTACTGTTTCTTGTTCCTTGTTTCTCGTTACTCGTTTTAGTGCGAAAATAAAGTTTCAAGTCGCAAGTTGCAGGTTGCAAGTATAAAAACTTTGAACCCTGTACCTTGCCTATAGCCCATCGGATAAACAAAATTTTCATCCTTCGTGGTGCCCAAACGGGCATGAAGTTTTAACGCGTAACCCGCCACCCGTAACCCGTAACTATTAAGCTTTCCCCTTATTTTTTTCCATCTCCATCTCCCGAAGTTTTCTCCGCAGGACCTTGCCGACCGTGCTTTTCGGGAGTTCATCCATAAATTCCACCATCTTGGGAACCTTATAGGCGGCCAGCTTTTCCCGGCAAAAGGCTATGACCTCTTCAGGGGTAAGGGTTTCTCCTTCTTTGGGGACGACAAAGGCCTTAACCGTTTCACCGCGGTAGGGGTCGGGAACACCCACGGCACAGGCCTCTTTTATTTTAGGGTGTTCAAAAAGGACTTCGTCGATGTCTCTGGGATAAATGTTGAACCCGCTGGCGATGATCATGTCTTTCTTGCGGTCGACGATAAAGAGATAGCCTTCATCGTCCATATAGCCGATATCCCCGGTATAAAACCAACCATCCCGGATGGCCTTGGCCGTCTCATCCGGGTTCTTGTAATATCCCTGGGTGAGTTGAGGTCCTTTCAGGAGAATTTCCCCTATTTCCCCTGAGCCCATCTCTTTCAGCCCATCCACCACATCGACGATACGGCAGTCCGTATCCGAAACAGGCACCCCCACACTGCCGGCCTTGGCCTTTCCCCTCCAGGGATTGGCATGGGACAGGGGCGAGGTCTCAGTGAGTCCGTAAACCTCCATGATCTGGGTCCCTACGGCTTCTTTCCATTGCTTGAGGGTGTCCAGGGCCAGAGGGGCTGCACCAGAGACACACCCCTTGATAAAGGAAAAATCGGTTTTGGGAAATTCCGGGTGATTCAAGAGCCCCACGTAGAGGGTGGGAACGCAGGGGAAATAGTCCGGTCGATACTTTCGGGTCATTTTGAGGACCCCGTCAGGCTCGGGCTTGGGGACCAGGATGATGGTCATCCCCCGATAGATACAATGATTCATGACCGCCGTAAACCCGGCGCTGTGAAAGATGGGGAAGATCCCCATAAGGCTTTCCTGGCCCTCTTTGGCATCGAAGGTCCAGGCCCGAAGCTGCTGGACATTAGTACTCAGGTTCCCATGGGTGAGCATAACCCCTTTGGAGACCCCGGTTGTCCCTCCGGTATAGAGCAGGGCGGCTATGTCATTAAAGGAAACCTCGGCCTTGAGGGCTTCATCCCCTGCCCGGGGACCAGGAGGGTATTTCCGGATCAGATCCAGAAAATCATAGACCCCTTCCCCGGGACCGGTTTTGCGGTGCATGCTTTTTTTAATCAGAGGGAAAAGCTGTTTGGCTGGAAAAGGAAGATAATCCCGGATGTGGCAGGCGATCACCGTTTTGATCCCGGTCTTATCCTTCAATTTAAGGATCCTGGGGATCAACAGGTCCAGGGAAATGGCCATAGTGGAATCCGAGTCGTTGAGCTGGTGTTCCAACTCCCGCTCGGTGTACAGGGGGTTGGTCATGACTACTACGGCGCCCAGACGGAAGACTGCGTAGCAGGCGATGAACCCCTGGGGAATGTTGGGAAGCAGAATGGCTACCTTGTCTCCCTTTTTTACCCCCAGATCCTGCAAGGCGGCGGCAAAGCGGTTGACCAGGGCGTTCAATTCACGGTAAGAAATCTTCCTGCCCATCATCAGCAGGGCAACCTGATCGGGATAATTTCGGGCGCTCCGCTCCAGGGCCTGGCTCAAGGTGAAATTTTCATAAGCAATACTGGGTGGCACCTGGGGGTTATAGGCTTTATGCCAGATCCTTCCTTCCATCTCTCTTCCTCCTTTGGTTATAGGATTAGAGGCGAGGTGCTGCTTAATTCCTCCCTTTTAAAAGATTACATCCCAATTTCCTGTTATGTTGTTTGGGTCTTGATACCTCCTTTTCTCATCAGTTCGCCGATAATGATCAATCTCTGAATCTGGTTCGTCCCGGCTCCGAACTCGATGCCCTTCACGTCCCGGTACATCCGTTCGATAGGATATTCCCTTATAAAACCGTAGCCTCCGAATACCTGCATGGCCTTGCTGACGGCCCTGATCCCGGCCTCGGCACAAAAGAGCTTGGCATAAGAGGCCTCCAGCCTGACCCGTTTCCCTGAATCGGCCAAGGTGGCCGCCCAGTAGGAAAGGACCCTCCCGGCCTGGATTTCCGTCCGGATGTCGGCCAGGATCTCCTGCATCATCTGGAACTGGATAATGGGTTGCCCGAACTGGACCCTTTCCTGGGCATAATGAAAGGCCAGATCAAAGGCCCCCTGAGCCACGCCGATGGGGGCAATGGACCAGAAGATCCTCTCCCGGTCCAGACCGCTCATCAAAACCCTGATCCCTTTGTTCTCCTCACCCAGGAGATTTTCCACCGGGACTTCACAGTCCTCAAAGAACAGCTCCCCGGTGGGGGAACCTCTGGCCCCCAGCTTCTTCATGGGTTTTCCTTTGGAAAACCCAGGGAACCCTTGCTCGACGATAAAAGTGGATATCCCGTTCTGACCGGCTTCCGGATTGGTCTTGGCATAGACGATGACCACATCGGCCACAGGTCCGTTGGTAATAAAGGTCTTCGAGCCATTGAGAATATACCGATCGCTTCTTTTCTCGGCCCGGCAACGTAAAGACAGGGCGTCCGAGCCGGCCCCCGGTTCGGTCAAGGCCAGGGCACCGATCTTTTTTCCGGCAACAAGATCAGGAAGAAAACGCCGGCGCTGATCTTCGTTGCCGTTTCGGTAGATACTTTCGGTGCAAAGGATAGTATGAGCCCCATAGGTATTCCCGGTAGAAACACACCCTCTCATCAATTCTTCCATGACCAGAACACAGGAGAGAAAGTCGGCCCCGCTTCCCCCGTATTCCTCCGGCAGGGGCATGCCCAAAAGCCCCATTTCAGCCATGGCGCGGAAATTTTCTTCCGGGAAACGTTCTTCCTCATCGATCACCGGTGCCAGGGGGATCACCTGGTTGTCGACGAAACGGCCGACCTGCTCCTTGACCATCTTCTGTTCTTCGCTAAACTCGAAATCCATGGCTAATCCTCCTCATCATCTTCCTCCGGATCAGGCGGGAGGAAGTGTTGAATAAAATGGGTATTGAATCGGCCTGCTTTGAAAAGAGGATCATCCATGATCCGGAGGTGGAGCGGGATAGTCGTCTTGATCGGTTCGATCCTGAATTCCTCCAGTGCCCTTTTCATGATACGGATGGCCCCTTCCCTGGTGCGATTGTAGGCAATAAGCTTGGCGATCAGGGAATCATAGAAAATGGGCAGTTCATAGCCCTGGTAAAGATGGGTGTCCAGTCTCACCCCGAATCCACCTGGTGGACGGTAGACTTCGATGACGCCCGGAGAGGGCAGGAAATTCCTTTCCGGATCTTCGGCATTGATGCGGCATTCAATGGCCCAGCCCCTGGGCTCAATAGTCTCCTGGGTTAAGGACAATTTGGCCCCGGCGGCCAACTGGATTTGCTCCCGGATTAAATCGACACCGGTGGTCAATTCCGTGACCGGATGTTCCACCTGGATACGGGCATTGATCTCCATAAAATAAAATTGGCCCTGTTCGTCGAGGAGAAATTCCACGGTTCCGGCATTAGCATAATGGACGGCCTCGGCCGCCCGGACGGCCATCCGGCCCATGGCCTGCCGCAGTTCCGGGGTGAGGACCGGGGAGGGGGATTCCTCGATCAGTTTCTGGTACCTCCTTTGAATGGTACACTCCCGTTCCCCCAGATGGATGACCTTTCCCCTGCCGTCGGCCAGGATCTGGAATTCAATGTGTCTCGGCTGGCTTAAATATTTTTCCACATAGAGTTCTTCATTGCCGAAGGCCATCCGGGCCTCGGCCTGGGCAATGGAAAAATCTTCCTCAAGGGTCTGCCGGTCCGGACAGATCCGGATCCCCCGCCCGCCGCCTCCGCCCGAAGCCTTGATCATTATCGGGTAACCGATTTCTTCCCCAAGGC
>CAZVHO010000207.1:0-7754 GCA_964627515.1 uncultured Thermodesulfobacteriota bacterium | reverse complement strand
TCTGTGCCTCAAGGGTCTTCAATGGCCTTGTTTTCATGACCTATGCCGTAGCCCTGCCGGTCCTCCAACAGGAATGGGCCATGTCCGCCACGCAGGCCGGCTCCATCGCCAGCGGGTTCCAGTTGGGGTACGCGGTCTCCCTGGTGGTTTTCTCCAGCCTGGCCGACCGGATCAGCGCCCGCACGGTCTATCTCGGCTCTCTGTTTGCCTCCGGGGTCTGCTCTATGGCCTTTGCTTTACTGGCCCGGGATTTCCTCTCCGGCCTGATTTTGCACACGGTGTTAGGGCTTTCCCTCGGAGGAACCTATACTACCGGGGTGATGATCATCGCGGATCAATATGAACCTGTCCGGAGAGGCATGGCCGTAGGTTTATTCATTGCCAGCACATCTTGCGGCTACGCCCTGTCCCTGATCATCAGCGGCATCGCGCTCCCCACGGGCGGTTACCCGCTTTCCTTTTTACTTACCTGCCTCGGTCCGGTGCTGGCCTGGCTTCTGGCCTTGATCACTTTGCAGCACACCGTGATAGCTGTACCGGAGCGGCGCAAAGGGCAGAAGTTCACCCGGGAAGTCCTGGGCAACCGGAACGCCATGCTCCTCATCTGGGGGTACATCTTCCATAATTGGGAGCTTCAGGGCATGTGGTCCTGGACACCGGCCTTTATGGCCGCCTGTCTGGGGGCGGCCGGCGCGGCCGGTGTGAAGGCTGCCGGAGCCGGGGCGAATATCGTGGCCCTGTTTCACCTCATGGGTTTGATCGCTTCCCTCTCGATGGGGATCTTGTCGGACCGGTACGCTCGGGCCCGGGTGATGCTGGTGCTGGCCATAGTCAGCATGATCTGCTCTTTCACCTTCGGCTGGACCATCGGGTTGCCCCTCTCCGTGATCATCGGCATCGGGGTGATTTACGCCTTTTCTTCCCTGGGTGATTCTCCCATCCTCTCCGTCGCTCTGACCGAGGTCATGGAGCCCTCCTATCTGGGGGTGGCCCTGGGGTTGCGATCCCTCCTCGGGTTCGGCGGTGCGGCCATCGCCCCCCTGGCTTTCGGAGCGGTCCTGGACTTAAGCAACCCTTTAATCAACGGGCAGCGATCGTACGAAACCTGGGGTTGGGCCTTCGGCTTGTTGGGAGTAGGTGGGCTGGGGGCGGTCTGGACCATTTATCGATACTCAAAAACGTCCTTGCGAAAAGCAGTGAAAAATCATAAAATAGCCTAACAATGTAGCCTTTTGAAAAATTTGAAACTTTTACCTGAAAATCCTGACTTCCTCGAACGTCATTCCGGTGAAAACCGGAATCCAGGTTCTTTTCGTCTCAACATAACACCTGGATTCCGGTTTTCACCGGAATGACATGGGGGTTATCGCCGTTTTTTCAAAAAGCTAAATTGATACAAAATGGCCTTGTTCAATGCTCCAAAAATACGAGGAAGTAACAAAAATTTGAGACCATTAGGAACCAGAATCCTCATG
Source organism: uncultured Thermodesulfobacteriota bacterium (assembly GCA_964627515.1). GTDB lineage: Bacteria > Desulfobacterota > RBG-13-43-22 > RBG-13-43-22 > RBG-13-43-22 > RBG-13-43-22. The sequence continues at coordinate 6,279 of CAZVHO010000207.1, read as the reverse complement.
AGAAGAGCCCCTCGATCTTCAGGTGCTCCCCGTTCATGACACCCCCTAATCGTTTTGCCATTGTCATACCTACCTTCAATCACGGAGGACAGGTCCATGACGTCGTCGAAAAGGCCCTTCGGTCCGGGTTTCCTGTTATTGTAGTGGATGATGGATCTACCGATGCCACTCCAACGGTCCTGGCGTCCATTTCCAACCTGACCGTCATCCGTCATAAAAAAAATCTTGGGAAAGGAGCTTCCCTGCTCACAGGGTTTGCCGAAGCGTCCCGGTTAGCGGACTGGGCAATCACGATTGATGCCGACGGCCAACACGATCCGGAGGACATCCCTTCCCTGATCAAGGCCATTCCCGAGGGTCAACGACCCCTGGTGATAGGGAAACGATCGGGGATGGAACAGGAAATTGTGCCTTGGACCAGCTTTTGGGGACGAAGATTTTCCAATTTCTGGATCTGGGCTTCTTGCGGGAAATGGGTTTCCGATTCCCAATCGGGATTCCGGATCTACCCCCTACCGGAGATTCTGCACCTTAGGAGCCGGGCCAGGAGATACCAGTTCGAAGTTGAAATTTTGGTTTTAGCAATCTGGAGCGGCCTTCCTGTCATCGAAGTGCCTGTGACCGTCCTCTATGGCCCAGCCCGGGAGAGGGTCTCCCACTTCAGACCCTGGCGGGATTTCTGGCGCAATACCCGAACCTTTTCCCGGTTGATCGCCACCCGAATACTCATCCCTTCAAGGCATCGGAAATGAAAACCCAGTTAATTATTCCCGAACAGGTCGGATCAAAAGAGCACCTTCGAAGGGCCCTCCTGCTCTACCAAAACCTTGAACCTTTTCCCCGCCATTTTGCCCGTTTTAAAATCCTTCTGGATCCCATGTTTCCCCGCCTGGCCGATTTTGTCAAACCTGGTTGGAAAGTGATTGATGTGGGCTGCGGCTATGGGGTTCCGGCAGCCTGGCTCCTGGCCATTTATCCTGACCTGAAGTTTCTGGCCTGTGAACCCGATAAAGCGCGGGCCAGGGTCGCCACCCAGGTCCTCGGAGACAAAGGCCGGGTCATGCCCTGCGGTGCCATTGACCTGCCCCTGGAAAATGAAAAGGCCGATGCGGTCCTTTGCCTTGATATGCTTCACTATCTTTCCGACCAGGAACTCGGGGAATTTCTGGTTCGGATTCGATCGGTGCTATTGTTGGAAGGAAAACTGATTATTCGGGCAACCATTCCGAAACCCGGATTCCATTTTCTTCGATCAATTGAATGGATGAAATTAAGGGTTAAAGGAATACCCTATTATTATCGAGGAACCGGGGAGCTTTCCCGGATAATGGAACAAAAGGGTTTTCATCTGGATCTGGTGGAGCTTTCCGCACCCAAAAGAGAGGAAATTTGGTTTATATTAAGTGCATCGTTCGCCGATTGAGGAATCGAAATGGGTTCAAGCATCCCTGGTGTGTCCTAATTTTGTGGACGCTCCTTTTATTCTCTCTTCCTGTAATTTCTTTCGGTGGTCAATACCCCCTTTGGGAAGTGGGGCTTGGGGCGACGGGGCTCACCATGCCGGATTATCGGGGCTCCGATGAATCCCGATATTATATTTTTCCATATCCCTATATCATTTATCGAGGGGATATGCTCAAAATCGATGGAGAAGATATCCGCGGATTTTTGTTCAAGAGCGATCGATTTAATTTGGACGTAAGCGGCAGCGGATCAGCCCCGGTTAAAAGTACTGATAACATGGCCCGCCGGGGCATGCCCGATCTGGATCCCACCTTTGAAATCGGTCCTTCTCTGGAAGTCTTAGTAAGCGAAAACAAGAAGAAAACCTATAAGCTATCCTTGAGTTTTCCGGCCAGGGCCCTCTTCTCCACTAATTTTTCCCAGGTAATTTATCAGGGCTGGATCTTCACTCCCCGTCTTAATATGGAGATGTTTAAGAGAGACCCCAAGGGAGACTGGAATTGGGGGGTGGAATTAGGACCCGTCTGGGGAGATCAGGGCTATCATAACTATTATTATCGTGTTGACCCGGCCTTTGCCATACCCGGTCGTCCGGCCTATTCGCCCCAGGGTGGATACAGCGGGCTGCAGACGACCGTTTATATAGGAAAAAGGTTCAAGGGGTGGAAGTTGAACCTGTTCGCCCGGACTGATTTTTTAAATGGAGCTGTTTTCTCCGACAGTCCCTTAGTCAAAAGCAACACTTCCATCCTGGCTGGTTTTGCCATCTCTTATTTATTCTGGACGTCCTCCAAAATGGTCGAGGCGGATAAATAATTTTTTAAATTAAATATTGTGATCTGAACGATATTTGACCTAACAACCGGTGTCGGCATATCTCGGATGTTGAGTACACCTACTAATATTGAACAATTATGGAACAGAAAACGAATGAATACAGTTTGAAAGTGAGCATAGCGACAAGCTCACTGGCGCGAATCGTTCAGTGGGGCTATAGGTTATATGACTTCAACGTCCGAAAACTCTTCATGAATCCATTTACAGATTGAGGTCTCCCTTTTTTCGATCTCTTTGAGAGTCCAGTCAGCTCTTTTGCATATCTCCTGAGCTTGGAAAAGATTTGATTTTCTATAGATTTTCTTCTTGTCGTAGAAAGCCTTCTGGCCAGCTTGGCTGTTAAGAGAAGGAGTCAAGAGCACCAAGTTTCCGAGTCTATGAATGTGCTTTGCCATTGATCGCTGTCCTCCCTTGATCTTTCCTTTCCAGTCTTTTAGCTTATATGTGTCCTCACCTTGCGGATAGATGTGTTCGATTGATTTGACTGCAGAATTTGCCCAGATTTCAGCCCACGCGGCGTTGTCGATGTTTCCTCTGCGCTCTTTGCACAGGTACTCTTCGTATTTGCGAAATAGATATCGTAATTCTTCTTCCCATCCATTGTAGCAATCCTCCTTTTGCAATAGCTTGACTGCATCCTCAATTGGGTATTCCTTGCCGAGGTCAATTAGCGATTGCAGGATATCTTCATGGGGAATTCGTCTCTTGACAATTTGTTGGGATAGTCGTACATAATCGCCGACAGAGTAACGTGAGTCCTTCTGGAAAACGCTATGGATGCGAAAGGTGACGATTTCCCATTGTCGCAACCAGATGGTTTTTTGGGACTCGTTAGCGTTTTCTGCGGAAATGATTGCGATGGCCAGAAGCCTGGCGTGCCTAATCTGTGTAATCGCACGGAGCCTAGAGTTTAAATGTAGTTGTACCAGCAGGTTTGTGATTTTGAGCAACCATTTGGTTATGGCCACTACAGACTCAATATTGCGCTCATGATCGGGGGACGTACAAAGCTTCCTGAAATAGGACAAGGAGTCTTCTTCGGAAAGGGGTCTTGAAATTGTTTCGGGGGTGTGCAAAGTGGCTGCGAAACTCAAGATCTCAGCCCCATCCACAGTTCGAAGCCCGATTTGTCGATAGATTTCTCCCCATAGTTTATGGTTATTTTCAAGCTGTATCGCAGCGTTTGATTTGCCGTCTGAGGACTCGAAAAGAGCACCCATTAGCATTGATTTGCATTTGTCAAGCGAGTCGACCGGTAGCCCCCTGGAGTTCAACACCTCAAAAATGGTATACACGGCTTTCTCGTCCTCGAACAGCTGGAAAATGAAGTAGAGTCTATTCTTTAGCAGGCTTAATAGATCAATTATAGAATTGTGAGATTTCCACTGGATAAGAAACTTTTCGCACTCGACAATGCCCTCGTGGATATTCCTATCAGCCTCCTGTTTGACCTCGGACGAGTCAGGTATCGTCCCACTGCGCAGGTAGTTTTCAAAAATGTGAGAGCTGTCATGGTTGGTTTGGAGAATAATATACTGGCCAGCAGAGGGGGATAGTATCCTTCTGAGTAATTGAGCCTCATCCTGGTCATTGATAGATCCAGCAGATAGGTCTTTCTCGATCGCTTTTAGGAGTAGAACGAGGGTCGTGATTCTTTGCTGTCCATCAACGACTTCCATCAACGAAAGTGACTCACTTCCGACTTTGACTTTCTCGCAAGTATCGAGGCAGACGACAGTAGCCATAAAGTGATCTTGGTCAGGAAATCTTTGTGTAGTAAGCAAGTCTTCAAATAAATCGACTCTCTGAGTGCGTTTCCAGCTGTAATGCCTTTGATAGATTGGGATCCGAAAGAGTTTCTCCGAAATCATCTTACTGAAATTGAGATAGAGCGGTTGAATCATGTTTTTATTCTCCTTTCACATCTCAGATTTGGCAATTCGTCCAAGTGGATCCGCATAACAAGTTATTAAACATCTTTGTGGATAATATCAGAAAATTAGAGCATATTCAAATAAACCGAAAAGTTTCTCTTGTTAACAATTACAGTTTGAATTCTTCCGTTTTCTCAAAAATTGAATTTAAAGGATTTCAGGAAGGAACCCTCAAACTCCCAAGAAAATTTATCATCCCCCCTCATTTTAATGATGTTACCTTCTACAAATATTCTAAAGACATCATTCCGAATGATAATGAATCGGCCAGGCACATCGATTGCCTTTTTTTAACAACCGCATCAGTCATTCCCTCTGTCTACAACAGTGGTGTCCCCGCAACAAGCGACGGGGAATTGCGAGTTAAACCGTCATGCCCCGCAGGGGGCGTGACACTACGAAGCATGAAAATAAGCTGGGCGACGTTTCGCCCTTGAATCTATTTTCGAACAAAACTGGTTTTTTTATTTGAACGCTATTTTTTCTCGTGATAAGATTAATATATGGATGAAATTTTAAAAAGACTTTATCGCTTGGGAGGTCCCAAGTTTCCTGCTTTTCTCGTGGTGGGGAGCCGTCGCGTTGTCCAAGTCGATGCCGGGCCCACCTTTGTGGGGCCGGTGTATCTCCAAGACATCCCAAAAATGCTGGGGAAAGGAAGAGGACCGGGCCGGCTAAAAGATCAGGAGGGGGGGCCGAGTCCGACCTTAAGCTCCCTTTTCAGTATTTTACCGGCACCGTTGCGGGGAAATTTTTTTACAAAAATGACCTTTTTGGGAATCTTAAAGTGGGCAATCTTTTCATGGAGGACTTCGATCAGTCCTTCTTCAGTCATCGCAACGCCCTCGTTCAGCAAAACAAATGCCGCCACCACTTCGCCCCGCGTGGGATCCGGCATCCCGACCGCTGCGGCCTCCGTCACTTGAGGAATTGATTCGATCGCACGTTCCACTTCGGCGGCATAGATATTCTCGCCCGAACTGATAATCATATCGATCTTTCGGCCGACAATATAAAGAAACCCCTCACGATCCTGTTTCCCAAGATCGCCGGTGTGAAACCATCCATCGCGGAAAGCCGCCCGTGTCTCCTGCGCCATATTCCAGTATTTTAAAAAAACGGTGGGGCCTTTTACCACAACCTCTCCAACTTCGCCCGGCGGCACATCATGGCCGCTGTCGTCCACGATTCGCAAATGGGTGTGGAATACCTCTTTGCCGACCGAGCCGGCTTTGCGGATAGAGTCTTCGAGATCCAGGGAGGTCAGTCGCAGGGTTTCGGTCATGGCATACCCCTGAGCGAACCGGATGTCCTTTCCCTCCTGATACTTGCGGATCAGGGCAACGGGCATGGAAGCCCCGCCGGCAATGAAGAAATCCACATGGGAAAAATCAGCTCTTTCCCACGCATCGCTTTTGGCCATCATGTCAAACATCACCGGCACCGCAAACATGTAATTGATTTTTTCGGCGCAGATAAGCTCAACAACTTCCGAAGGGTTGTCGAAACTTTTAAGAACCAGCGAACCCCCGGCATAAATGACCGGGGTGGCCGAAGCGGCCAGTGCCCCGATGTGAAAAAGAGGAGCCACCACAAGGGATTTGCAACTGGAGTTGAGGCCGTAGCCGATCAGGGAATGGATGGCCCCAAAAAGAAAGTTTTCATGTGAAATCACGGCCCCTTTGGGATCGCCGGTCGTTCCGGATGTATACATGATGGCTAAGGGATCTTTCAGGGTCACCTCCTCCGCGGAAATCGGTTCTTCTTCCGGAAATGAGGCCGTAAAATCCGAAAGAGAAGGATCGCTCGAAAAGCTGTCGCCGCCATGCTGGAGATAATGTTCAATCGCTGTGGATGCCGCTTTAAGCCCCTTGGCCTTGCCTCCGAATTCAGCAGAATAAATCAGGGCCCGGGGAGCGGCATCTTTAATGATATAACCCATTTCCGGCAGCGCCAGTTTTAAATTAATGGGGACGATCATCGCACCGGTTTTGGCGCAGGCAAAAAAGACTTCCAGAAATTCGCTGGAGTTGACCATCAGGGT
>CAZVHO010000206.1:6474-7822 GCA_964627515.1 uncultured Thermodesulfobacteriota bacterium | reverse complement strand
ATTTTCAAAATGCTAAACTGCCGCCAAAAACTTTAAGATTAGTCTAACCAAGAGACGATAACCATTAAACCAGGGCAACGAAGACGATGAATCCATTATTTGAACCGACGGAAATTAATGGGCTGCAATTAAAGAACCGCTTTGTCCGGGCCGCCACCTGGGAAGGCCTGGCGGATGAAGATGGAGGTTGCACCCCCAGGCTGGTGGAACTCTACAGCCGGTTGGCCGAGGGCGAAGTGGGCTTGATCATCACCGGACACAGTTATTGCCTTTTGGAAGGAAAACATGCCGAAGGGCAGCTTGGGATTTATAAAGATGCCCTTATTCCGGGACTAAAGTCCCTGACCCGGGCCGTTCATGAAAGGGGAGGAAGAATCGTCATCCAGATTTCTTACGGCGGCGCTTACCTTTCAAAAAGCCGGGTGGAGAGAATGACCGGGAGCGATATTCAAGAGGTGGTCCAGGCCTTCGGCCGGGCCGCGGCCAGGGCCAGGGATGCCGGGTTTGACGGTGTGGAGATCTTTGCCGCCCACGGCTTTTTTCTCAGCCAACTCCTTTGCCCGCGTTATAATCCCCGCACCGACGCTTACGGCGGTTCGATTGAGAACAGGGCCCGGGCGCTCCTGGAAGCGGTCGAGGCCGTTCGAAAAAAGGAAGGCCGAAGGTTTCCCTTGTTGGTTAAGCTCAATGCCCGGGACGGGGTCGAACGGGGACTGACCCTGGAAGATTCCCTGCAAGTCGGCGTCTGGCTCAAAGAAAGAGAAATAGACGCCCTGGAAATAAGCGGCGGCCTTCTCAATATCGCCAATCTCCTGGATAAAAAAATCGATTCGGAAGAGCAGGAGGCCACCTTCAGGGAGGAAGCCAGGGCCTTTAAAAAAACCGTCGATCTCCCCCTGATCGTAGTGGGAGGCATACGGTCGCTGCCGGTGGCTCAGAAAATCGTTGAGGATCAAGTGGCTGATTATGTTTCCATGTGCCGTCCCTTTATTCGGGAACCGGGGTTGGTCAAACGATGGAAGGACGGCGATCGGCGGAAGGCCGACTGTATTTCCTGTAACAACTGCGTCGAGCAGCTTAAAAAAGGTCTGGGGATATCCTGTGTGCCTGTAGAACCGGAAAAAGTTGAAACTTTCTTTCCCGAACACATTGAGAAGATTTCGGCCGGTCCTCCTCATCCTCCGGGAACTACTTATCAAATCGCCACCGGTCTGGAGCAATGGGAATCAGGATTTTATCCGGTCCTGAAGATACAAATGCTCAAAGATGACGAGGTCATCCTCTCGGGCCCTTCCATTCCTTTAAGCACGGATGACCCCGACCATCTGATTCAGGCCATTAAAGCTCT
>CAZVHO010000206.1:1176-6374 GCA_964627515.1 uncultured Thermodesulfobacteriota bacterium | reverse complement strand
GAACCGCCTATCAGAGGTCCGACGATATAAACGGCAAAAAATCCGCCCCTGGGGCCGGGGATGGCGATCCCGCCCCATCCGGCTAAATAGGCCACCAGGCGGGGACTGAAGTCTCGAGCCGGATTAAGGCCAGCCTGGGTCAGGGGAGCCAAAATGCTGATGATGGCCATAACCGTCAGACCGATAAATACCGGGGCGATATCACTGGATGGGCGGCCCACATTACAATCTTCGGTCAAAAGAAAAATAATGGTCACCAGGATAAACGTTCCCAGGGCCTCGACCCCCATGGCCATGGGCCAGGAAATTAGCCCTACGGCCGGAGGGGCCGAAGGGTTGGGAAAATATTCTCCGAACATCATGGCCGTCTTGACCGATTCGGGCGCCCCCCGGACAATATGGTAAAAGGCCTCATAATTGGTAATGGAAGAAGAAAAAACAGCCAACAAGGTCAGGCCGGCCAAAAAAGCCCCTGAGAATTGAGCGGCCAGATATACCGGCAGCTTTTTGGGTATCATCCTGCCGGAGATGATCATGGCCAGGCTGACCGCCGGGTTGAGATGGGCGCAGGAAAGATGCCGGCTGGCATAAATGGCCAGGGTGACACCGATCCCCCAAATCCCGGCAACTTGAAACAGTCCGGTGTGCGCACCATAAAGGGCGGAAGCGGCCACCGCCCCGCAGCCGAAGAAGGTCAGGAGAAAGGTCCCCAGAAATTCCCCGATAAAATTATTTTTAAGGTCCGTCATCTTTCTCTTTATTTCCCATGGGATCGAAGGTGGATTGATACTGGAACAGAGGAAAATCCTGATGAAGGGCCTCCAATTGAGGCATGATTTCAGGAGGGGCAATAAAAACGACCCGGTTCAGAAGGAAAAGGCGATCGACAGGAAGAGAAATTACGTCAAGATTTCTCTGGCCCAGGACCAGGCTGAATAAATAGGCCTGTGATGCCTCACCTAAAAACCCTTTGGCCCGGATAATCCCTTTGGGCAGCCGGTCCATGAGGGCTTCAAAGGCCTCTACATCTCCTCCCCATTTATAAATAGCCGAAAGCAGCCGGTCCGGTGGCGTGATCTCCCCCTGGGGGTCGTCCAGGAGTTGTTCAATGGCCGACTCCAATTCCTGATCGGAGAGAAAGGCTCCCAGTCCTTTTGCTTCGATTTTGGATTTCTCGGGTTCCCCGGCTTCAAAGAAAAATCGCTCAAAAGGAAAATCCGCAAATTGCGTTTCAAAGAATTTGGGATTGGGGTGATGCTGGGCCACCAGGTCTTTAGCTTTTTGGATTTGTTCTTTCGACGCCAGGTCCACCTTGTTGATGATAAAGAGTGTGGAAGAAGCAATCTGTTTCTCCACTGAAGAAAAGACCTCGTATTCCTCTTCAAAATTGGCGGCATCGATGATACAAAACTGTTCCGTCAATTGAAAACGGTTTTGGAAAAAAGGAAGGGTCAGATCCCTTTTCAGGTCCGTGGGATTAGCCACGCCGGTGGACTCGATGAGGAGTATGTCGGGCTGGATGTCTTTGGCTATTTGATTCAACCCTTTGATAAAATCCGTTTTGACACAGACACAGAAGATGGAGCCCTTGCTGATCTCCAGGATATCCAGGTCCTCTCCCTCGATCAAGGTCCCGTCGATTCCGATCTCGCCAAATTCATTCATCAGGATCATGAGTTTGCGGTCCTTGGGAAAGGTCTTAGTAATCCTGTTGAGAAACGTGGTCTTCCCGCTTCCCAGGAAACCGGTAATCAGATAAACTCTGGTAATGTTGTCCATATTATCCTTTAAGGAGGCTGATGATCCGCTCCACGCTGAATACCTTTCCCTGGGCCACCAGGACCCCATCTATGGCCAGGGCCGGGCTCAGGGGCAATCCGTATTTTTGGCGTACTTCCTCCGAAAGAACCCACAGCTTGACCACCTCGGCCTCAATCCCGGCCTCGGCTGCTGCTCTTTTGGCGTTCTCTAACAATTGATCGCACTTTTCACAGGGCGGATCCAGACCGATAACTTCGATGCGCATCAAGAGTCCCCTTTCTGGTAGCGGTCAGCCGTCAGCTTTTAGCTTTCAGCAAAACCCTTGACCATTAACGGGTTGGCTAAACCCTGATCGCTGAATGCTCTATCCGGAAACCTTGGATTTCCGGATGAGAGCTGTCAATAGCCAAGTCATTTAACTTCCTCCCTCATCAGATAAGGAGGTTGGGGATAGGCCGGGCTGAAGCATTGCAAATCCACCTCTTCCAATTGGATGCCGGCTTCTTCAAAAACCTTTTTGAGTGTCTCACGAACCAGGGACTCTAATTCTTCAGGCTCAAGTTTCACCCGGGCATTCAGGATAAGGGTGGCCTGGGACAGCTTTCCGAGATCTGTCCCATTGGTGACCGGTTCTCCCTCAAGACGGGTAAGATTGGTCCACATGGTTTTCCCACCGCTGGTGATAACAAATTTCAGGTGGCCGATCTCCCCCTTTCTATTTCTAAAGGCCTCCCGGAGATCCAGGGCCAACCGGGTCGCCGTTTGACCGGCATCAAAGGGTTCGGCGGCGATCATTTTAAAGGCACCGTTCAACCAGCCCAAGGAGGCCTCGGCCCTGGCATAGCGATCATAATCAAGCTCCCCCAAAACGGTATTAGCCCCGGGCCGACCGGAAAGGAGTTCTTCCAACCACTCATCCATTCCCCGGCCTGTTTTTGCCGAGACGGACCTGATTGATTTTAGCGGAAATTTTTGCTCAAGAGCAGCCCGAAGCCTCCCGACGTCCTCCTCGGGAAGGAGATCTGTCTTGTTAAGGACGACGATGTCTGCTTCTTCCAACTGCTTTTTAAACAAATACGCTACTTCTTCCGGAAAGCCGGCCCCCTTTTCACCTAAAAACAATTCACGCACCCGATCCGGGTCCACCAGGGTGGAAAAGGGGGCGAATTTAAATGCCTCCCGGTAGTGGATTTTTATGGGATTGGCCACGGCCGCCACAAAATCCGTGCAACTGCCGACAGGCTCCCCAAGAAGCACATCCGGATTATAGGCCAGGATTTTGTCCACCTGATTAATCAGTTCATCGAACTTGCAACAGAAGCACCCTTCGACGACCTCTTCCACGGGCACACCGAGTCCGCTCAGCATCTCTTTTACGATAATGGTATCCACCAGGTTCTCGGTCTGGTCATTGGTGATTATTCCCACACGCATTCCGCGCTCAATCAAACGTTTAGCCAATCCCGCCAAGGCCGTGGTTTTTCCGGAACCCAGAAAGCCTCCGGCAAAGATCAACTTGACCGGTTTTTGGACCTTTAACTTTCGGGGTGTTTTCATGGATTCACTTACTCCTTATTTGGGTTCTTGCACCCGGTCTTGCATCAGCCCTTTGGCCCTTAGCCGTTCCATTACCTGTTCCGGTGTCAGGAGCCTGCCGGTCGATATGACCTGGTCGTCAATAATAAGGCCCGGGGTGGCGAAGACCCCTTTTTTCATAAAGTAATCGATGTCCTTGATCTTGACCACTTCTATTTTATCCGTAAGCCCGGCCTGGTTCAAGGCCTTTAAGACATTTTCATAAAGAGTTTCACAATTTTTACATCCCGGTCCCAATACTTCGATGCGCATGATGGTTACCTCCTTAAACCCCATGGGGTATAAGGTCCAAGGTGCAAGGTTTAAGGTTTGAGGAAAAACACCACGAATCATAAAAGTGTGTTGTTCCGAACCTTGAACCCTGGACCTTGAACCTTGAACCGTATTTTAAAACTAATCAAGCTGTTCCAGAGGAGTCGCCGAACTCCGATCCTTCCCCATCACCAGCAAACCTTCACAGAATTTGCAGACCACCAGGTCTCCTTCCCCGCCGAATTTTTCCCAGAGCCGTTGGTATTCCTCGGGGCAGGTTTCAAGCTCTTCGGGTTTTTCCAGGCGGTTGATGCGATCCGATTTCCCGCAATAGGGACAGCGCAGCCCGAAGAGAGCGAAATCCTGTTGGGGGAGCCCCAAGTCCCTGATCAAACGACGATAGCCTTCGATATCTTCCCAACCGGTCATATTTTATTCCCTTTGGGGCTCCTGCAAATGGTTAAATTTGGTTAAAATAGGTCAGGCATCCTGCCTGACAATAGTCGGATCGGCCTAATGCCGATTGTGTTGAAACCATTAAATAGACAGCCGAGACGGCTGACCTATTGGGTGTTAATTTGGCATAATTTAGATTTTTTAAAAAACTTCCTCTATTAGCAGCACTTATACAGCCGCAGTAACCGTTCGTTCATCACAAAGTAGAACTTCATAAAGGAAGACCCATCGGGCCGCGAACGGACACCGTGCAAAGTGTTGGCTAATTCGATCGTACTGCGAAGATGTGTGATCATGATCAGTTGTTTTTTGACGGCCAACTCTTTAAGCAGGGCCTGCATAGATTTATGGTTAATATAATCCAAGGCCGGCTCGACTTCGTCGAGCAGATAAAAGGGGCTGCGCAATCGGTCAAACAGGGCCAATTTCAAAGCCAGACTGGTGATGGACTTCTCCCCGCCGGAGAGCTGATGTGCCCGGCGAATATTCTTTCCTTTGACCGCCACCTCCACTTCAAGCCCCTGCCCTTTTTCCCCGTTGGCGACCCGGAGGCAGCCTTCCCCTTCGGGAAAAAGGTAATGTAAATACCTCTGAAAAAGGGGATCGGTCTCCCTCATCAGTGCTTCGGGTAAGGGTTCCAGGCCTTTTTTCCCGTTCAGACTTGAGATCCAACGCAAACGATCTGAGGGAAGCAGGGACAACATATCGTTGATCTGTTCCTGTCGGATGATGGTTTTCAGGGCATCGGCCAACTCCTCGGTCTTGAGTCTCTTCTTGTAAGCCGCCAGTCCAACCGTTTTCCCCTGGACCTGATAGGTTTCCTGCCTATCCCGGCCGACGGTCCTGACCAGTTTCAATTCCGGGGCATTTTTTTCAGGGCCTTCCTTAAAAACCAGTTCCACCCGAGCCTGCTTGGCCGGAGGATAGACCTTGTTTCCGGCAAAAAATAGTTCCTCCTTTTCCAGGAGGCGGAGCTTGGATAATGCGTTTTCACCCAGGGCCCAGACGATGGCATCCAGGATATTGGACTTCCCTACCCCGTTGTTGCCCATGATCACCCCGATTCCGGGTTGGAAGGACATCTGGGTGGGATCGGAAAATGACTTAAAGCCTTCGATGGTTACATCCTCTAA
>CAZVHO010000206.1:0-1076 GCA_964627515.1 uncultured Thermodesulfobacteriota bacterium | reverse complement strand
TGTCTTCCGGTAAAGCCTTTACCGATTCCGCCATATAGACGCAGGCGATTCACTGGTGAAAATCGGTCAGGAGCACATCCACCAGGACCTTGTTTTCCATCTACTCCCCCGACGGCCAAGGCCGTTCCTCGACTCGAAAATGAACGCACTCTGCCCTTTCTTCCAAAATTCCCCAGGCCAGTTTATCTGCCTGAAAAGCCGGGCCGAGACTGACAAAGTCCACACCGTTCTTCTGCCAATGTCCCCATTTTTGGATCTGACTGAAGACGATCACCTGGAAACTGAATTGAGGGATCATGGCTTCCAGGGCAGGGAAGACCGTTTCATCTTCCATAAACCGGGTCAGGTTGACTACCATATTCATCTCAAAAGCATAGGGTTCAAAATCGGAATAATCCGGCAAGTCCTGAAGGTACCGGCCGAAAAAGCCCAAACCCTTTCGGTTTCCAAGCCGAAAAGAAACAACCTGGCTTAAGTCGGAGAGATAAGCCTTTTCTTTTTTCCCGAAAGATTCAGCAGAGACGCTCGTTTCCCTTACTTCACCGGCCACGGCCCAATCCCTTTCTCCTTGAATGGCCAGAAACTGTCTTTCCTTACGTAAGACCCGCAATAGTTCGTTGGTGCCCTGTGAAGACCCGGTTAAATTTCCGAGACAATAGACAGCCTCGATCCCCAGCTTTTTAATCTCAGAGGAGAGGGCCTTCCAGACTTCGACCTTGCCGTCCAAATCCCCCACCAGGGCCAGTTGCTTTCTGGGTTGGGTATCGGCAACGATCCGGAAAGACCGGGCCGGAAACAGCTCCCCTTGTTGTACTTTCTTTAAAGCCTTGGACAACTGATCCGGACAGGAAGTTTTGTTTTTGCACTCGATCCCGTCAAGAAAATCCGCGAACCGCTCCAAAGGCTGATCCTTTAATAAGCGACTGACCAATTGGGCATTGCCCGGACAACCCCCTCCGACAAAGCGGACTTCTCGCAGCAACTCGTCCTCAATCCGAAAATGGATCTCCGACGGGCACACACCCTGGGTGCGATAGATATAGCGTTGGGGATCAGGCATTGAAAATTCCGTTCAA
>CAZVHO010000205.1:0-8003 GCA_964627515.1 uncultured Thermodesulfobacteriota bacterium | reverse complement strand
GAGGAGGACTTTCACCTCCCAAATCGCGCCTGTTTCCAGGCGCACGGATTCCCGCCTGCGCGGGAATGACGAGTTTTTACGAGACCATCAAGATTAATTTTCCCGAAAAATGCTACGGGGGCAAAAATCGGTAGAGTCCTTAAAATCAAAAATCTATTCCTCGTCCAAAACCACAGATAATTTTACTCAATTGACCCTTGGGGCAAAAAGGGTAAAAATTTATTGGACCGAAGGCAGATATGGTCAGGTTACCTCTTCGTTGGCGACTGTTCATTGAGCACTTGCCCACCCCCGACCATACACCGCAATCGTACTGAACACGACAACGCGCTTCACACCCGCTCTAATCGCAGCTTCAACCACCATCGCTGTACGGCCAATATTTACGCGCTCGTATTTTGCACGTAATTCAGATGGCGGATTGACAATGTGCAGGGGCGCTGCCAGATGAACGACTGCATTCGCGCCTATTTCCAAAATTCCTCGGGGTCGATTTGCAGCCGCCTTAGACAGGCGGACATGGTTCCGATCTTCACAGTGTCGCCGCTACCGTGGCAGCGAATCGTGTATGACGGCCCTTTCGTCGTTCCGGTTACGATTGGGCGGATAAGATATCTTTCGGTACCCTTTCCTCTTCCCGGTAATTCGATCACGCCAAAATTCCGCAGTCGGCTGATAAATTCGCCGTAACGGAGGATTTTAGGCATAGCAATATATCTCCTGGGCAGAGAACGATCTTACATGAGGAGAATCGTCGAATGGCCTAGTTTCCACATCACAGTCTTCTTTTCTGGACATGGCCAGGTACTCGGCCCAAACCTCCTTGGGTGCCGGTGAAAATAGATACTCAAGATTGTCATATTCATAGGCATTCTCAATATGAGCCCGGCAAAGATCTATTATGTCCTTGCGGACTTCCCCTAGGGAATCGCTGGTGGCGACGATATCGAACTGTAGACAATGGGCCTGATAGTAATCATCCACTCTCTTGATTAAAATATCCAGCCTGATTTCTGCTTTTTGTCCCATAACTACCTCCTTTCAACAAGTTGATTCTTCCGATACCAATCCACCTCTCGCTTTAATCCGTCTTCCAAGCTGGTCTTGGTTTGAAAACCATAGGTGTCTTCCATTTTATATCGGGGTGGAAATTCATCTGACTGAATTATTCAGTCAGACACTCCCTTCTTCAAACCTGCGTGGTGCATATCTAAAATCAGAGGCGCTAAAATCAAATATCTTTTCCTCATCCAAAACCACAGATAATTTTACTCACTTGGCCCTTGAGGGGGTTTGGGTAAAAGATAGTCGGGAGGGGGCAATTTACTCATTAAGCCCTTGAGGTGAAATGGGTAGCAACAACGAATCCCGTTCCGTTTGACATATGGCTAAGCTGCCTCCAGCCTGATGACAGGATTTACCAACCTCGACATCTGCGGAGAAACCTTTTCGATTTGCACATATATCACGGGTTGTCCAGGTTCCCGCTGCGCTTTGGCAATTTCGATGTTTTTTTGCCCTAGTTCCGGATCATCGTCAGGAAGGAGAACAATCTGAGCATTAAATGGAATTTTTTCTGCGAAGTCAGGATGTTCCAGAACGTACCGATCAAATTCAGTAATTAAAATCAGGTTTTTTGAAAAGATCTCTTGCTCTGTCATCATGTTCCAACCTCCTTCATAAATCTTTCTCTATAATCTCGCCAGTTTGCTCTCAAATCGTTCTCGGCATAAGTTAAACAAACATTTAAGTCCTTTGATAACAACTCGGTTTTTTCTTTTCGGCCATCAGGGTGGATCAAATCTCTATGAGCATATCCGTGGGATGTGTCATACCTAACAACCGGATGCCATTTACCTTTCGCGAGAATCTCATACTGTACCATAAAGCGAGTGACTTTACCTTCGTAACTCTCATGACGCGTCCTCCGTCGTCCATCATGGCCCAGTGGCACAACATATTCAACCTGTTTCATATTTTTTCGAACCATTAAACCCCGTCAGGAGATTCATTCTAATCATCCCTTCCATCGGGTACCCGCCTTTTAAAATATAATACCAGCCGGAGGCTGAGACGGTTGGTATAATATTTCCCGCTCTGAGATTCAGACCCAAAAAGAGGTCTCCCTCTGCTTGCCCCGCCTGCCCTATGGAATGTCCTTGCAGTTCTATTCCACCGGAGTTAAATCCAGAATGACCATTTAACTGGGGAGTACTCTGCCTGCTCGAGCGAAGCGGGCGAGAGACAGCTTTAAACTTTCCGCGTGTCATCCGTGTAAGCCGCTTGCCCCGCCTGCCTCGTGAAATGATTTTGCATTCTTATTTCACTGGGGTTAAATAAGGATTACTTAACTGGGGTGCCAAATTTTTCTATTTTTACCCAAAATGGCTCAAAGCCGAAATGGGTAAAGGAGTCTATTTGCCGAAAACTGGTATTACCGGAAACCGGAAAAGGATTATGCCAGACATTTGATCAAGAATTTTTCATAACGCTGTTTTAGGGTTATGGTCCAGGGCGGATCGTCATCCAAGCCCATCAGGCCATGGACCAGCCGGTAGTACCCCATTTTGCTTATTTCCAAAGCCACCAGGATTCGGCTTTGCTTTTCCCGCCACCAGTCCTTCCCGTTCCAAGGCAGATCGGAAGAAATAAAATACAATTTCACCTGGGAGTCATTTAAGACATGCCGGAAGGTCCAGCGGACCCTTTTCAGGTGATAGGGATCAGTGACCACGATAGCCGAACGAATTTTGGATAAGTGATCCATGGAGGCCACAGCCAAGGCCTCCTGGTAAGTAGTCATCGGCCATTCGGCCAGGGTTATTCGGTTCTCCGATATCCCTAATTGGACAAGGTCTTTTTTGTTGTTACCTGCCGTCAGGATAACCTTTGGAGCCAGCCCTTTATGATAAAGTTCCGCTGTCTTCTTGATTCTCTCGGAGCCATTCAGGCAAATAATCACATCCACTTTCCCCTGCCGGTCTGATTCGGCTAACCATAATCCGGCTACAGTAAAAGCTCTCAAGCCTACCAATAATAAAATTGCAGCCGTGAAAAAGATCAACATCCATGACGGTCTTTTAAATTTCATCAACATTATTTAAAACCCTGCCCTGACGACTTCTTGATATTTACCCATTAAGCCCTAAGGGATAAATGGGTAAGAGTCTTTTTACTGAAAACTGGCAATACCAAGAATCGGAAGAAAGATACCAATCCCCCACCCCTTGGGATCGGTTGGGTATGGGAACTTCACTCAGTGGGACGACCCATCAACAGCCAGGAAAAACCAAACCGAGCCATGAACCAGGGACCAAAGGCCCCCAACGTAAGCATAAAGCCTGCCCCGTAAAGTAGCCATACGGGCTCCCAGGGGAAAAAACTCTGCTGTGCGTCCATATGTGTCCGTGGCTAATTGATTTTTTGACTCTCCAGGGTCGAGGAATCAAAATTTCTTTCTTCGTCCCTCCTCGTCAAGTGCGCGAAGCTTCGACGCCGTTATGTCCAGCCAGCTATTATATTTTGATGTACGTCCCCAAGGCCCCATTCAGCACAGATGACAATAACCTCGTTGTACTTATGAAGTACCGAGAAAATTATACTACGGCCAACATCAGATGCCCAACTGGCTTGGACGCAGGCTTAACCTTGATCTCAATGTCGTAGCCTAACCGGTTCAAACAATCCATCAATTTGCGCCCAGATACATTGGAAAAATCACCACGGAGCAGGCCAGATAGTTTGGGTTGAGGCAACCCCATACGACGACCGGCTTCCTCTTGCGATAAGCCAAGATTGCGTAAAGCCTTAGTGATTTCAATGACGAGACCCGACTTGATTTTCAATTTATCCGCGTCAGGTAACCCAACGTCGGCAAAGACATTACCGGAACCCATCTCAACTTCGACGCCATCAATCATTCGCTACGATCTCCAAAACACTCCCGCCCCCAAAGCCTCTAAGAACTTTAGCCGCGTTGTGCTGTTCTCCGCGCTGGGCAAAATCCAAGGCATGACCAAAAAACTTCTTTGATCATGTGGTAAACTTTAAAGATTAATTTTTCCGAAAAATGCTACGGGCAAAAATCGGTAGAGTCCTTAAAATCAAAAATCTATTCCTCGTCCAGAACCACAGATAATTTTACTCAATTGGCCCTTGGGGCAAAATGGGTAAAAGTTTATTGGGCCGAAGGCAGATATGGTCAGGTTACCTCTTCGTTGATACCCACGATGTTTTTTGCAGGACGAGCTTGATTTTAAAAAACCCCAATAGGATGGCTGTATTGACCTACCTTTTTTTGCCCGGAGCAGAAATCGGTAATAGGAAATCAGCAAATAATCCCATCCTCCCATATTTTTGAAGTGAAGTACAATTTCGTGGCCATTCGATATTTCTTGGATGTCTTTATTATATGCACTTTCGGATTTCCCCTTATTCACCTTTACTTCCTTCCATAAAGGACCATTTCTCTACCCTCACGGTCGCAAAGGAATCAACAAATTCTCTGGTAAAAACCTCCTCATAGAATTGGGGCCTATTCCAATGTCTGATAACGGTGTGACGTTAATTTTTATTGACATTTGTATTTCATATATTACAATACAACACTATGAAAATCCTCATGGATGCAGACTGTCTCATTAAACTCACCAAAGCCGGCATAAAGGAAAAGATTTGCCTTCATTTCATGATAACCCTTCCTGAAACGGTAAAAAAAGAAACCGTTGATGCTGGAAAAATCAAAGGCTGCCCGGATGCGGAACTTATAGAAAAGAATATTCAAGAAAGGCTTGTCAAGGTAGCGCCCGAAAAATATTCCCCCTTAAGAAAAGGAGACCAGTCTCTAATCGACATGTTTAAAAAAGGGAAGTTTGAGTCCATAGCTACTGATGATGCCAAATTCATCCGACATCTTAAATCAATGGAGATTCCTTTTATAATGCCGGGTCTTTTGCCTTATTTACTTGTTCAAAAGGGTGTTATCGGAAGAGCAGAGGCCTTGCGATGGAATGAAAAGCTTTCTTCTTTTATCAGTGATGATGAGTACAGTACGGTTAAAATTTTGCTGGAGGCAAAGACATGAATGTTAAATCCATTCGAATTCCAAATGACATGGAAAAGGCCATACGATATGTCGCCCAATCTGAGAAAATAGAAAAATCTCAAACGATTCGTAAACTTGCTCGTCTGGGCTTTGAGTATTATGTGGCTAAAGCTTATGAACGAGGAAAACTTACTCTTAGGGAACTCGCTGAATTATTGAACGTAACCCTTTCTGAGGCAATTGATCTTCTTCAAGAATTAGGAATTAAAGGAAATATCAGATCCAAGGACGTCCTGGATAGTATTAAGCAAAAAGTATTTGAGGTTTCCAAGGTATCCCACCAGAAATAAAAGGTTTTTCTTGCCATCCTGCCCCCTTATCAGCTATGAGCCATGAGCTATGAGCTATCATCTTTCCCGCCCAACAACCTATATACCACATGGCTTTAACCGTGTAATCCGTGAAATCCGTGCCAATAAAAACTAATCCTTTGTTCCCCACAGCCATGAGCCATTAACTGGCCATCCCCAATTCCCAAAGAGGTACCTCAATCATTCTCTTTGGCTTTTCCCGGGAATGTACCAGATTCTCCATCTCCTTTACAATCTCTCCTTTTAAGTATTGTTCCCCACAGATCTGGCATACCCCGGTTGGAACATTTTCAATCACGGCGACAAAATCTTTCCCCCACCTGTAGTCCAGGGTAATCCTTTTTTCTACGACATCTCCCCCACAAAAATGACACCTATGATAGACCCGGGTCATAAAATTACCTCCTGCTTCGAAAATCCTCAGTCCATTTCTCAGGGCTTTTAGAAGGAATGCAGCAGACTATCGAAACTTACCTTATAAATCGAAGATAACTTTAAGAGCCTGATCGATCGCTTCCATAGTCTCGGATTCGAGTTCTCCCCGGACTCCTTTAATTCGGGCTCGATAATCCACCGGGCGGGTCTGCAAGCAATCGGCAATAGATTTCTTGGACAGTCCGTTTTTTCCGGAGGGGTGGATTTCCACGTTGGTTTTTATTTTTGCTTTTTTCGGATTCCATAAGGTTATGGGGACCACCTGGATCACCGGAACTCGCTCGTTATAAATGTTGTTGGTCACCACCACACAAGGGCGGGTTTTACCGGTTTCCGATCCGCGGCTTGGATCCAGGTTTATATCAATGAGCAGACCCCTGGTAATTCTATTCATTCAGGCCAGCCCGACAAAGCCGAGTCGGTTAATTCTTTAAGCTCCTGGTCTTCGGCATAGATTTCTGCATATAACGATGCGGATTCTTTTAGTTTTTCATTTTCCAGGATTGTCTTAAAACGATCCAATGCGGCCCGGACCATGGCACTTTTATCTTTAAATCCATAAGTTTTATAATGACTTATAAATTCTTCCTGGTTCTCCCGGAAACTGAATTTTATCTGCCCCATCTTCATCTCTCTAAATATTGTACCTAAAAAGGTGCTTATTATAGGCCCTACTTTAGGGTCTATGAATTGGCCTGTCAAGATATTTTCAATCGCTTGGTCTTGTTGCCTAACTGTTCTTTTGGGGGTCAATATAGAATATAGGGGGTTCCCATTTTTTGAGACCAGCTTCCGCCGAAGGCGGATGTTGGTCATCCCTCAATCCGGTTTTTACGGGATTGGGGGATACCCCCGGTCTTAACCGTGTAATCCGTGAAATCCGTGCCAAAAATTTCTTTCGAACTAAATTTGCCGCCTGACTGGTGGGGTTGACGGCTGCCAGAATTAAAGTTCCTGAACTTTTTCCCGTCACCTGCTCATAAAGCCGTTCCGGGGCAATATCCGCAACCACAGATAATTTTACTCAATTGGCCCTTGGGGCAAAATGGGTAAAAGCACATTGGGCCGAAGGCAGATATGGTCAGGTTATCTCTTCGTTGATACCCACGATGGTTTTTGCAGGCCCAGCATATTTTAAAAAAACCTGATAGGATGGCTGTATTGACCTACCTTTTTTTGCCAGGGGCAGAAATCGGTAATGGGAAAATCAGCAAATAATCCCATCCTCCCATATTTTTGAAGTGAAGTACAATTTCGTGGCCATTCGATATTTCTTGGATGTCTTTATTATATGCACTTTCGGATTTCCCCTTATTCACCTTTACTTCCTTCCATAAAGGACCATTTCTCTACCCTCACGGTCGCAAAGGAATCAACAAATTCTCTGGTAAAAACCTCCTCATAGAATTGGGGCCTATTCCAATGCCGGATATATTCAAGGGTTGTCTTTTTCCCAAACTTTTCAAATTGGTTTAGGTATGGATTATTTCGCTCTTTATCATCCAAATAGTCTCCAAGATTAAATTTCATATTTCTCAGCAATTCTTTTTCCCACCAGAAGGCCATGGACTCATGAAGGGCAGCGAGTTGAACCAGTGAACGGGCCATATCCCAAACAACCGCGCCCTGTGCCTCTGTACCGATTTGATCCAGATCGTTCAAACCTCTCAGAGAAATCCCACGATGGTTCAACCCCTGGGACAAAAAATTAACAGCTACGGCTATGGGTTGAGCTTGGAGGCAATAACAAAGGAAATGACCAAACTCATGCAACCAGGGGATGAAATACAAGGGAAGATGGTAGGAAGACATTCTCGATGCACAATGGTCTATGGCCTCGGTCCAGCAAAGAAAGATCGGCCTGCAACTGAGGGATATCCCGGAAGGAGCCATCCGACCCCGGTCAGTAACCTGGATCTGGATATCTTCCTCAAATGCGCTAACCACATAAAATCCAAGATCCTTTTCATCACCTACAAAAAAAGAACCCATCCCCTGCATAAATTCCGGATCTGTAACAAAAGAGCCCATCGCTTCAAGCCCCTGCAATCTTTCCAAGACCTCTCTGCCCTCATTTTCCCCCAGGATTTCCTGCATGGCCCTTTGGAGCTCTCGACGAAAGCCCATAATTTCTTTAAGAAATTTTTTTCTGG
>CAZVHO010000204.1:0-8005 GCA_964627515.1 uncultured Thermodesulfobacteriota bacterium | reverse complement strand
TCAAAATAGACCAGATGAACCAGATAACGTCGCAGGCCGAACCCTTGGTCTGAATCTCCCCCTAAGTCCCGGTTTCATGGGACGCTCTTTGGGCGAAGCCCCCCTAAGTCCCGGTTTCATGGGACGCTCTTTGGGCGAAGCCCCCCTAAGTCCCGGTTTCATGGGACGCTCTTTGGGCGAAGCCCCCCTAAGAGATTCGGACCAAAACAATATGTCCCTCTCCTCTCTGTGCCCTCCGCGCGCTCAAGTGACCGAAGGGAGCGGGCGAGAGATAGTTTTTCTTTTGCAGTAACCGTGCAACCAGTGAAATCCGTGCCAAAGGAAAAGAATAAGTGAACCAAGTGAACAACGTCCCCTTGTTTTATTAACTCCGCCCCCGGCGGACGGCAGTCTCTAAGAAGAAATGAGAGCCCTGATTTCTTAGGGAAACATATGGCCTTAACCGTGTAACCCGCGAAATCCGTGCCAAAGAAGAGATCTTAAAGTCTGCTTAATCGAAACAGGCCAGACAGCCAATGTACGCTCTGCACGATGTCCCCCTCGACATGGCCGGGGTTTAATGAACTTCTGAAATATTTCCGGATAGAGAAACCACGGATTACGGAAAAGAAACTGCCGAAGCAACTGGAAATGGCCTTTTGAGGGCAGAAGCACCCAAGCGAATAATTCTGAGGAACCCGGTGCGGGAATTCTGCACGTCACGCCAGCGGCGTGATGAGGGGGCAGTCGGGTAACTGGCTGTCCTACCGCGATCTAAGAATCTCATAATAAAAATGGAGCTAAAGAAATGGAATTAGAAGCTATATGGTATCAAGACGGCCGAATGAAATTCGTTGACCCTGTGAAGCTTAGGAAGTCCTCTGTGAAAGTCAGCGTAACCATCCCCGATGATGCCGTGGAGGCTAAGGAGACAGTCGGTCATAGGCAAGCCGAGGAAGAAGTGGTGGTGGAGAATCCCGAATTGGCCGAAACGCTACGTGCCATGCAGTCTCTTCTGGGAGAAGGCTATGCCTATGTGAATGACGGACGCACAGACCGGGAACGTTTCGCCGAGGAATTGGAGGCATATTATAAATGATACCTGATTTGTTGCTCGATATCAATATCGTGGTGGATATCTGTGCCCGACGCCATCCCTATTTCGTAGACGGAGTAAGGGCTTTGGATAAAGCTATCACGGCTGGAGTGCGGTTGTGGATATATACAGGCAGCGTGCAGACCTTGGAATATGTGACTGCTATCGAGCTGAGGCGGATTACTTCCAGTGCAGGTCAGGTAATGACATTTGATGAGTCCCACCATAAAGCCAGGCAGCTCCTGGCGTTGTTTTGGAGAGGCAAACAGTGCCTGTCCGCCCTGGCTGAGGACGGCGATGTCTGGACTGCTGGAGATCCTGAAGATGCCCAGCTTTGTCGGGCGGTGCAGCGTTTGGGAAAAGAGGCGCGGCTATTGACCCGTGATGATGCGCTTCTGAAGGATTTTTCCGATGCAATATCCACGCGAGCCTATCTAAATCTCGAGTCGGTCAAATCACCTTTGTCATTTATTGACCTGGCAAGACAGCAAGATCACCTTCGCCCGTCGATTGAAAGCCGGATGCATAGGGTTCTGCACCATGGCAACTACATAATGGGTCCCGAGGTCAAGGAACTCGAGGAAAAACTCGCTGGATATGTAGGCGCAAAACACGCCATTGGCTGCGCCTCGGGTACCGATGCCCTTCTACTTGCCCTCATGACCTACAAAGTTGGCCCAGGTGATGCCATTTTCACCACTCCATTTACCTTCATCGCCACCGCTGAGGTCATCAGTCTCCTTGGCGCCACCCCAATCTTCGTCGACATCGACCCCAAAACCTTAAATATCGACCCGGCTAAACTCGAACTGGCCATCCAGGCCCTGAAATCCAACGATCCTACGATTCATCCTTTACCCCGGTCTTTGCCTCTTCCCGATCCATCTTTAAACTCTCCGAACTCCGAACTCCGAACTTCGAGTTTTATAGATCCGTCACCCGTCACTCGTCACCCGTCACTATCCCCGCGCGGCATTATTGCGGTTGACCTCTTTGGCCTTCCCGCTGATTACAATTCTATAAATTCAATTTCGCAGAAATTTAATTTATTCGTTATCGAAGACGCTGCCCAATCCTTCGGAGCCGAATATAAGGAAAAGAAAGCCTGTAGTCTCGCCGATATCGCCTGCACCTCTTTTTTTCCAGCCAAGCCCTTGGGATGCTATGGGGATGGTGGCATGTGCTTCACCGATGACAACAATTTAGCCGAAGTCATCCGCTCCCTCCGTGTCCATGGGAAAGGCGGCCATAAATATGACAACATCCGAATCGGCATCAACGGCCGTCTGGATACCCTCCAGGCCGCCATCCTCCTGGCCAAGTTCGAGATCTTCCCAGAAGAAATCACCCTCCGCCAACAAGTCGCAAACCGTTATAATGAACTTTTATCTAACTTTCCGGATATAATCCTCCCCATTATCCAGACAAACCAGATAGACCAACCAACTACAAGAAGCGCTTGGGCTCAGTACTCCATCCTGGCATCGGGTTCAGAGGAAAGGGATAAACTAATGGAACGGCTGAAGGCGGCCAACATCCCCACCGCCATCTATTATCCGAAACCTTTACATCTCCAGACTGCCTTTGCTAACCTTGGCTACAAAGAAGGAGATTTTCCCGCCAGCGAAGATGCCGCAAACCGGATCTTCAGCTTGCCCATGCATCCATATCTGGCGATCGAAGATCAAAAAAGAATCGCGGAACTTTTTGAAATCAAATGAAAATTGCCACCATCATCGGCGCCCGCCCTCAATTCATCAAAGCTGCCGCAGTCTCTCGGGCCATAGCCGCCTATAACCGCCTGGCGCCTGACGCCTCACCCCTCACGGAAATTATTGCTCACACCGGGCAACACTATGATGATGGTATGTCGGCCATTTTTTTTCGGGAACTTGAAATCCCTGAGCCAAACTACAACCTCAATATTGGTTCCGGATCTCATGGCCAGCAGACAGGGCAGATGTTGGGAGCAATTGAAGAGGTCCTGCTTCGCGAAAAGCCGGATTGGGTATTGGTCTACGGGGATACCAATTCTACGCTTGCCGGCGCGCTTGCGGCGGCAAAACTCCATATCCGCATTGCCCATGTCGAGGCGGGTCTGCGAAGTTTTAATCGTTTAATGCCGGAAGAAATCAACCGGGTCATGACGGATCACTTGTCTTCCTTTCTTTTCTGCCCGAGCCAAACCGCCGTCGATAACCTGCTTCGTGAAGGCATTGACCCTGACATCTCACCCCTGGCGCCTCACTCTTCACGCTTCACTCCTCACGTCTGTATTGTGGGAGATGTCATGGCCGATGCCCTCCAGTTTGCCATAAATAAGGCCTCCGTTAATTCTGATATATTGAGACGCTTGAGCCTTCAGCCGCAAAGTTATCTCCTGGCCACGGTCCATCGTGCTGAAAACACGGATGATCAGGATCGCCTTGGAAATATCATGGCCGCCCTTTTAGAACTTGCCGCGAGTGAGGCGGTCATACTTCCTCTTCATCCCAGAACAAAGAAACTCCTTGATGATAATATCCCCTCACTCCTTACCCCTAACGCCTCACTCAAAATCATCGACCCCGTAGGTTATTTTGATATTATAGCCCTCGAACAATCCGCGAGAATGATACTTACGGATTCAGGAGGCATGCAAAAAGAGGCCTATTGGTTGAAGGTGCCATGTATCACTTTACGGGATGAAACTGAGTGGGTCGAAACAGTATCCACTGGCTGGAATATTCTGACAGGCGCGGATCGTGATCGGATTATCGAGACGGTTCGTTCTTTTAAAACACCCTCCGAGAACATCCACCCCTCTATGGGGACGGTAAGTCAGCCGCACATTGTCTGAAAGCATTGTTGGAATCGTAATTGATCAAAACCCTGACCTCCAAATTCTACTTGAAAAGTAACACAATGTGTGATATTGTTGGAAGCGACCCGTGAGAATCTTCAAAAACGCTTGGTTTGTTCGTTTTGCGCGTGTTCAGAAGATCTCCGACGACACACTTCGCGAGGCGATTATGCGGGCCGCGAGTGGGCAGGTGGATGCCGACTTGGGTGGGGGCGTGCTCAAACAACGTATTGCCAGACCTGGGCAAGGAAAGTCGAAAGGCTATCGAACAATCATTTTGCTCCGCGAAGGACACAGGGCTTTTTTTGTCTACGGATTTGCCAAAATCGAGCAGGACAACATCCGCAAGGACGAGGAAGAGCAGTTCAAGAAGATGGCCAAGCATGTTTTGGGGCTTTCCGAAACCCAATTGAACACCCTGCTCGCAAATGGCCAGATTGAGGAGGTTGAAAACAAATGACGAAAAGATATCGAAGTGAGGTGTACGCCGCGATCCATGAAACCATGGAGGCGCTGCACGAGATAGGCGGGATCGACAAACAGACGATGCGCGAGTTCGATGAGGCCTGTCTGACCACGGTGCGCGTGTTCAGCCCTGAGGAAATCAAGACCATACGCCTGCGCGAGCGCATCTCCCAGCCGGTCTTTGCGCGCTATCTGAATGTCTCGAAAAATCTTGTTTCGGATTGGGAACGGGGTGTCAAAAAACCAGGCGGTCCGGCTTTGCGGCTGCTAACGGTAATCGGGGAAAAGGGACTGAAGGCAATTGCGTAACATCCAAAAAGCAAGGAATTTCATGACTGAACAAAATATTGCCGCAGGCCGAGATGGCTGTTTGATTTCCCTTCTCAGGAAATCAAACCAATTAACAAATCTTCCTCCGTGTACTCTGAGAGCTCGAGCGAAGCGGGCGAGAGAATGCCTTTGAAATTTTTGACAAGTATGAGGACTTGAAAGATATTGCCAAATAAGGTAACAAAAGTACCAGCGTCCCCCATGGCACCCCATGGCATTGACGGTCTAAAGGCAACCAGCGAATCTCCGATAAAAGTTTTTTATGATGGTCAGATCGTAGGGGATTATGTGGCGGATATTTTGGTAGAAGATAAGGTAATTCTGGAACTCAAATCAATCAAGGAGCTTCATCCGGCCCATGAAGCCCAGCTAACCAACTACCTAAAAGGAACCGGCATAGAGATAGGCCTACTGATCAATTTTGGCCCAAGCGTAGAAATCAAACGAAAGATTTTAACTCCGCCCCAGGCGGACGGCAGTCCCTAAAAAATCAGATCCCTGATTTTTTGAGGAAATATATAGCCTTTAACCGTGAAATCCGCGAAACCCGTGCCAAAAGAAACTTAAAGAAACCCGTGCCAAAAAATAATCAGGCCCAAGCGTAGAAATCAAACAAAAGGTTTTATCTTCGCCTCAGGCGAACGGCACCTCTCAAGAAAATCAGAAACCTGATTTTCTTGAGAATTTAAATTGTTAAACCGTGTAACCCGTGAAACCCGTGCCAAAAAAAGAAAAACTTGAAGAACCCCGTGCCAAAGGAAAAGAATAGCTGAATCCAATGAACGAACCCGGTGCGGGAATTCTGCACGTCACGCCAGCGGCGTGATGAGGGGGCAGTCGGGTAACTGGCTGTCCTACCTCGATCCCCCTTTAACATGCTTCATTTTACAAAGGAGGTTTCTATTATGCAAAGAATAGTGATTGACGAGAATATCAGACACGGTAAACCCGTTATAAAAGGGACCAGGGTCCCAGTAGATATTATTCTAGGTTCTTTAGCTGGCGGTATGTCATACCAGGAAATCTGCGAAGATTATGAAATAACAGAGGATGACATAAAAGCAGCCATAGGATATGCTACCAAATTGGTCGCTGATGAAGAAGTTCACCTATTAGAGGCTGTATCGTGATTAAAATATTAGTTGATGAAGACATGCCTCGTCCTACTGCAGATTTGCTGCGATCTCTCAATATCGACGCAGTTGATGTAAGGGAAATTGGGCTGAGAGGAGCAACAGATCAAAAGATTTTCAAGTTTGCTCAAAAGAAAGGGATGATTATCATCTCAAGAGATAAGGGATTCAGTAGTATTGTAAAATATCCTCTGGGTACACATTGTGGAATCATTGTAGCAAGGCTTCCCTATACTTTTGTTCGTAGTCAAATCTTATCCATTATTAAGATGTTTTTCATTGATGTTGAAAAAAGTAGGCTGCCAAATAATTTAACTATTTTGGAAGTTGGAAAATATAGGATTAAGACAGTAATCCGGGTCCTTCAATAAGCACGGTTATGTGGCGTTTGAACCAGCGAAACCCTGAAATATTTTCGCCAAAGGGCCTATCGTTGTAGGGACTGCGGATGGGGCGAGAGACAGCCTTATAGATTTTAACCAATGGGCAAGAAAAACGGCTCGGAAGGTGGCGGGAAAAGAAAACCCCGTTGTTTTCGTTACCATCACGGAATTAAAACCGGTGCGATCCCGAATAGAGAAACTAACCCTCGAGTTGGCAGCTTAAGGGTCGCTTGTCTTGGGGACAATGCTGCACGCCGAGAACTTTTCAGTTGAATTACTCTCTGCTCTCTGCCCTATGCCCTTTGCGACTCATGGCCCTCTGCCCTATGCCAACAGTAACCGTGTCAAAGGAAAAGAATAAGTGAATCTCCTGGGCAACGTCCCCATAGAACATTTTAACTGATTAAGCGAGGTGGTTTTGGATGGATAAAGTAACAATAGCCTTGGACTTGCCGCGCGACCTTTTGGGCGCGCTGGATATTCCACAGACTCGGCTTGAAGCCCGTATGCGCGAGCTGATTGCCCTGGAACTTTTTCGGGAGGGAAAGATTTCATCGGGAAAAGGAGCGGAGATTTTGGAAATATCGAAGTTGGAGTTTATTCAGCGTCTTGCCCTGCATGACATACCCTACTTCACGGAGTCCCCGGAAGAGTTGGCAGCCGATATAGCAAACCTGGAGCAATTGAGGGACGAGAATATCCCGTGATCGTCGTGACCAATGCCGGTCCCCTGATCGCCCTGGCCCAGATTGGTCAGTTCGACCTTCTGCGGTTGTTGTACGGCCAGGTGCATATTCCTCCAAGCGTGCGCGATGAGGTCAATGCTGTTGGGCCCGATTGTCCTGGAGCGGTAGAAACGGTCACCGCGAATTGGGTTCATGTTGTGCGGATATCCGACACAATGGCGGTGGAACTTCTCAGAGATAGGTTGGACGAGGGGGAAAGCGAGGCTATTGTGTTGGCCATTGAGTTGCATGCAGACCTGTTGCTGATAGATGAGGCGCGTGGGAGACGAATAGCAGAATCCCGGGGGTTGAACAAAACCGGAACTATCGGGACCTTGATTTTAGCAAAGAAGTCTGGCTTGATCCCAGGCGTGACACCACTTCTGGACCAGCTATTGGCTCGAGGTTTTCGCATGGGTAAGGACCTATACCAGGTCGCTCGTTCAATAGCTGAAGAATCCAACTAAAGACCATTTCTCCCATTTCTTAATAAAACATCCTCCCGCGTTCCAGGTTTACCGGCTGAATGCAATAAATAAATAAATGACTGACTTATTATCCGCGAATAAGGAGGTGTAGCCATGGAGCACGCTGCTGCAAAAGATTATGTCAAGATACCGAAACAGGAATATAACCTGCTCAAGGAAATCTACCGCACTGTCAAGCGTCAGGCATTTCTCGTACGACTTGATGAATCTGAACGGAATCTTGCTGCGGGCAAGACTAAAGCAATTTCCGTTGACGATTTTATTGCCGCCGTGTAAACGGCATGAAACCGAAATCAATTCATTTTGACAGTGTCTTCGAAAAGCGTTGGTATAAGTATTTGACGGGGCGTACGGAGAAACAGAAAGAGCAGTTGAGAGAGCGACTTGCTATCTTTAAGGAAGACGTCTTCGATAAACGACTTAAGACCCACCGATTGAAAGGGAATCTCAAAGAGTATTACGCGTTCTCGATAAGTTATTCTGACAGGATTGTTTTCAAAATAGTTGAAGACAATTCAGTATATTTCATTGAAGTTGGCAGTCACGACGTCTGTTACTGAAAGG
>CAZVHO010000203.1:4632-8088 GCA_964627515.1 uncultured Thermodesulfobacteriota bacterium | reverse complement strand
AACCTCGATGTCTCAAAAATGAGAGAATAAGAAACTCAAAATTAAATGAAATTTGCACAAAAAATTGTGCATGATTTAAAAATTTTTAGACTTAATTCCCATATTGATGGGACCCATCTTCATTTCTAATCCAATAATTGAAAATTTAATAATACTCACCTTTACCTGAAAATCCCCTTCTATCAGACTATGTCCTTATAACTATTCGATATTAATATTAAAATATTGATTAACCCTTTTAAGTGTCCGGATTTCCATTATTTTCAAAATCTTATCCTGAAATGGTATTGGATTTGCAATCAAAAAAACCTTTAATGGTCTCAGCGGGCCCACACCACCAATTCATTGATATTAAACCGCCATGCCCCGCCTTTTGGGGCATGGCACAACGAAGCATGAAAATAGCTCAGTTGATGATTGAACTCGAATTCTATTTTCGAACTAAAAAAGGAGATTAGTGATATGAAGGAGCCCATTCTTCACGGAAAAGAGATTTTTATGGGGGATGAACCATCGGACCTGAAAGAACTTCTCGAAATACCAAGGCAATCCCAAATAAAGGATCCCCCCAATATCAGTATATCCGTCAGAGAAAAAGAAGTATTGCAGTGGGTCGAATTGGGGAAAAGTACTTTGGAGATCTCTCTGATACTGGGCATCAGTCCGAGGACGGTCAACTCCTATGTTTATAATATCATGGAAAAACTTGAGGCAGTAAATCGACCGCAGATGGTTGCCATTGCCATTAGAAAAGGATTACTTCAGTGAACCAATACCTATAGGCTGGGTCCTGTTCATAAACTTATTACTAATGGATGGATTTTGCCGGGATCAATTCTTTGGGCGCCGGAGGCCCAAGAATTGATCCCGGAGGGGTGCGTTTATTTTTTACTGATGGCTGCCAGGATACGATCAGGGGTCAGGGGGATACGCCGGATGCGGGCCCCCGTGGCGTTAAAGACGGCATTGACCACGGCCGGGGCAATGGGAGGCACCCCCGGTTCGCCGATCCCACCGACTTTTTCCTTGTTTTTAATGATATGGACTTCGATCTCCGGCACCTGGCTCATCCGGATGACACTGTAGTCGTCGAAATTGGCGGATTTTACCCCGCCGTTGGCGAACTGCACCTCTTCCTTGAACACGGTGCTAAGGCCTATAATAATCGCCCCTTCGATTTGGGCCTTGATGATATCCGGGTTCACCGCCAGGCCGCAGTCCACAGCGGCCACCACCCGATTGACCTTTAAAGCCCCGGTTTTTGCATTGACCGCCACCTCGGCCACCTGGGCCACATAGGTTCCAAAGCAGTGATGCTGGGCAATGCCCCGGCCCTGACCCTTGGCTAACGGCTTACCCCAACCGGCCTTTTCAGCCGCCACCTTAAGGACCTTTTGGGCACGCTGGTCTCCTTTTAAATGGTCCAGACGAAAGGTCAGGGGATCTTTCCTGGCAGCCTGGGCCATCTCGTCCATAAAGCACTCCACCACAAAGGCATTCGGGCCGTTTTGGACCGAGCGCCAGGGGGCGACTGGGACGGGCAGCTCCGAGATCAGGAATTCAAGATAGAAATTGGGGATCTCATAAAAGATTCTATTTCCATCCGGGGAGCCAGGGAAATCAACCAGACCCCAGAGGCTCATGAAGTCGATCCCATTTTGTACCGCCTTGGGATCGATATCCTTCATAAGGGAAGAGCAAACGGCCTTGTGGGACCACCCGATCAATTGGCCCTGGTTGTCCAGGCCGGCCTCGATCCTTTGGGATGTGGCAGCCCGGAAGGGATCATACTTGATGTCCTCTTCCCTGGTCCACACCACCTTGACCGGTTTCCCGATCACTTTGGAAGCGATAACCGCCTCGACCACAAAATCCGGTGCGGCCCGTCTCCCCAGCCCGCAACCCATATGGGTGGTATGGATGTTGACCTTTTCCGGCGGCAATCCCGAGATCTGGGAAGCCACGATCTGGGCCACGGTCTGGCTCTGGGTAGGAACCCAGACGTCGCACTGATCCGGACGCACATGGGCGGTGCAATTCATGGGTTCCATGGTGGTATGGGCCACATAGGGCACAAAGTAGGTGGCCTGAACCTTTTTCCCGGCCCCCTCCAAAGCCTTCTTGAGATCCCCCTTTTCAACGACCTTGGCCCCGGGTTTATCAAGTTCCTCCATAAGGGTCTTTTCGATAAAATCGTTATCCAGTCGGGGATGGGTCCCCTGGTCCCACTTGACCTTCAGGGCATCCCGACCCTTCCAGGCGGCGTCGAGGGACTTGGCGCAAACGGCTATTCCGTGGGGGGTCGGAATGACCTTGACCACCCCTTTGACCTGTTCGGCCGCTTTTTCGTCAAAAGAAAGGGGCTTGGCCCCGTAAGCCGGCGGACGGGCCAGCACGGCCAGGTGCAGGTCCGGCATATTCACATCCAGCCCGAAGACGGCCTTACCGCTCACTTTTGAAGGGATATCCACCCGGGGCACAGGCTGCCCGATATAACGGAACTCGGTCTCTTTCTTGAGCGGCGGATCTTTGGGGACCTGCAGCTTGGCCGCTTCCAGACAGAGTTGTCCATAGGTGAGGCTTCGGCCGCTCTTCTTATGCTTGACCACTCCTTGAATAGCCTGACACTCCTTCTCCGGAACCTTCCATTTTGAGGCGGCAGCCATCAGCATCATGGCCCGTCCGGCCGCCCCGGCCTGGCGCAAAGGCTCATAGAATCCCCTCACACTGGCGCTTCCCACAGTGATCTGAAGATGCATGAAGGGGCTGAAATATTCTTTAGCCGCCGGGCCCTGCTTCACCCGAACCTGTTTCCAATCGGCCTCCAGCTCATCAGCCAGAATCATGGAAAGGCCGGTGTGTGTACCCTGGCCCATTTCGGAGTTACCGATAAAAGTCGTAACGAGATTGTCAGGGGTGATCTCATACCAGACGTTAGGTTTGAACCCCTTCAGCGCTTCCTTAGATTGGGAGGCATTGAGCAATCGGGTCCCCCAAGGGCCTACAGAAACCGCGATGGTCAATCCGGTGACCGCTAAGGAGCCCTTCAAGAATTGACGACGGGTTAGGGATGATCTCATGATTTCCGGCCCTCCTTTCTTTTAATCTCGATGGCGGTTTTGATTCCCTTCTTGATTCGCGGATAGGACCCGCAGCGGCAGATCACATCATCCATCCGGGTGATAATTTTTTCAGGGGTGGGGGTTTTTTCCGAATCCAGTAGAGCGGCTACCTGCATGATGATTCCCGGCTGGCAATACCCGCACTGGACGACCTGTTCCTGGATCCAGGCTTGCTTAACGGGATGGTTTTGAGGGATGCCTTCGATGGTCGTTATGGCCTTGCCCTGGACATCCCCCACCAGGATCGAGCAGGACCTCTCCGCCTTGCCGTTCACATGAACCGTGCAGGTCCCGCACTCTCCGATCCCGCAACCGTATTTGGTCCCCATGAGAT
>CAZVHO010000203.1:0-4532 GCA_964627515.1 uncultured Thermodesulfobacteriota bacterium | reverse complement strand
ACCGTGCAGGTCCCGCACTCTCCGATCCCGCAACCGTATTTGGTCCCCATGAGATTAAGATGGTCTCGAAGGACCCAGAGCAGGGTCATGTCCTTGGGGACGTCCACCTTGTACTTTTTACCATTCACCTTGAGAGAAATCATATTGCCTCCTTTCCTTTGGTTATATGTAAATTTTTAAGCGTTCGAAAAAAGGAGTATCTGTTCCGCTATCACTTCAACCGGCCCTGTAGCCGGATCACTTACTGAACAAACAAGCAAATGTTAACTTCACAACTATGAGTAGCTCAAAGCTCAAGGAGGAAAACGCACCCGGGTTCAAAACTCAAGGCTGAAGGCTCAAAGCTCATAGAGAAATAAGAGCTCAAAGCTCAAAGGAATTTGGAGAAAACCGTCAATCGTTCGGTGTTCGTCGTTCGGCGAAAAAAAGAAATTAAACCTTTAAAACTCAAAGACGGAAAGCCGAAAATTTAAAGTGTAACGGTAGGTATATAATTGGAAAAATGGTAAGTCAAGAAAAAAAAGGGCGGTCGCAGGGTTCAGGGTGCAAGGAGGGCAAGGCCCAGGGTTAATTAGGTAGATAAAGGAGTGCCCCCCCGATCCCCTAAAAAAACCATTAACAAATGACCGACGGTCATTTAATATGTCGCGGAAGTCTAAGGAAGGAGGGTTATGGCCATTAAGCAGCGGGCGACCAGCAAAATTTGTCCATGGGATAAAAATTTTTGGTTTACAACCGGGCATTCTTGGAATAGATTGGGCTGGTTTAGTGCAAAAATAAAGTTTCAAGTTTCAAGTTTCAAGATGCAAGATGCAAGTTCCAAGTGTAAAAAGCCTTAACCCTTGGACCCTGGACCTTGGACCTTGAACCTTGAACCTTTTTCATGTTTGGAGATGACTATTATGAAGGAAATCACTCAGCCCATAAATCCCTCCCAGCCCGATCCTTTGGACGATCTGTGTATCAACACCATCCGGATGCTGGCCGTCGATGCGGTCCAAAAGGCCAATTCCGGCCATCCCGGCATGCCCATGGGGGCCGCGGCCATGGCCTACGTCCTTTGGCCCCGATTTTTAAAACACAACCCCGGGAACCCTCTTTGGCCGGACCGGGACCGCTTTGTTCTTTCGGCCGGCCACGGCTCCATGCTTCTTTACGGCCTCCTTTATCTCACCGGTTACGACCTGTCCTTGGAAGATCTGAAGGCCTTCCGGCAGTGGGGGAGCAAGACTCCGGGCCATCCGGAATATGGACATACCCCCGGTGTGGAAACCACTACCGGTCCCCTGGGACAGGGATTTGCCAACGGCGTCGGACTGGCCATGGCCGAGCGCTTTTTAGCGGCCCGCTTTAACCGCCCGGATTTTCCCATTGTGGATCATTATACCTATGCCATTGTCAGCGACGGGGACCTGATGGAAGGGGTTTCCCATGAAGCCGCTTCTCTGGCCGGGCATTTGCAGTTGGGCAAGTTGATCTACCTCTACGATGATAATCATATCTCCATCGAAGGCAGTACCGACCTGGCTTTTACCGAAGACCGGCTGGCCCGGTTTTCGGCCTATGGCTGGCAGGTCCAAAAGGTGGATGACGGTAACGACCTGAAGGCCATTGCCGAAGCCATCCGGCAGGCCCAGACCGAGACGGCCCGGCCTTCCCTGATCGCCGTGCGCTCCTGCATCGGCTGTGGAAGCCCCAACAAACAGGACACGGCCGGGGTCCATGGGGAGCCGTTGGGAATAGAAGAAATCCGCCTGACCAAGGAAAACCTGGGCTGGCCCTTAGAGCCGGCCTTTCATGTGCCGGAAGAGGCCCTGGCCTTTTTTCGGCAGTCCGTCGGGACCGGTGAAAAAAGAGAAAAAGAATGGCAAAAGTTATTTGCCGCTTATGAAAAGGCCTATCCTGAAGAGGCCGAAGCATTTAACCAGATCATGGCCGGAAAGCTGCCCAAGGGATGGGACCGGGAGATCCCTATCTTTCCAACCGATCCCAAAGGTACGGCCACCCGGGCGGCCTCCGGGACGGTGCTCAATGCCATTGCCGCCAACGTTCCCCATCTGATGGGTGGTTCGGCCGATCTGGCCCCTTCCAATAAGACCATGATCAAAGACACAAAAGATTTCCAGGCCGGAAGCTATGATCAAAGGAACATCCATTTCGGGGTCCGGGAACACGGTATGGGCTCCATTATGAACGGGTTGGCCCTCCATGGCGGGATCATTCCCTACGGCGGCACCTTCCTGATCTTCTCCGATTACATGCGGCCGGCCATTCGATTAGCGGCGATGATGGGCTTAAAGGTGATCTATGTCTTTACCCATGACAGTATCGGACTGGGAGAAGACGGTCCTACCCATCAACCGGTTGAACAATTGGCCGCCTTAAGGGCCATACCCAATTTGACGGTCATCCGGCCGGCCGATGCCAATGAAACGGCCGAGGCCTGGAAAATGGCCCTGGAAATCGAATCCGGCCCGGTGGCCCTGGTCCTGACCAGGCAGAACCTTCCCACTATGGATCGGACGGTGATGGCCACGGCCGCCAACCTGGCCAAAGGGGCCTATATTCTCCATAAGACCGGAGATCAAAAGCCGGATGTCCTTTTGATGGCTACCGGTTCGGAAGTGCCTATAGCCATTGAAGCCGGCGAGAAATTGAAGAAAAGAGGGGTTTATTCCTGGGTTATCAATATGCCCAGTTGGGAATTGTTCGATCGCCAGTCCAGGGAATACCGCAACCAGGTATTGCCGCCGGAGGTCAAGACCCGGGTAGCTATCGAAGCCGGAAGCCCTTTCGGCTGGCATCGCTATGTTGGGGAAAAAGGGGCGGTCATCGGCCTGGACCACTTCGGGGCCTCGGCACCCTATAAAACCCTATATGAAAAATTCGGGCTCACGGCCGACCAGGTTGTTGAAAAGACCTTGGAGCTTTTAGCTTCTTAAAATAACTATTTTTACCGCCAAAAGCCGGAGCGTAATCCATGGGTCTTTCAGGATCAGGAGAAGCAAGAGAGATCAAGATATTGATTGTTGAGGATAATGCCACCTTCCGGCAGGCCTTTAAAGAAAACCTCCAATTAGTGGGCCCTGATAGCATTATCCAGGAGGCCGTGGACGCCAAGGAATGTTTGGAAAAGGTCGAGGCTTTTCGTCCCCACCTGATCTTTATGGATATCCGGGTGCCCGGAGAAAGCGGCCTTTCCCTCACCAAAAAGATCAAGGCCCTTTATCCTGCAATACAGGTCATCGTTATGTCGAGTTATGATAACCTGGAATATCAGGAGGCGGCCTTGCAGTTCGGAGCAAGCCGTTTTTTAACCAAGGACACCTTGACTTTGGCCAGGATCAAACCATTGATCCTGGAGGACCCCCTTTCCCATTCCTGATCTTTCGCTGGTTACGCCTATCGATATGCGCTATGAAGTGGCCTACGAAAAGGCCCATCCCTTCGATAAAATGGTTGAAGGAATGCTTCAACCGAAGATGATCGAAGAAACGACCCAATTGATGCATCAGGGGATAGAGAAGGGGGTTAAGGTGATGGTCCTTGTCAATAATCGAACCGGGGGAAATGCCCCCTTGATTGCCCAGGCGATTGCCGAAAAATTTCTTTCCCCATGCTAAGTCCTTGGCCCCATCCATGAGCAGGAACCCCTTGTGTTTAAAGCCGGCCCGAAATGATTACCCCTAACCCCAATCCCAGGCGCAAATAAAGCAGGACCATTAAAAGCAGGGCAAAAAAAACCAGCACCGCAAAATCGATCCGCTGCATACGGGGTTCATAGTAAAAAGTCCGCTTGGCTCTGGGATCGAAGCCCTTGGATTCCAGGGCCATGGCTAAATAATTGGTGTGGTGAATGGCGTAAATAAACAAGGGGACGGCCTGGGGGATGAACTTGCCCATCCGTTTAAAGATACTTCCGGATTCAAGGTCCAGACCCCTGGAAACCTGGGCCTGGATGATGGTCGCCCCGGCGCCTACGAATGTCGGAACCAGCCGCAGGGCCGTGGACAGGGCGAAGGCCAGGGGATAGGGGACACCCAGGCGGATCAGACCATTGGTCAATTCTTCATTTCGG
The DNA here is from genome assembly GCA_964627515.1 of uncultured Thermodesulfobacteriota bacterium. Lineage (GTDB taxonomy): Bacteria > Desulfobacterota > RBG-13-43-22 > RBG-13-43-22 > RBG-13-43-22 > RBG-13-43-22. The sequence goes on along the minus strand of CAZVHO010000203.1, from coordinate 454 downwards.
GTGGTGGAAAGAAAGATCAAGCCGATTCCGACGAAAGTGGACAGACGCAGGCCCATGGCCAGGCCATAAAGGACCGATTCCCGACTGAGGTGAAAGGGCCCCCAGTCCCACCAACGGGTCGGCCCGGGCACAAAAAAAGGCCATAACAGGGAACTGAAAAGAATGAGCAACAACAGAATGTAGCGAAGTTTCCAGAAATTGGGCAGGGCCTTGGCCCGGAAGGCAACTAAAAGAACCCCGACGCTGGTGCCGGCTACATATATGGGATGATTAAAGCACAAACAGATGCCGAAGAGGATCAGGGCAGAAATCAGCTTGGTCCTGGGGTCGAGACGGTGGATGGGGGTGTCTTGATCTAAATAAAGAAATATATTCATCCCTTAATTTCCTGAACGATCTGTTCCAAAGTGAGACCTTGGAGGCCCAGCCGGTTGCTCAACTGAACCAGGGGAGG
>CAZVHO010000202.1:0-8249 GCA_964627515.1 uncultured Thermodesulfobacteriota bacterium | reverse complement strand
AGGTATCCACCTCGTCATAAAAGGCCTGTTCCTTTTCATTGAATCTGAATTCCATCCCGGCTCCTTTCCGATTTCGGGTGTCTTCAAGGTGCTTCCTTAATCATTGTAACACTTTAGGGTTTCGAAAAAAAATAATAGAAAAATTTTATTGACACGGATTTCGCGGATAATGCTCTTTATTTCTCAAGAAAACGGGCATCCGTTTTCTTGAGACCAGCATCCGCCGAAGGCGGAGAGCAGGTATCGTTTTGCCTTGCCGTGTTTATCTGCGAAATCCGTGCCAAAATATTTCAAAAAACCAAATTAATACCAAACCTCACTTATTACTCATTGACTGACTAATCAGTCATGCCGCTTTTCTGAAAATATTGGTAAAAACGAAAAAAGTCAATAGAAAATTCCCCGGCTTGGCGATGGAAATTCGGCGGTTATTCTTGTCTGCCGGTACAGAGATGATCCACCATGGCGGAAAAGGCATATTCCAGGGTGCTGAAGATATAATTTTTTTGAGTGGCCCGGTATTTGCTCTCTTCCAATTGGACGATGCCGATAAACATTCCCCAAAACATTTTGTATATTTGGGCCGGTTTGACTTCCCGGATGAGGTTCCGCTCCATGGCCTTCAGGATAATATTCCGCCCGATCTCGGTATTTCTCTTGGCATAATGATAAATTTCCGCGGCGGATTGTTCGGTCATTTTCGAGGTCAGGACCCCTATTTGAAAGGCCCGCATGATACTGAAAAGGTCCGGATCGGCCTCATAGACGGATTTGAAGATGTGATAAAATCCCATGACCACATCCTCACCGGTTGTGGCCGGATCATGAGCGACCTTTTCTTCAAGATCAAGAAGGAGCCTGCCGAGATCCTGCATAATCGGGACCAACAGAGACATATACAGATCGTCTTTGCTGGAGAAATAAAGATAGATGGCCCCCTTACTGACACGGGCCTTGGCGGCTATCTTTTCAATGGTGGTATTCCCATAGCCCTTCTCCAGAAAGACCTTTTTGGCCGCTGTTAATATGGCCTTTCTCGTCCAATCCTTTTTCTCTTCCAATAGACTTCTTTTTTTCATTCTGGTTCTCTTCAGGTGCTGCTTAAAACAAGGCCACTTCGCATTTATATCGTTACTATTTTCTTGCATACAACATAAAAAAGTCAAGGAATCTTAAGCTGAATTTTAACTTTGCGCTTTGGACCGCTATGAGGGTTAGACAAATAATCTATCAACAATTTGGAAAGTTGCTAACAGGCCTTAATTAATTTTTTCTCCAGCAATTCATGGATTTCCTCTTCAGAGTACCCCAATTCCTGGAGAATTTGCCTGGTATCGGCACCTAACGAGCGGGACAGCCGGTACTCAGGCAGTCCCAGATTTTCCGAACGAATTGGGGGCCGAGGCAGACAGGCCTTGGTTCCGTTGGCGAAAGTGACCTCATCCATAAAATGATTTACCCTGGCCTGTTCGCTGGTGCTGATCTCACTGAAGTGCGTCAGCCGGTCATGGACGATATCGGCACTGTTCAGAAGTCGGTCCCACTCTGCGGCTGTTTTTTCAGCAAACCGCTCTTCAAAGATTTCGATGAGAGCAGCCTTGTTCTCCGGTTTCATCATTTCTTCTTCGGTCAGAAACCGGGGATCATCAACCAGTTCAGGGACACCCAGTACGGTGCAAAGGCTGCGGAAATAACGGGCGTACTCCAATACCGAAATCATCATCCATTCCCCATCAGAGCAAATATAGGAGATTGCAGTGGGCTTGCCCTCATAGCGCTTCTTGGGATAATGATATTGGTACTTTTCCTGTGCAATGGTATTCATAATACCCATGGTCCAGACGGCGGTACCGAAGAGGGAAATGGAGACTTTGTCTCCCAACCCGATCTTTTCACGGTTCAACAGGGCAGCGCAGATGCCGCCAAAGAGCATGGTGCCGATGCTGATATCGGCTGTGCCTGCCGGCGGATAGATAGGATAGGAACCCGGGCTATCGATGCGCAAGTCTGCCATAAAACCGCCAGCCGCCCAGAAAGCCGTTGTATCGAAACCGGGCTTGGCCATATCAGGGCCTTCTTCTCCGTAACCGGTCAGCAGGGCGTAAATGAGCCGGGGATAGCTTACCTTCAAGGTTTCATAATCCAAGCCCATCTTCTTCAGCGCTGAAAGACGATTATTGGTTACGAACACGTCTGCCTGAGCCAAGAGCTTGTGCAGTATTTCCATACCCTTTGCACTCTTGATGTCCAGTGCCAGATATTTTTTATTGGCGTTTGGGATATCAAAAACCGGGTTCTCTTCTGAAGTTGCTGGCGTGCTAAAACTTTTACCGTAGTAGCGCCAAACGTCTCCTGCGGTGTTTTCGATCTTGATTACCTCAGCGCCCCAGTCTCCCAGAATTCGAGCACAGATCGGCGCAGCCAGGTAAGTAGACAGTTCTATCACTTTCAGTCCTTCCAATGGCTTGATTGATGACATTCCGTAGCTTCTTTCAATTTATAATTATTTCAGACTTCCATATACTTTTCGCGGGCCTGGGGGTTGGCATTTAATTCTTCCTTGGTTCCGGAAAATCCGACGTGGGCTTTGCCCATCAGATAAACGCGGTTGGCCAGGGACATGGCCACCTTAAAGTTATGTTTAGTTAATCTCCCGAAGGGCTCTTTCCTTTGCATCGGTCCAGTTTCTGATCCATTAGAGGCAAGACCTTGGTCGCCGGAATCGTAAAAGTTGGGCCGATGTTGGAACACCCCTTATACCAATAATAGGGCGGGATATTGAACGATACCTTCTGTTGCTCCGGGGGGACGCATTCAAAAATGTGAAGATCCTGAATAACTTTGTGATCGCAGCAGGCCACAACAAAATCCAGTTACCACTCTTCTTCATCTTAATTCTCCTTTCCTGTAAATAATAAAAAATACCGTTCGTCGTTCAGCGTTCGGCGAAACCCATTTTCATCCTTCGTGGTGCTGGCTTGAGGTCAGCATGAGGGTTTAGTACGAAAATAGGGTTCAAGGATTCCAGGATTCAGCCGCTCGACTTCGTCGAGCTATAGAAAAGGTTCCCCTCCGGGGAACCGCAGGGGATTTAATTTCCTTGCCTTTCATTTGAATCCTTGACCCCTCGGCCCCTTGAATCCTTTTTTCATGTTTCGTGGTGGCCAAATAGGCGTGAGGGTTTAGTACAAAATATCTGAAAGCTCAAAGCGGCAACTCGTTTTCATCCCTTGTCCGTGCCCATAGGGGCATGAAAGACTCAACCGATCCGCCCACATTGACCGCCATCTACGGGCAGGATGACTGAGGTAATGAACCGGGCTTCGTCGGAGGCCAGGAAAAGGGCGGCATAGGCCGTGTCCCAGGCTGTGCCCATTCCTCCTTTTAAGGGGACCCGGTTGTTTCGTTCCCGGATGAGGTCCTCTTTGCTAATCCCCCGGGCCTCGGAGAATCCTTCAACAGCCATGGGGGTATTCAAAAGACCGGGCATGATGGCATTGACCCTGATCCCTTTTTTGGCAACCCGCATGGCGATGGAATGGGTCAGGGCGTTGACCCCGGCCCGGGCAAAAAGTAGGGAAATCGCCCGTCCGTTCCCGATGGTTTCTCCCGGAGTCTGACCGGCCCCGGTAACGATAGCCACTTTTCCTTCCAAGCGTTTGTCCAATTATCCTCCTTTAATTCGACAATGCGGTCTCAGGTTCAGGGTCCATTTCCGGATGAATATTATGACCGAAATTATTTTAATGACTAATATATATTTTATGACCGTCATTTACCAAGTTATAATTTTTTAGTCAAGAGAAAAATCTATCTTGGTTTCCCCCTTGTTATAGATCTTGGTTTTTGATATATTCTAAAGAATAGCGGCGGGAGGCAATGTCATGAAATTAGAAGAGAAAATTAGAGCGCCCATTAGAGACTACCCCCATCAGGGAATAGGAACAGAAATCCGGAGCATTTCAGGCTACCTGACGGTCCTTGAGGAAATTCGGCTGAATCATGGGGGACGAGCCCTGTTATGTATCGTCAGTGTCGGGGTGATCGACAATGCCTGCTGTGGTGCCGGTGGCTGCCTGTCCATAGAAATTCCCGGTTATATTCTTTCCAGTGAAAAGAATGAGCAGGGCCAACAAATCAGCCGGGTTATCCCGGTTGAAGATCAGGATGAAAAGACAGAAATCGCCGCTGTCTTGAATAAGCTCTATCCCTATGCACAACTCTGCTTTGGGTGATATTCCGAATTACCCGGCTGCAGACCTTGTTTAAAAAAAACGGGCAAAACCGGAAAACACCATACCGAATTACGTAACATTAGAGGTTCTTTCAAAAGTCTAAATTACGCAAAATTTACTTACAATAGGTCAGCCGTCTCGGCTGACTATTTTTTGATTTCAACCTATTGTCAGGCAAGATGCCTGACCTATTTTAATTGAATTTAACTTTTGCAAAAGTCTCATTAGATAATCCAATAAGTACGTCATGATCGACAATGGCGTCTCTCATCTTTTCACCTATAATACAGGGGAAGCGTTGTGAAATATCCGAAGATTAAAACAAAAATTCCAGGTCCCAAGGCGTTAAGGATTATTCAGACCGATAACCAGGTGGTTTCTCCTTCCTATACCCGGGCCTACCCCTTGGTCGTCAAAAAGGGAAAAGGACTTTGGGTGGAGGATGTGGACGGAAACGTCTTTCTCGATTTTACGGCCGGCATAGCTGTTTGTACTACCGGCCACTGCCATCCGAAAGTGGTTGAGGCCATCAAAGAGCAGGCCGATCTCCTTATCCACATGTCGGGGACCGACTTTTATTATACCCCCCAGGTCCTTCTGGCCAAAAAGCTGGCTTCCCTGGTTCCGGGAAATGGCCCTATGAAGGTCTTTTTCGGCAACTCCGGGGCCGAAGCCGTGGAGGCGGCCTTCAAGCTGGCCCGGTGGCATACCAAAAGGGAATTGAATATCGCCTTTTTCGGGGCTTTTCACGGGCGAACCATGGGGGCACTGTCCCTCACAGCCAGCAAAACGGTCCAAAAAAAACACTATAATCCATTGGTGCCGGGCATCACCCATGTGCCCTACGCCTACTGTTACCGCTGTGTTTATGGAGCCACCTATCCCGGTTGCGGGATCGAGTGTGTCCGCTGGATTGAAGAAACCCTTTTCAAAACCGTCATGCCCCCCGAGGAAGTGGCGGCTATCTTTGTGGAGCCTATCCAGGGAGAAGGGGGGTATATCGTCCCCCCTCCGGAATTTCATCAGGCCTTATTCCGGGTGGCCCAAAAATATGGAATCCTCTACGTGGCCGACGAAGTCCAGTCCGGAATGGGGCGGACCGGAACCATGCTGGCCAGTGAACAGTTCGGCGTCGCCCCCCAGGTCATTGCCCTGGCCAAAGGGATCGCCTCGGGATTGCCCCTGGGGGCCATGATCGCCCCGGCCGAGATTATGGACTGGGAGGCCGGTTCCCATGCTTCCACCTTCGGGGGAAATCCTGTTTCCTGCAGGGCCTCCCTGGCGACCATCCGCCTGCTGGAAAAGGGATTGATGGCCAATGCCCGTATTCAAGGAAAGCGCTTGATGGAGGGGCTCAAGACCCTTCAAGCCTCCCTGGAATGTATCGGCGATGTGCGGGGGAAAGGCCTGATGGTGGGAATCGAATTCGTAAAAAATCGTCAAACCAAGGAACGGGCCGGGGCCTTAAGAAATGAGATCATCCAAAAATGTTTTCATAAAGGACTGCTGGTCTTAGGGTGTGGCGACAATTCCCTGCGGTTTTGCCCGGCCTTGACCATAACGGCAGGGGAAATCGATGTCGGTCTCTCCATCCTGGAAGAAGTGATTCGGGAGGTTACCGGATGAAGGAAGAAATACTCAAAAAGTTTGGTTTGGAAGGGGAACTGCCGGGGGCCGGAACCGGTTCCTGGTTTCAGGGTGGAGGGGAACTTCTGGAGTCTTTCTCCCCCATTGATGGGCGGGTGCTTGGAAGGGTCCGCTGCGCCGCACCAAGCGACTACGAACAGGTATTGAGTCAGGCGACCGGGGCTTTTCAGAAATGGCGACAGGTTCCGGCCCCCAGGAGGGGTGAAGTGGTCCGGCAGATCGGCCAGGCCTTCCGGGCCTGTAAAGCCGATCTCGGGGCACTGATCAGCCTGGAGATGGGAAAAATCCGGGTCGAAGGGGAAGGCGAGGTCCAGGAGATGATCGACATGGCCGATTATGCCGTTGGTCTTTCGCGGATGCTTTATGGGATGACCATGCAAAGTGAGAGGCCCGGGCACCGGATGTACGAGCAGTGGCATCCCTTGGGTCCGGTGGGGGTGATAACGGCCTTTAATTTCCCGGTGGCCGTCTGGGCCTGGAATGCCATGATCGCTTTGGTGGCCGGTGATCCGGTGATCTGGAAACCTTCTTCCAAGGTGCCTTTAAGCGCCCTGGCGGCTTTACGGATTGCCTGGAAGGTCCTGAAGGAAAATAATCTGCCGGAGGGTTTGCTCAGTTGCGTTATCGGGAAGGCGGAGACCGTCGGGGAGGCCCTGATCAGGGACCCCCGTATTCCTCTTATTTCGGCTACCGGCAGTGTGCCTATGGGCCGCCAGGTCGGTCAAGCAGTTAAAGGTCGTCTGGGAAAGACCCTGCTGGAATTAGGGGGCAACAACGCCATCATTGTAACCCCTGATGCCGACATGTCATTAGCCATCCGGGCCATCGTTTTCGGGGCCGTCGGGACAGCCGGCCAGCGCTGCACCAGCACCCGTCGGCTCATTGTGCATCAGGGCATTCTTCCGGCCTTAAGCGAAGCCCTGATCAAAGCCTACCACCAAATCCCTATTGGAAATCCCCTGGAAGCGACTACCCTCATGGGACCCTTGATCGACCGTGAAGCTGTTACGGCCATGCAAAAGGCATTGAAACAGATTAAGGACCAGGGCGGCCGGATCCTCTTTGGGGGCGAGGTCCTTTCCGGAGGTTTATATAATGCCGGCACCTATGTCCGCCCCTGCCTTTGCGAGGCCGGGGCCCATATGCCGATTGTCCGGGAGGAGACCTTTGCCCCGATCCTTTACCTGATCCCTTACCATACCCTGGAAGAGGCCGTCGCCATCAACAATGGGGTCCCCCAGGGGCTGACCTCGGCCATCTTCACCCGGGACGTTCAGGAAGCGGAATTATTCTTGAGTCCGCAAGGGTCGGACTGCGGCATCGCCAATGTCAATATCGGCACTTCGGGCGCCGAAATAGGCGGGGCCTTCGGAGGCGAAAAGGATACCGGCGGCGGCCGGGAGGCCGGTTCCGACGCCTGGAAGGCCTATATGCGGCGTCAAACCTGCACCATCAACTGGTCCGGCGAACTCCCCCTGGCCCAGGGGATCCGCTTTGAAACCGAGGGATAGGGGGTCTGAGGTTAAAAATGGTTGCCCAGGGAGAAATATTTGTCCGGTCCGTTAGATTCAGGGCCGCCATTCCCTTTTCTCTCTGGTTATTAACCGACGCGCCTTAAAAATAAGCCAATAAATGAGCGGGCAATTTTTTTTGTGTCCCTGGAAAAACAGATTTATCCCAGAAAGGCCTGGCGCACCGCCTCGTTAGCCATGACGGCCCTGATATCCCCTTCCAGGATAATCCGGCCGACTTCCAAGACGTAGGCATATCGGGTGACCTTCATGGTGAGCCCGGCATTTTGTTCTACCAGAAAGACCGTGATGCCTTCCCGGTTTATGTCGGCTATGATATCGGCGATCTGATCCACCATCAGGGGGGCCAGCCCCCAGGAAGGCTCATCCATAAGAAGCAATTTGGGTCTGGCCATGAGGGCCCGGGCCACGGCGAGCATCTGCTGTTCGCCGCCGCTTAAGGTCTCGGCCCGTTGGTTTTGTCTTTGATCGAGGATCGGGAAGCGGCCCAGGATCGTATCCAGATCCTTCTTGATTCCGGCCTTATCTTTTCTCAGATAGGCCCCTATCCTGATGTTGGCAAGGACGCTCATTTGAGGAAAGAGCCTGCGCCCTTCAGGGACCTGCACAATGCCCATTTGGACAATCTTGTGGGCCTCCAGCCGGTCGATCCTCTTATCGCCGTACCAAATCTCGCCCTTCGTCACCGGCAGCAATCTTGAGACCGCCCGCATGATCGTGCTCTTGCCTGCGCCGTTGGCCCCGACGATGCTTGTCACCGATCCTTCGGCCACTTCAAGGTTCACATCGGTGATAGCCTCGGCCTTGCCGTAGTGCACCTGTATCATTTTCAGGA
>CAZVHO010000201.1:0-8252 GCA_964627515.1 uncultured Thermodesulfobacteriota bacterium | reverse complement strand
GAATTATAAAACAAACCGGATCTGCACACCGCCCAACCATTCCTTGCCCAGTTCGGTTTTGGCGGCGTCGTTGGGTTTCTGGCCGTAATCATAATAGGTGAATTCCGGGATCAGGTAGAAGCCTTCGGCCACCTTGTAGTAGAGGCTGGCCCCGACCATGGTCCGGATCACGTTGTCATTCCCCGTCTTCCAGATATCCGTATTACTGGCCTTGTCATAGCCGAAATAGATATGGGGGACCGCCGGACCGAAAATTGATCAAGCAGTGCCTCCTCCAAGGCCATAGGCTTTAAACGTCTGGGAAAATAGCGTTGAAAAGCAGAAAAATCAGCCTGTCAAAATTTAGGTGGTAGATTTAGGTTTCTTCTTGACCCTGTCTTTTGCTTATTCTATACTCTATGCAGAGAAAAATTTCTTAATCGTTAGCAAACTAATTGATTAATATAATGTGGAGAAACTCATGGTGACTAAATCGGCAACGAAACTGATCGACGCCTTTTCCGCCCGGACCCATTTTGGGGAAATGATGGAGGAAGCGGAGAAGGAAAAAACTCGGTTCCTGGTGAGTAGGCGGGGAAAACCGAAAGTAGTCATTTTAAGTGTGGAAGACTATCTGAAGAACGTCGTAAAACAACCCGAGATTTTGACCACCATTCAGCGTAGCGCGCAGAAAGCCGGGCTGGACGAGATGAGCGACGAAGAAATTGAAGGCGAGATCGCTTCTTACCGCCGGGCCAAGACCAAGAAATGATTTCTCTGCATGCTCAGGCTCGTCATTGATACCAACATCGTTATTTCAGCACTTCTCAAGTCAGAGGGCAACCCTGCTCTAATCATAAAAATACGGGGGAGTTCTTTTAAATTGACAAACACAATAGACAAGATCAATTAGTCAGAGCCATTCCTCTCAATTTTTTCGTCGCTTTCCCATACCCCGCCTGCTTTTTCTTCAGATCAAAACCGATTTTTCATTTCTTGATCACCGAGGGGGCCATGATCTGGTGTACCGGCCTGGTTGATCATCGGAATTCCCGAAACCATGATCCCACCGAAAAAAATGTAATCCACCGGATTAATAGACAATTTATACAACGGGCGCCGGTATTTTGAGCGCATAAATAAGAAGGGGGGAAAGTTGAAATGGGGAAGTGAAAAACTCCCGGAGGGTTTCCCCTCCAGGAGTTTGGGCGTACTGCTTTAATGAATTAAAATACAAACCGGAACTGCACACCGCCCAACCATTCCTTGCCCAGTTCGGTTTTGCCGGCGTCGTTGGGTTTCTTGCCGTAATCATAATAGGTGAATTCCGGAATCAGATAGAAGCCTTCGGCCACCTTGTAGTAGAGGCTGGCCCCGACCATGGTCCGGACTACATTATCTTCACCGGTCTTCCAGACGTCGCTGTTGCCGGCCTTGTCATAGCCGAAATAGATATGGGGGACAGCCGGACCGAAGGTGTAGGCCAGATCGATAAAACCATTCAATCCGGTGGTGCTTTTGACCTTCCCGGAAGCATCCCTCAGGTAGGTATGAAAACTGCTTTGCAATCCCAGCGCCCCGGCTAAATTCTGGCCATAACCGGCCTGAATGATACCGGTAAATCCCCCGGCCTTCACCTCCACCGGCAAAACGGCATACCAGGTGGTCATGGTATCATCAAAGCCGGTCGGCATCTTATCCCATTTGATCTGCTGGTACAAACCGGCAGGATAGAGGCTGACAGGACCGAAATTCATGGTTACCTTGGCGGCCACGGCCGGTAGTGTCGCATAAGAGGTCCGGGTCTGATCCACGAATACATTGGGCTGCAGCAAGGTGACGGCATAGCCGAAGGCCTTGGAAACGTTCTGGGTAAAGCGCACCTGCGGGTTCCGGGAATCATAGGCAGCGCCCCAACCTAAGCCGGCCACATGAAGGCCGTTATTATATCCGAGGGTTTGCCCAGGGGCCAGGCTGACAAAATAACCATCTTCTTTGCCGGCCCTGATCTCGCAATTGCCGAATTTATACCAGCCGTACAATTTACGGGTATCGATATAGTTGGTGACCCCCACGCCGGAGCCAGTGACACCGGTCACTTCACCCCCAGTACTCAATTCCCAGTACCCTCCGGCATTACCCACTTCAAAGGACCCTCTCACCCGGGAATTGTTGGCCACTGCGGTGAAAAACTGTGTTTGATCATCCACACCCGTCAACTTCTTATCCCGGTTCCAGTAGCCAACATCATTCATAAACAGACCGCCGATATACATCTTTTCCCCTTTGGCCCCGTCGATGGTGAAGGCCAGGGCCGGCAAGGCCAACGCCAAAACCAAACCCACAATAAAAACCAACCTGCAAAATTTCTTGATCATCTTTGTTCTCCTCTCTTTTGATTTCTAAAATAATCTTTTTTCTCATTTCGCTCATGTATTCAAAATTCTTTGTGATCACCACCTCCTCCATAATTTCCTTCTCCTACTTCGATACTCTCTCTTTTATTAAACTCTCATACCATTGGGGGCATCACGAAGCATGAAAAAGGATTCAAGGGGTCCAGGGGCCCAAGGATTCAAGTGAAAGGCAACGTATAGGGTTCAAGGTTTTTATACCTGCAACCTGCAACTTGAAACCTGAAATTTGCAACGTGCAACTTTCTTTTCAACCGACCCCGATCCCCGTCCCCTGACCCCTATTTTCGAACTCAATCAGGGGCAAATAAAAAAGCGGCATGGCAGGAGGGTTAGGCTCCTAACCAGCCGCTTTTTTATTTCTTACGCCGGTAGAGGGTTGGCCGACCCTATACCGGACCCCTGAATATTTTTTTCAATAAGGACCTATAAAATCCTGTTAGATTCTCCTTAAGCCCTCAGGCGTATAACGTATAATTGGGCGATTCGGTTGGTAACCAGTCTCATATCTTTCATTTTTTCCAGCTCTCCGATCATCTTTATGATATTCTCCACTTCCTCTTGAAATGGTAAAAAGGCCGCACAATCTCTGAATTTGTCGGCCACATCTTCAAAAGTCATCGGAGTACTGGGATGGCCCCGGACGATATCGACTTGTTTGACAAAAGCCTCTCCCGATTTGACCCGGATCATCACCTTTCCAGGCGGGAAAAAGACACTGCTCGTGGTTATATCAGAATCGGCAAACTGCACTTTTTCGGTCAGGCTCAAAGTGGTCTTATCGGTTAATCCGCCCTCAGTAAAATTCCCGATGCTGAGCCCTCTATGGGCAATAGCCGCGGCCACACAGAAAGGAAGATGGATCCTGGCTTCGGTACTGGTTCGGGGTATTTTTATCTCGTCACTGGACTTAGGTAAGCCTCGGGTTAAATAAATCGTAATTTCTGCCACATCATCGGGATGGATATCATATTCCTGACTAATCTCTATCGCAGCCTGGACCGGGGCATGCATCATCCGATTGGTGGCCCAGGGCTTCAGACTTACGCTTAAGCCATCAAATCGTTTTCCTAAATCGGCCATCAAATATTCCCGGTCATATTTCCCTTGGAAATAAAGATTGAAAAGCCCGGCCGGTCCTTCAAAACTGGTCTTGATTCCGGTAATGCCCCTTTGGGCCATCAGAGCGGCAACAACACCGTTCCAGCCGATGAACCCGCCGTAGAGTTCCCGTATTTTTACATCGCCGGGGCCAAGAAAGGCCTCAAAGGTTCCGGCCGCTCCTTGATGAAAGGCAATCCCCAGGGCATCCACAACCGTTTCTGTATCCAGTTTCAATACCTTGGCCGCCGCGGCCACCGCCCCGAATATGCCCAGTACCGGGGCCGGACGAAATCCCAAAACCAATCCTTCCTGCTTTTTCTTTATGGCGGCTCCCAGACGGCAAATTAAATCATTACCCAGGGCAATGGCCGTTATGAAATCCTTGCCGGTTAACCTTCCCGTTTTTTCCGCCAGAGCCAGGGCCGCGGGAATGGTACATAAACTGGGATGAACCGCGGTCTCATCGACAATATCATCGAAATCAAGGGCATGGGCCAGCACTCCGTTGGAAAAAGCCGCCGACCAGGCAGGAACCTTTCCAACCTGCCCAATAATCGTGGCTTCCGCTCTCCCTTCGGCATCCACAAACATCTTGACGACATTTTTCGCATCCGGGGACAAAGCACTGCCGGCGAAAATGCACCCCAAAAGATCCAGAATGCACTTCTTCGTCATCTCCATCACTTCCAGAGGCAGATCCGCGGCACTTGTCCGCACAATATTTTCCGCAAAAGCGTAACCGATGTCCATGAGCACCTCCTGCAATCGCCCTATTCAGCCGGTTCTATATCCGTCTTGAGCTTAATCTTCCGTTTGATGCCCTTATCGGCCTTTTTCCATCCCAGGGCGTCTTGGGCGATGATGCTCCTTTGTATATTCGCCGAACCTTCGCCGGTCCGGGCAATTTGCGCCTGGTTTAAATATCTGGCGATCGGAAACTCTTCACAACACCCGTAACCGCCGAAAATTTCGATGGCTGCCTGAGCCGCCTTATAAGCTGTTTCGGCACAATAGTACTTGGCGATAGAGCTTTCCCGCGTGGGTACGTTTCCACAATCCATCAAATAGGCTACCCGGTAAAGCAACAGACGCGCGGCGTCAACCTCCACAACCGACTCGGCAATAAGACGTTGAACCATCTGGAATTTACCTATTTTCTGACCAAAAGCCTCCCGCTCGTTACAGTATTTGAGCGAAGCGTCCAGACAGGCCTGGGCAAGCCCCAGGGACCGCGCAGCTACGGTAATTCTACCGAAATCGAGGGCCTGCATGGCGATCATAAAGCCTTGCCCCTCTTTACCCAGCAGATTGTCTGTATGGACGCGGACATCCTCAAGGGCGATCTCGCAGGTGGGAATAGCTTTTCCCAGGCCCACGGTAGGTATACGAGTGGCTTTAAATCCAGGGGTAGCCGTTTCGATGATGAAGCCGGAAACACCGGCATGGCCGGCATTGGGATCGGTTTTACAGTAAAGGAGCCCCCAATCCGCCTCCGTTGCCAAGGTGATGAACATCTTGGACCCGTTGATGACATAGTAATCTCCATCCCTGACGGCGCGGGTTTTCATGGCCCCAACAACATCCGAACCACCTCCCGGCTCGGTGAGGGCCATGTAGCCGATTTTCTCACCGGAGATGAGGGGGCCAATGTATTTCTGCTTCTGTTCTTCCGTTCCCCAGTTCAGAATGGCATAGGGACAGGTCATGGCATTCATATTCCAGGCTGACCCCAGAGACATCATCACTTTGGTTATCTCTTCAATAATCAGCACCATAGTGATGAAGCCCAACTCGGATCCCCCATAGGCCTCCGGGAAAGCACACCCCAGGAATCCCATTTCACCCATCCTGCGAATAATATGGCGGGGGAAAATCCCTTCATTTTCATATTTATTCACCACGGGCGCTATTTCTTTGGCCGCGAAATCTCTGGCCACTTTCTGGATGGCTTTTTGTTCGAATGTTAATGAATAATCCATTTCAATCTCCTTTCGGAATCGGCAACCTTGAAAATCTCCCACCAACTTCCCTTTATTCCAGGGAAAGGAAGATAATTAGAATTAAAAATTATATTTTCCTCGCCCTGCCTTCCCAATACGGCGTCCGGATGTCCTTTCTCTTGATCTTTCCTACAGCCGTCCGCGGTATCGAATCCACAAACTTCACAATCTTCGGCTTTTTATATCCGGCGAGTTTTTCCTTCGCAAATCCGATGAGTTCCTCTTCCGCAACTTTTTGACCTTCATAAAGAACAACATGTGCACAAATCGCCTCTCCCCACAAATCATCGGGGATACCGACGACAGCTGCTTCATGGACCGCGGGATGCTCCATGAGGACATTTTCAATCTCCGCCGGATAGATATTGAAGCCTCCACTGATGATCATGTCCTTCTTGCGGTCCAGCAGGTAGATGAAGCCATCCTCATCATAGACGCCGATATCGCCCGTATAGTACCGACCGTCTTTCAGGGCCTCCGCCGTCTCTTCAGGCATCTTCCAGTACTCTTTCATGACTGCGTCGCTCTTCACGGTCAATTCACCCATGACATTCGGTCCGACTTCCCTGCCATCGGTGTCAAGAATCCTGGTATCAATGCCCGCTATAAACTTGCCACACGACGTCAGACGCTTCGTTTGTTCCGGGGAACCATCAATGACATGATCTTCCATATTCAACGCACTCATCATCGATGCTTCGGAACAGGCATAATCCTGGAAGAAAATAGGGCCGATGGCCTTGATCCCCTTCACCAAAACGTCCGTAGGCATAGGAGCTCCGCCATAGGTGATGCATTCCAGGCTGCTCAAATCGAATTTGCCAAACTCGGGTGAATTGACGATCATCGATAGCGTTGCCGGAAAGACATGGGTGATGGTTATTTTCTCTTCTTCAATGGTTTTCATCACAACTACCGGATCAAACTTGTCTTGAATCATAACCCTCACACCTGCCAAGGCATACATCAGATCGAAGCCCACACCGGCAAAGGTGTATGAAGAATAATATTGCAGGGCAATCGAATCTGTCCGACAAAAATTAGCGAGCTGGGGCAGGTCCTCCAAATCGCCAATCGCTGCGCCGGAACGCTGCGTATGGACCGCCGCCTTCGGCAAACCGGTCGTACCGCTGGAGTATTGGAACCAGAGCATATCGTCCTCAGTCAATTCGGTATCGAGATCCTCTTTTGAATATTTGTCCGTTTCGTCTTCCAGATAGGCGTAACCTTCATGCCCCCGGTCAATACACACGTAATGTTCTACGGTTGAAAGACGGCTTTTCAACCCTTTGACCATGCCCATAAATTCTTGGGAAATAATCAGCACCTTCACTTCCGCATCATGAATCATGCGGACAATTTCATCCGCCGAAAATCTGGCATTGACCGGCACCCAGACGAAGCCGCTTTTGCCGGCAGTCAGCAACATTTGCCTGTGATAATGAGAATTCCGGGATAATAGGGCAAAGCGGTCACTCTTTTGCAGCCCAAGAGCATTAAGATAGCGGGCCATGGCATTAGAAGATTCATCATAGAATCGATAGGTGTATTCCCTGCCACCACAGACCGTACCCACTTTATCTCCATATTTTTCCGCCATCTTCCCGATCTTGTCTCTAAAAATCATAGGGTTCCTCTTTTATGCCATCGGATCTTCCGGATCTTCATTGGTACGATATTCATGTAAGGACGTGTTGATTAGCGTGGCGTAGCCCTTGGCAATGAGTCTCTCTTCCTCATCGGTAATCACCGCTTCCGCCCTGATTAACCGTCTGCCCCGGTGGATGACTTTTCCCTGACCCGTCAGATCCCCTTTGCTCCCCGTCGCTATATAATCGACATGCAGGGAAATAGTGATCATCGTCTCGCCCTCTTTTAAATAGGGCGCCAGGGATAGACTGCAGGCAGAATCCGCAAGCGACGCCAGGGCTCCGCCATGAATGGTTCCCAGGATATTTTTATGCTTGTGGTCCGATTTAAGCCTGACCACGGAGCCTTCATGATCGACCTTGACCAACTCCATGGCGATGGTCCTGTAAAAAGGCGTCTTGTTGACCATGGCCGGAAGTTCATCGAAAGCTTTAAACATAACTTTTCCCCCGGTAGAATAATCTCTTATTTCGGACACCATCATTCTTTCTCGGTATTTTTATCATGGTATTCCAAATACTTATTCATATTTAACAGTAACGTTCTATCCCCCTGAAATTTAATCTTGCGCTGAAGGTACATCTGTGTAGCATCGACCTTTTGGGTATGAATTTGACCCCATAAGGCGGCCGGCGTTTGAACGGTGGCATCGGGATTCTTGGCGGTCCCCATTGTCCAGATGTAGACCCCGTCTTTGACAGTGACGACGTACTTGGCATTATTACTGTCGGTAATAATGTACTGGATCTCAGCATTCATACCCTTTGCCCCATCCGTAGGTTTGCAGCTTTTGAGATATTTTTCAAAAACCAATGAACCGACGTCACCCGATCCGGCAGATAATACCACGGAGGCCAGCCGGTTAACATGATCCCACTCCATCGTCATCCCCAGGGCCTGGCAAACAGGCATCAGCGGTAACATAACAGGGCCCCCTGCAAGAACAACCGGCATGCCGTCGATTGTTTTCTCCTCGCCATTTAAAATCATTTTGTTGTTGTTGATGGCGAACTTCACATTCGTATCTTTGAAATGAATGGAAACCGTTTGCTTCCCTTCGTCCCAGACGGCCTTTGCCCCCATGGATTCATTGAAAAAGCTTAAA
>CAZVHO010000200.1:0-8288 GCA_964627515.1 uncultured Thermodesulfobacteriota bacterium | reverse complement strand
AAGATAAAAATTATTCCCTAAGGGCCCCTGTTCTTCAAAATGATGAATTGGGTTCCATGGCCGAAGGCTTCAACGACATGTTGGAGCAAATCCAGATACGGGATCGGGAATTGGAAGGCCACCGCCAGCACCTGGAAGAACAGGTGGGGGTACGTACCGCTGATTTGGCCAAGGCCAATAGCCAGTTGGAAAAAGAACTGGCTGATCGCCGGCAAGCGGAAATTGAAAAAACCTTTTTGGAAGAACAACTGCGTCAATCCCAGAAGATGGAAGCCATCGGCCGGCTGGCCGGGGGAGTGGCCCACGATTTTAATAATATCCTCACCATCATCCAGGGTTATGGTGAATTGGCGGCCTTGAAACTCCAACAAGGGGAACAGGCCGGAGAAGCCATTGACCAGATCATAAAAGCCGGGGAACGGGCCTCGGATCTTACGCGCCAGCTTCTGGCTTTCAGCCGCCGACAGATGCTGGAGATGAAAGTGATCGATTTAAATATCCTTTTAAAAGATTTGGACAAGATGCTCCGTCGGATTCTCGGGGAGGATATCGAAGTGGTCCATTCCCTGGCTGAGGATTTAGGGAAAATAAAGACCGATCCCGGCCAGATCGAACAGGTGATCCTTAACCTTACGGTCAACGCCAGGGATGCCATGCCTTATGGAGGGAAGCTCCTCATCGAAACCGACAACGTCGAGCTGGATAAAACCTATGCCCAGACCCATGCCGGGGTCCAAGCCGGCCCTTACGTCAGACTTTCCGTAACGGATACCGGGGCGGGCATGCCTCCGGAGGTGAAGGATCGAATATTTGAACCCTTTTTTACTACCAAAGAATTAGGCAAAGGGACGGGATTGGGATTGTCGACGATCTACGGGATTGTCAAACAGAGCGGCGGAAACATCTGGGTCTATAGTGAAGAAAACCTTGGCACCACCTTTAAGATCTATCTCCCAAGGATCGACCAGACTGCTGAATCAAACGGATTTCTAAACCACCCTCAGGAACTGCCCAAAGGGTCGGAAACCATTTTGGTGGCCGAGGATGAAGAAGAAGTGGGAAAAATCATTCGAAAAACCCTTCAAACCTGCGGGTATGAAGTATTATTAGCCGCAGACGGTCGGGAAGCGATTCGGTTGGTTCAGGAATACCCGAATGAATCGATACAGCTTTTGATCACTGACGTCGTGATGCCGGGAATGAGCGGCCGGGAATTAAGAGACCATCTCTTAACATTGCGCCCGGAGATGAAGGTGATCTTTATGTCGGGCTATACCGATGATGCCGTTATCCACCACGGGGTTTTAAGAAAAGAGATGCATTTTATTCAAAAACCCTTTCCTATGAATGCCCTGGCCCAAAAAGTCCGGGAGATTTTGGATGGCAGCCGGTAGCTTTAATACGAAAATAACCTTCAGGGACCGGGGTTCGGGGATCAGGGTTCGGCAAAAATCCGTCGTTCGTTGAAACCCATTGAATCTTAAACCCATTTTCATACTTCCGGGTGGCCCAATGGGTCATGAGGGTTTAGTTCGAAAATAGAAAATCAGGCACAAGGCAAACCAAGAGAGGTCCAATGGTTCTCTGGGAACACCGCCCAACTGCCGGGCAATCCAGGGAAAGGTAATTAACAAGGCATGGGGGTACCTATTTCTTTAAGGATTCAAAACCATGAGACCGAAATTTAAACATCCGGGAATTCTGTCGAAGTTGCTCATCTCTTTTCTTATCCTCTCCGTAGTCCCCCTGATTGTATTAGAATATTTTGCAAGCAAGAACCTCAGAGATACTGGAGGAGAGGCCGTCCGGATGGCTGAAGAGATGGGGCGGCTGAACCTGCAATCGGCTGAAGACATAGGGAAGACCGCTATGGGGGATAGCGTCCAGGCCCTAGACCGTCGGTCAACAGAAGCCATAGAACTGAGAACCGATGAATTGGCCCAAAGGATCGCCGACTTCCTCTACGAGAGGGACCAAGATATCCGCATTCTTGCTTCTGTCGAACCGGATCCCGTGAATTACTTGAAAGTCTTCCTGGCTTCCAGGAGGGATGTTGTAGATACCGAAGCCGGTCCAGTCCACCGCTCGGAAAAGCCGAAGCCCTTCACCCTGGAGTCCCGTAACCCGGAAAACAAAGAGGCCTGGAGGCATAGACCGCCAACTGGTTTCCCTAAAGTATCAAGGCCGCTTTATAAGGAGATTACTTTTGTAAATTTAATGGGGATGGAGAAGATTAAAATCGCTGACGGAAAGATTTCGGAGAAGCTCTTAGACGTAACCCAAAAACAGAACACTTATTCCAAGTCAGAGGATTACTTTTTATCATTGACTCAACTCAAGAGGGGTGAACTCTATGTCTCTCAGGTAATCGGAGAGTATGTGAGAGGATGGTTATATAAAACCCCGGAAGGCATAAAGGTCAAACCAGGCAGTGGCTATGCGGGCAGAGAAAACCCGCAGGGTAAGAGATTCGAAGGGATTATCAGATGGGCGACCCCGGTATATGATCGGGCCGGAGAAAAGATCGGGTACATAACCATGGCCCTTGATCATACGCACCTGATGGAATTTACGGAACACATCGTTCCCACAGAGGAACGTTATACCATCCATCCGGATGGAGGATCGGGCAATTATGCCTTTATCTGGGATAATAGGGATCGCTGTATATCCCACGCCAGAGATTTCTTTATTTGTGGATACGATCCCCAAACGGGAAAAGAAGTGCCGGGTTGGGTCAGCCAGGATACTTATAATCAATACAAAAAAAGTGGGTTGGGTCTGGGAGAATTCATCAGCAGGCTCCCTTCCTTCCGGGCCTTCACCCAGAAAAAATCCGGATCGATCGAACAGATGAATTCCGGAACTATTTCCTTGGACTGCCGAATTCTTGATACGGCCCCTCAATGCCAAGGATGGCACGAAGGCACGGAAGACGGTGGATCCGGATCTTTTTTAATTCTCTGGAGCGGCCTATGGAAGCTGACCACCTATGCCACGATCCCTTATTACACGGGGGCCTATGAAAAATCAAAAAGAGGATTCGGCTATGTCACAATAGGTGCCAACGTGGAGGACTTCCATAAGGACGCGAAGATTACCAAAGCCAAGATCGAAAGGAGTATCCTTCGGGAAGGAGACCAGATTCTCTCTTCCAATAGAAAAACCAGGGACCTTATTAAGGAGAAGACGGCCCACAATCGCCAGGTGGTGACCCTCATTACGGTCATCGGCGGCCTTGCGGTCATCGGCACTTCTATCGTCCTCAGTCTAACCATAACAAGGCCCTTGAGGCGGTTGACCTCCGGAGCCGTTGCAATCAGCAGGGGGAATTTTAATCAGTCTATTGAGGTGAAGTCAAATGATGAGATCGGGCAACTGGCCAGATCTTTCAATGAAATGGCTCTTGCGGTCTCTGAAGTGGATAAGATGAAATCCGATTTTGTCACCATCGCATCCCATGAATTGAGAACCCCTATTCAAGCAATGCTTCTAGGGGTATCGGGCGTATTGGAGGGTTATTCAGGAAATATTGATGAAGAAGTATGTGAAGACTTGATGCTGGTGAAAGGGGGTATTGAGCGACTCATGCGTCTGGTGACGGACCTTCTCGATCTCTCCAGGATTGAGGCCAGGAAGTTTGAGCTGAACTTGGGTGCGGTGCCGGTTGAGGAAATAGTGGAGCGGGCCATAGGGGAGGTTTCAGAGTTGGCCCAGGCACATAACCACCGCATAACCAGGCAGATTCCCCGGGATCTTCCGACCATCGAGCTCGATAGAGACCGGATGATCCAAGTAATGGTCAACCTCTTGAGCAATGCGATTAAATATTCTCCCGATAACGGGAGGATTCTCGTAAAGGTGGAAAAGGGGAAGGGAGACATGGCCATCTATGTCGCTGATAACGGGTATGGCGTACCGCCCTGGGCCGGAGAGGAGATTTTTAAAAAGTTTTTTCAGGCAGACAGCCTCAAGTCTAAAAAGGTGGGCGGTACCGGGCTTGGGCTTACCATCTCAAAGGGAATAGTCGAGATGCACGGCGGGGTCATAACCTGTGAAAGCCCTCTCCCAGCAGGTCAGTTTCCCGACCTTCCTCTTGATGAGGAAAGAAAGGGGTCTGTTTTTACGGTCCGTCTGCCGCTATCATTTTTACCAACGAGCTAAAATCGGGAGCAGATCAAGGAGGTTGACATGGTGCTTCACAAGATACTGGTAGTTGATGACGAGGAGAGTATCTCCTCATACCTACAAAGGAAATTTACCAAAATGGGTTTTACGGTCTATATTGCAGGGGATGGCGAAGAGGCCCTTAAGCAGGCGTTTTCAAATCTTCCTGATATTATCCTGTTGGATGTAAAATTGCCGAAGCTTACGGGTACCGAGGTCTTAAGGATACTGAAATCCGATGAGAGAACAAAACGAATCCCCATTATCGTCCTTTCAGCCAAAGCACAATCTTTCGAGATCCAACAAGGATTGGAGGCCGGGGCGGACCGGTATTTGTGCAAGCCGGTAAGTTTTCCTGATATTCTCAGGGAGATTCAGGCCGTTGGAGAAAAACAATCGGGTTGACCTGTTTATGGAAGAGGACCACATGAATTATGACGAACAACAACGGCGTAGCCTCCAGGAGTATATTTTCGGCCTTGAGGATGCCAGGGACAGAGCGGAAGAACTTGCAGCCACTCATAGCCGGCTGAAAGATTATCAAAACCTGCTCCTGGCCGTCTTAGGCAGTACGTCCCACGGCATAGGGTTAATCAAGGACGACGTCTTCGCCTGGTGCAATAAGGCCCTGACCGTGATCTTAGGATGGAAACAAGAAGAGCTGATTGGACACGGGGCCAAAATCATATTTCCGAATCCAGAGGAATACCCGGCCATTAAAAATATTGTCCTTAAGAAGGGCGGCGGGGCTACACCCTTGACCTATGAGGTCAATCTCATACACCGTAAAGGATATTCTGTCCCCTGCCTGGTGAGCGGACGATACCAGGATGAACACGACAGGACAAAAGGATATGTCTTGTCGATAACGGATTTTACGGGACTGAAAAATGCAGAGATGGCGCTTAAGACGGCCTTCGACCGGCTGGAAGAACACTCCAGCGAGTTGGTGCTGGCCAATGAGCGGTTGGGAAAGGAGATACAGGAGCATAAAGAGACGGCGGCGAGACTGAACCGGTACCGGAATCATCTGGAAGAATTGGTAACAGAGCGAACGGAAGAATTGAAAGAGACTAATGACCGTCTTCGACAGGAAGTGTTTGAAAGGAAACAGCAACAGGAGGCTTTGAGAAAACTCGAGGAACTTGAATCGACCATTCTTGGCGCCATCTCACACGCCGTGCTCGGTCTAAAAGAGGGCCTTGTTGTTTTTGCCAATGACGGGGTGGAAACGGTCTTTGGTTGGAAGCCTGACCAGTTGATCGGTCAGAGTACCCGGCTGCTTTACAGGACGGACGAAGAGTATGAGGAATTCAACAAAATATACGAGTTTCTCGAAAAACATAATTTTTACACCAAGGAAATATACTGCCGCCACCGGGAAGGAAGAGACCTGACTTGTAGAATCAATGCATCGAGGATCGGCAGAGATTTGCGGGACAAACAGATTGTAGTTACCTACGAAAACATTACCGATCAGAAAAGACTCGAATTCCAGCTTTTCCAATCCCAGAAGATGGAGGCTATCGGAACCCTCGCGGGAGGCGTAGCCCACGACATCAACAATACCCTCATGGGTATCCAGGGGTATGTCTCCCTCATGCTCCTCGATTCCGGAGCATCTGCCATTGACCGAGAGAAACTTAAAATTATAGAAGAATTGGTAAAAAGCGGCGCTAATCTTACCCGACAACTTCTCGGCTTTGCACGAGGCGGGAAATATGAGGTGAAACCTATAAATATTAATGACATCCTGATGAAGACCTCCTCCATGTTCGGCCGCACCAAAAAGGAGATTCGGATCCATATCAGCCTGGTAGAGGGAATCCATATGGTGGAAGGGGATCCTGGGCAGATCGAACAGGTTCTGGTTAATCTTTTCCTAAATGCCTGGCAGGCCATGCCTGGTGGCGGATCGCTCTATCTCGTCACCGAGAACGCCTTTCTTGATAGCCATTCCACTAAGATGGACGGGGTAGAGGATGGGCGATACGTCAAAATCTCGATAACCGACACGGGCGTGGGCATGGATAACAGGACGAGAGAGAGGATCTTTGAACCATTCTTTACGACCAAAGAGATGGCCCGGGGCACGGGTCTGGGCCTTGCTTCCGTGTATGGCATTGTGAAAAACCATGGGGGATTCATTAACGTTTACAGTGAAAAAGGGCACGGGAGTACGTTCTCGGTTTATCTCCCCGCCTCAGACAAGACAGCGAAAAAAGATGCTTCGACCGTGACACCGGTCCTCAAGGGCTCTGGGAGAATTCTTGTGGTAGACGATGAACCGGCCGTAGCAAATATTTGTAAGAGGCTCCTTGAAACTCTCGGTTATACCGTCACTATAGCCCATAACGGCCAGGAAGCTTTGGCGTTGTATACGGCGCAAAAAAAGGCCATTGATCTCGTGATCCTCGATATGATCATGCCCGAAATGGGAGGGGCAGAAACCTTTCAATGCCTGAAAGCAGCAAATCCGGATGTCCGGGTTATTCTTTCTAGCGGGTATAGCATGAACGGCGAGGCTTCCCGAATAATAAACCAGGGCTGTAAGGGTTTCATTCAAAAGCCCTTCACCATTCAACTTTTGTCTCAGAGGATCAGAGAGATCCTTGAGGGATGAATTCTCAGAATGGCAATTTAAGAATCTACCCTCTTGACACTGGAATCCCCTTTCCTCTATATTTCCCTTTATTACCCATTAAGAAAAATCGGCACCCAATAACCCCTTGTTCGCAAAGCGATGCTTTATACGGGCTGCCTGGGAAGGCGTATGGTAAACACCGATCCCTCTCCCAGGCAACTGGAAACCAGCATTTCTCCATTGTGATCGTTCAAAATTTTCAAGGATACCGCCAGACCCAACCCCGTTCCTTTTTCCTTGGTGGTAAAGAAAGGATTAAATATTTCGTTCAAATGTTCCGGGGTGATGCCCTGGCCGGTATCAATGATTTCCACAAAAATCCCCTGGCGTTCCCCGCGGGTTCGAATAGTAATACACCCCCCTTGCGGCATGGCCTCCATGGCATTTTTAACCAGATTAATCAACACCTGCTTGATCTGATCCGGATCAAACCGGCTAAGCCCTGGATCAGGCACCAACTGAAGTTCGAGTTTTACCCCCGCCGAAGATAACGTTGATTCCATAAGGTCGGCCACGGCTTGTACCACGAGATTGATGTTCCCCTCCTCCATGGCCGGTTCTTTGACCCGGGTGAAATCACGCACTTCGGTCAGCAGTTTTTCCAGCCGCTGGACCTCTTCGACGATCAGGTTCAGTTTTTGGACCGATTGCTCATCCCCCTGGATTTTCCGGGACACCTGGCGGGCAAAACCGCCGATAACCATGAGCGGATTCTTGATTTCGTGAGAAACCCGCACCACCCCTTGCCCGACAGCAGTCAGCCGCTCCGCATGGAGCAGTTTTTTTTGGGCCGACTCCAGGGCCGTTGTTTTTCGGTTCACTTCCTGCTGGAGCGTAGAAGACCACCTGAGGGCGATTATGATAGCCACCACCGCCGATAAAACAATGGTAAAGATAAGCAACCCCGCGATCGTCCATTGCTGCTTACTGACCACCTGCAAGAGACCGGTAACTTCCGTTTCCGGGGACACTACTGCCACGGACCAGAAAACCGGTGAAAAAGAGGATTGGAACGAAGGGGCCTTCGGTTGGTCAAGAAAACGGACCGGCGTGTAGGCGATCAGTTTGGTTACCCGGCCCACGGTATTCCTGTGCCATCCGGTTACATAACTTGCAATCCCCTCTTCCCCTTTTAACAGGTGCTGACGGGTCAGGCGGTCTATGATCTCATAGGAGAATCGGGGATTCTTTTCCGACGGGCCTTAAAACTGCTCCGGCCCACAAAAGTAAGGTCATGGTGGGCCAGGAAAACACCTTCCGGGTCAATGATCCAGACATACCCGCTGCGTCCCGAAACCACATTCATGGAGGCCTGAAGGGCGATCACCAGGGCAATCACCCAGCGCGGGGGAATCTTTTTAAACCAGGAAAACAATAGATCCTGCCTTCCCTTTTTGGATAGAGGCTCACCAAAGATATTTGAAGTGTGGATTCTATAGTAACGTCTCTCGGGGGCTTCGTCAAAAAGAAAATGAGG
>CAZVHO010000199.1:0-8305 GCA_964627515.1 uncultured Thermodesulfobacteriota bacterium | reverse complement strand
AACTGGCTGATCTTCTGGGCCGCTTCGGACATGGTTTGGGCTACCCAGAAATCCAGTCCCGATTGATCGAGCATTTCACGGCCTCTAGCCACATTGGTCCCTTCCAGGCGGATGATCAGGGGCACCTTGATGTTGACCTTGCGGGCCGCCTCAATAAGACCTTCGGCCAGGACATCACAGCGTAAAATCCCGCCGAAGATATTGACCAGAATGGCCTGGACCCGTTCGTCGGATAATATAATCTGCAGCCCTTTGGCGATCATCTCGGCATTGGCCCCGCCTCCCACATCCAGGAAATTAGCCGGTTCTCCACCGTACAATTTAATGATATCCATGGTGGCCATGGCCAGCCCGGCCCCATTGACCATAACCCCGATATTGCCGTTCAGACGGATATAATTGAGATTGTTGCGGTTGGCTTCCAGTTCCAAAGGGTCCTGCTCGTCAGGATCAAGGAGGTCCAGCAACTCCTTATGGCGAAAGACGGCGTTATCATCAAAGGTCATCTTGGCATCCAGGGCGATGAGACGGCCGTCCCGGGTGGCTACCAGCGGATTAATTTCAAGCAGGGAACAGTCATAGCTTTCAAAGAGCTTGTATAATTGGTTTAATACCGCCAACCCGGCTTTGATCAAAACCGGTGAGAGGGGCAGGCTGTAGATGAGGTTTCGGGCCTGAAAAGGTTGGAAACCTATGGTCTGGTCAATCCATTCCCTTTTAATCAAGTGAGGGGTCTTTTCAGCTACTTCTTCGATATCCATTCCACCGGCCGGGCTGACCATAATCGCCGGACAGGCCCTGGCCCGGTCGATGACAATGCCGACATAGAATTCTTTTTCTATTTCCAGCCCTTCTTCAACCAATACCTTCCGAACCTTCCGCCCTTCCGGGCCGGTCTGATGGGTTATCAGGGTCATGCCTAAAATTTCTTCAGCCACCCTTTCCACTTCATTGATACCCTGGGCCTTTTTGACGCCTCCGCCCTTTCCCCGGCCACCGGCGTGAATCTGGGCTTTAATGATATATGGGGGCGGGCCGATCTCCCGGGAGACCTGGGCCGCATCTTCCACTGAAAAGGCCACATTCCCTTTAGGGGTCGGGATTCCATATCGGCCAAAGATCTTTTTGGCTTGGTATTCATGGATTTTCATTTTTAAGCTTCTCCCTTTACGGTCTTTAAAAAAACAATGTCCCACACTTAACTGAAAGAAAGCGGCCTTGTCAACAAAAAATCCCCCTCTCCTGTTGGACTTCCAGGACAAGGGGGATTTCATAATGCTGTTTTCGTACTAAACCTCATGCTCCAAAGGGGCACCGACGAAGCATGAAAAAGGATTCAAGGGGCCGAGGGGTCGAGGATTCAAGTGAAAGGCGTGGAATTTATGACCCTTGAACCCTCGATTCCTGGAATCCTTGCCCCCTTTTTTCCTACACCCTTACATCTTCCGTTCGTCAATAACCCGCTTGGCCTTGCCCTCACTGCGGGTGATTGTACCTGGGGAAACCAGACGGATCTTTATGCCGATCCCTATCATCCCCTTCATGCGGGCCTCGATTTTCTGCTCCACTTCCTTGATTTTTTCCGCCCCGGCCTGATAGATATCGGGTTTGGCCTCCACATTCACTTCCAATGTGTCCAGGTATCCTTTTTTCCGGACAATAATAACATATTGGGGCTCAACCTCTTTTTCTTCCAGGAGGATGCTTTCGATCTGAGAAGGGAAGACGTTGACCCCGCTGATAATCAGCATATCGTCCGTCCGGCCATAGACCTTTTCCATCTTGATCAGGGTCCGGCCGCAGGCACATTTTTCCCGTTTGGTCAAGGTAATGTCCCGGGTTCGATAGCGCAGTAAGGGCATGGCCCGCCGTTGGATGGCTGTAAAAACCAGCTCCCCTTTGGTTCCGTGGGGCAGGGGTTCGCCGGTGACGGGATCGATAATTTCGATCATGATGTGGTCTTCATTGACATGCAGAAAACCGTCCTGGGCTGCACAATCGAAGGCCACGCCGGGCCCCATCATTTCGGTCAAGCCATAGGCCTCATGGGCTTTGAGTCCCATACGGTCTTCAATTTCTTTGCGCATTTCCCTGGTCCAGGGTTCGGCCCCGAAAACGCCGACCCGTAACCGGAGATTTTTGAAATTAACCCCCATTTGAGAGGCCTTTTCGGCGATGGTCAGGGCATAGGAAGGGGTGGAGAAAAGAACGGTGGTCCCAAAATCCTGCATAATGGTGATCTGCCGTTCGGTCAGGCCGGAAGAGGTGGGAATGATGGTGGCCCCCACTTTGGTCGCCCCCTGGTGAAATCCCAAACCACCGGTAAACAATCCCATGCCATAGGCATTTTGAACGATATCGTTGGACCTGACGCCGGCGGCGAATAAATTCCGGGCCATACAATTGGACCATTGATCCAGGTCATCGGCCGTATAAGGGCCGGTGATCGGTTTCCCGGTGGTTCCGGAAGAGGCATGGACCCGTACCAGGTCCGGAACGGGCACGGCACAGAGGCCAAAGGGATAATGGTCTCTCAGGTCGTTTTTGACCGTAAAGGGCAACCGGGCCAGATCTTTCAACGCTCTGATATCCGATGGCTTAATCCCCAGGTCATCCAACTTGTTCTTGTAGAAAGGGATTTTTTCATAAACCCAGGAGACGGTTTCTTGAAGTTGTTTTAATTGAAAATCCTGCATTTCTTCTAACGCCATGGTTTCAAATTTTTCATCCCAGTACATCGCCTTTCCTCCTTAACGTTTTGATTGCCCTTATTTTTGTATTAACACTCATGACCCATCGGGTCACCACGAAGCATGAAAATGCGAATATCGAATAATGAATGTCGAAGCAAGGTTGGGTTTGAACCCGTAACCCGTAACGAGTAACCAGTAACGAGTAACCAGTAACAAGTAACGAGAAACCCGTAACTCTATTTTCGTATTAAGGTTTTTCTCCTTGAGAGCTGTTACCCCCGCAAATATAATTATTATATAACTATTTTATAGTTAAAAATTGACCTTAATAAAAAAAAAGGTTCTGTCAAGCCTTTTCTTTTAAATTTAAATCCTATTTTGTCAAGAAAAAAACCGGAGGTCAAGGAAGGAGTAAAACCTCCGGGAAAATACCCTGGAAAAAACCCTTGAAAAAATCTTGACATCGCCTTGGGGGTGTGATAGAAGCGGGAGGACTCTGTAATAGAATTCACAAGCAATATCTTGAGTTTAATAAAATCAAAATAAATGATTTTTTTTAAAAAGGAGGTGGAATAAAAAACCTTATAACCGGGAAGTTTTTTGTAATAAATTGTATTCAAATTTAATCTGAAGGAGGAGAGGAGAGAATTTATGAATATTATTACCTTTGCCATTATTTGTGGCGCCCTGGGGGTGTTGTACGCCCTCTACACCGCAGCTTGGGTATCCAAACAGGACGCCGGGTCCAAACGTATGCAGGATATCTCCAATGCGGTCAAGGAAGGGGCCTATGCCTTTCTGACCCGTGAGTATAAAACCGTGGCCGTGGTGGCCGTGATTCTTCTGGTCATTATTGCCGTGGTCCTGGGCGTATGGACAGCCCTCGGTTTCCTGATCGGGACGGTTGGTTCGGCCTTTGCTGGTTTTGTCGGCATGTGGGTTACGGTACGGGCCAATGTACGGACGACCCAGGCGGCAAAAAAAGGGATCCAGTCCGCGCTTACCCTTTCATTTAAAGGTGGTTCGGTCACAGGCATCATGGTGGTCGGTCTCGGCATCATCGGGCTGGCCGGATATTTTGCGCTGGCCAGGTCTATGGCCGGAGAGGGGGCCTTCCATGCTCTCATCGGCCTCGGCTTCGGCTGCTCCCTGATGAGCGTCTTCGCCCGTATCGCCGGCGGTATCTACACCAAGGCGGCCGACGTCGGTGCCGACCTGGTCGGTAAAGTCGAAGCCGGCATCCCGGAAGACGATCCGAGAAACCCGGCGGTTATCGCTGACAACGTGGGCGACAATGTCGGCGACTGCGCCGGCATGGCGGCCGACCTCTATGAAACCTATACGGTAACCCTGGTGGCCGCTATGCTGCTGGCCAAATCGGTTTTCGGCGCCGATAGTCCCTGGGTCGAATTCCCGCTTCTTCTGGGCGGTGTTTCCATCATCGCCTCGATCATCGGTACCTACTTCGTGAAACTCGGCGCCAAGCAGTACATCATGGGCGCCCTGTATAAGGGTCTGGCCGTTGCCGGGATTCTGGCGGCCATCGCCTTTTATGCGGTAACCTCCTGGTTCATGGGAGGACTGGGCGACAAAACCGGCGGTTTCACCCCCATGAGCATTTTCGGCACAGCCCTTATCGGTCTGATCCTGACCGGTCTCATCGTCTGGATCACTGAATATTATACGGCCAATCAGTTCCGGCCGGTAAAGACGATCGCCAAGGCCAGCCTGACCGGCCACGGCACGAACGTCATCGCCGGTCTGGCCATGAGTATGGAAGCCACAGCCCTTCCGGCCCTGGTTATCGTAGCCGCCATTCTCGGCTCCTTCGGCCTCGGAGGAGGATTCAGCGGCAATGTGAGCAGCGGTCTCTTTGCCATTGCCCTTTCCGCGGTTTCGATGCTTTCCATGACCGGCATCGTGGTGGCCATTGACTCCTACGGACCGATCACGGATAATGCCGGCGGTATCGCCGAGATGGCCGAGCTGCCTCCGGAAGTGCGGGCCATTACCGATCCGCTCGACGCGGTTGGTAATACCACCAAGGCGGTCACCAAAGGCTATGCCATCGGTTCAGCCGGTCTGGCCGCGCTGGTTCTGTTTGCCGAGTATGCGCGGGAACTGGCCAAGATTGTGCCAGGCATCACTTTCGACCTTTCCGATCCCATGGTCATTGCCGGACTCTTTATCGGCGGTCTGATCCCCTACTACTACGGCGGCCGGTTGATGCTGGCGGTCGGCAGGGCAGCGGGGGGCGTCGTTGAAGAGGTTCGCCGGCAGTTTCGGGAGATCAAGGGTATCATGGAAGGTACCGGTAAACCGGAATATGGGAAATGCGTGGATATCGTCACCAAGTCAGCCATCAAGGAAATGATGATACCGGCCCTTATCCCGGTCGTTGCTCCTATCCTGGTCGGCTTTATCCTCGGGCCTAAGGCCCTCGGCGGTCTTCTGATCGGATGCATCCTGACCGGTCTCTTCCAGGCCATCGCCATGACTTCCGGCGGCGGCGCCTGGGACAACGCCAAGAAATCCTTTGAGGATGGTGTAACCGACGATAAAGGCGTCATCCATAAGAAGGGGAGCGACGGCCACAAGGCCTCTGTTACCGGCGATACAGTCGGCGACCCCTATAAGGATACGGCCGGCCCGGCCATCAACCCGATGATCAAGGTCATCAACATTGTGGCCCTGCTGATCATCCCCTTGCTTTAAACCGGCTCTCCGGTTGTCTTTCTTAAAAAGAAATTCAACCCCTGGCTGATCAAGAAAGAAAGAGGGAACAGGGAACTGCCTGTTCCCTCTTTCTTTTTAAAGGACTTACCATTTTTTCGATTTGACTTCAGACGTTCATGTTGTTATTATTTTCTGGCATTATCTCTTAATTTATTAAAACCCCGTCAAATATTCAGGCTGTAATAAGGAGGAAAGAACCCCTATGGGATTGCGTATTGCTATCAATGGTTTTGGACGTATAGGAAGATATCTGGTGCGGATTTTAGCGGAAGGGGACCCGGAAGCGGAAATCGTGGCGATCAACAGCCGGGCCGACTCGGCTACCCTGGCCCATCTCCTGAAATATGACTCGGTCCATGGGAGATTTCCTTTTCTGGTGGAGCCCAAACCGGATCAACTGATTATTAACGGGAAACCGGTCCAGGTGACCCGCCAGACCGATGACCCCTGCCGGCTCCCCTGGAAAGATCTGGGAATCGATATCGTCCTGGAATCGACAGGTAAACTCCGGGACCGGGAATCCAGTTCCAAACATCTTGAGGCCGGGGCCAAAAAAGTGATCATTGCCGCCCCTGGGAAAAATGTGGATGTCACCCTGGTTATGGGCGTCAACGAAAAGATCTATAACCCCCAAACGCATCATATTATTTCAAATGCCTCCTGCACCACCAATTGTCTGGCGCCGGTGGTCAAGGTTTTACATGAGAACTTTGGCATCCAGAAAGGTCTGATGACCACTATCCATTCCTATACCATGGACCAGAGAATCCTGGATGGCTCCCACAAGGATCTACGGCGGGGCCGGGCAGCGGCCCTGTCCATGATCCCCACAACCACCGGAGCGGCCCGGGCGGTAACCCAGGTCCTACCGGAATTAAAAGGCAAGTTGGATGGACTATCCATCCGGGTACCGACCTGCAATGTGTCCCTGGTGGATTTCGTGGCCCATGTGGCCCAAAAGACCAGCATAGAGGCCGTCAACCAGGCCTTGATCCAGGCCGCCGAAGGCCCTCTGAAAAACATCCTTTATTGTACGACGGAAGAACTGGTCTCGATCGATTATACCAGTTCCACCTATTCTTCCATCGTCGATCTGCCCCTGACCATGGTCTCCGGAGGCGATTTGGTTAAGGTTTTTTCCTGGTATGACAACGAAAGCGGCTTTGCCAATCGCATGATCGATCTGGCCAAGTACATTGGAAAAAGTCTAAAAAAAGTAATTTGAAATTTCGGAATCCAGAATCCAGAGTGTTTAAAGATCTCTAAACCGCCTAAAAGGAGGAACCTTGCAATACCTGAATGATCTCAATATCAAAAACAAAAGGCTCCTGATCCGGGTGGATCTGAATGTGCCCCTGGATACCAATTTAAATATCACCGATGACAACCGTATCCGGGGGGTCTTGCCGACCATTAACTATGCCCTGGATGAAAATGCCATGGTGATCCTCTGCTCCCACATGGGCCGTCCAAGGGGGAAAATGGTCCCGAACCTCAGCCTGGCCCCGGTGGCCCGCCGGTTAAGCCGGCTGGTCCAGAAAGAGGTCCTCCTGGCCCCGGATTGTATCGGCCCGGAAGTTAAGGAGATGATCCAGGCCATGAAGCCGGGCGATATTCTCCTTTTGGAAAACCTGCGTTTCCATCCTGAAGAGGAAGAGAATGATGAGGCCTTCGGTCAAGAGTTGGCCGAGTTGGCCGATATCTATATCAACGACGCCTTTGCCGTGGGCCATCGGGCCCATGCCTCGGTGGTGGCCGTGGCCAAATATGCCAAAGAGTGCGCCGCCGGTTTTCTGATGAAGGATGAGTTGAAGTTTTTTCATCAGTCTATGGAAAACCCGGCCCGACCTTTAGTGGCCATTATCGGGGGGGCAAAAGTAAGCGGCAAATTGGCGGCCCTGGAAAACCTTTTGAACCATGTGGATAAGATGATCATCGGCGGGGCCATGGCCAACACCTTCCTGAAAAGTATCAACAATGAAGTCGGGAAATCCCGGGTAGAAGATGACCTGGTCAGTGTAGCCCACTGCCTGATGGGCAAGGCCAAAGACCTGGGGGTTAAATTATATCTACCCATAGACTGCGTTGTGGCCGATTCATTTAATCCCCAGGCCGAAACCAAGATCACAACCGTTCAGGAAGTCCCCAAAGACTGGTTGATCCTGGACATCGGCCCGGCTACCTCCCTGCTTTATTCCGAGGCCTTGCAGAATGCCAAGACGATTATCTGGAACGGCCCCATGGGGGCTTTTGAGATGGATGCCTTTTCCCGGGGAACCATGGCCATGGTCCAGGCCGTAGCCAATTCTTATGCCCTGACCATTGTCGGGGGAGGGGATACCGACGTGGCGGTGCACAAGGCCGGTGAGACTTCCAAGATCTCCTATATATCCACCGGGGGCGGGGCCTTCCTGGAGCTTTTGGAAGGCAACCGGTTACCGGGGGTACTGGCCCTGGAACATCGTTTTGAGATGGATGCCAATGAAAAGCCCGATTCCTGCATCCCCAAAAAAGGAAATTGATTTGAAAACAATGGATCGCCGGCCCTGGATAGGGGGAAACTGGAAGATGTTTAAAACCATCCCGGAGGCCTTGGATTTTCTTCAGTCCCTGAAGGCCGGAATGCCGGAATCCCTCCGGACCGAGGTGATCATCGCCCCTCCTTTTACGGCCTTGGAAGCCAGCAGCCGGGCAACCCGGGATAGCTCCCTACAATTAGCGGCCCAGGACGTCCATTGGGCCGATGAAGGGGCCTATACCGGGGAGATTTCTCCCCGGATGCTCCGGGATGTGGGTTGCTCCTATTGCCTTGTCGGCCATTCCGAACGCCGGCAATGGTTCGGAGAAACCGACTCCCAGGTGGCTCAAAAGCTTCA
>CAZVHO010000198.1:0-8321 GCA_964627515.1 uncultured Thermodesulfobacteriota bacterium | reverse complement strand
CCCTTTTTCTCTTAAGTGATCCAGGGTTTTTTCCAGCTCCCCCAGGCCGGCTTTGGCCGCGGGGTCTTGGGCCAGGCATTCCTGCCACCAGGTTTCCAGCGTATGTTCGCCCTCAAAAAATTTTTCCTTCAGGAGTTTTCCGGAGGAGACAAAAAAAAGGCGGGGCCCCCGGGCCTTATAAAAAAGGAGTCCGAAATCTTCCTCCCTTACCTGGCAGCCGGGGGCCAGGGTGTATCGGAGTTCTCTATGGGATGAGACCATAGCCATCCTTAATATACCCCGCAGATACCGTCTATGGCCAATTCTTCGATCTTGATTTCCTCAACCAAAAAGATGTCTTTTCCTTCTTCTTGGTTCTTTTGAGAGTGGGCGTTGATTTCATTATCTGGTTCTATCATTCTTATAATAACCTCCTAACCTAAAAACGGCGGGTTCAATCAAATTGAACGGAGACGAAATATCAGCACGTTAACCGGAATCTCACCTTCAAGCCCTTGGTCGGGATGATAGTCAGCAAACCATTGGCGCAGGGTCCCCAATAATTTTGCTGTAATCCGCATCTATGCGCTCATTAGAAATTAAAGGTACTATCCATTTCCTCATCGCTGATTACAACAACCGTATTATGCGGCGGAAGCGGTTCCTTATAAAAAAACTCCGGCAGGCGATCATCTTTACTGGTAAAGCCAGCCTTTCGATTGAATTCCCTCTCGGCCTGCAAAACGCGAATCCCTAATTGGGGAATGGCTTCAGGCCCGAGCTGAGTGCCGAATTTGGCATTCATGGCCTTCAGAAAGGCTTCCCCTCCCTCCGGCATGGTTAAGGCAAAACTGGCCAGGAGGCAAAGACCGGTGCAATCCACTGAAGCCATGGCAATCTGTGTATTTCGAGAGGCATCTACCTGGCCTTCGGCCTTCAAGGGATTCAGCTTTTGAGCCAAATATTCCCCGACTACATTCCCGGCCGTGTGATCGGCCCCCATAGGTGAAGTGGCATAGGTCACGGCGTTCCCCTGCATGGCCCTCGGGTCATAGGCGGCAATACTCTGCCCTTTTACCACCGGGACACGGGAATGGTTGAAATGCTGTCCAACGGCCGCCGGCCCGTTTCCTAACACTTTACCCAGGGCGCTACCCTGGGCGATCTCTTCCAGCATCCCAAGGGCCGCCTGGCCGTCACCAAATGATTTGTATCCGGCATCCATGGCTACGGCGATGGCCACGCCGGTGCTCATGGTGTCGAGGCCGATATCATCGCATAAAAAGTCCAACCGGGCGATGGTATCCAGATCGTCTATCCCGGTCATGCCTCCCATGGACCAGATGGTTTCATATTCCAGGGAAGAGGTCAGATATTTTTCTTCTTTATCATTATACACATTGGAACAATGGATGATGCACTGGGCGCAACCCATATGGCTGGGATTTCCCTGCCGTTCCTTGATGATCCCGGCCATGGTCTCACCGCTTATTTTTTCCCAGCCTTCCATGACGCCCTTGGTGGCGTTGTAACTGGGAAAAGCCCCCATGGCATTTACCGGGGCCACCATCCCGGCTGTTCCCAGGTTGGGCAGGAGTTGGCCGCTAAAAGGATGGTCTTTAACCGCTTTGGCAAAGGCCTTGGCCGCCTCCTTGAAAGTCTCCGGGTCGGCAATGGCATCCGGAGCATTGCCCCGTTGATCCACCACCAGGGCCTTCAAACCCTTGGCCCCCATGACCGCCCCAAGCCCTCCACGGCCGGCAGCCCGGCAGGGACGGCCATCGATATCCGAGGCCTGAATGGAAGCGGCCTTTAAACGTTGCTCACCGGCCGGACCGATGCACATGACCGCCGTCTTATTGCCATAAGTCTGCAATAGTTTTTCTGTCAGGGCATAGGTCCGCATCCCCTGGTATTCGTGAGCGGGCAGAAGACTGGCCCCTCCCTTTTCATCGACCCGCAAAAGAAACCATTCCCCCTCTTTAGGTTGACCTTCGACAATAATGGCCGTAATCCCCAGACGTCCCAAGGCGGCGGCAATGGTGCCTCCGGCATTGCTTTCTTTAATGGTGCCGGTCAGAGGGCTTTTGGCCCCGACGGATATCCGGCTGGTATTCACTAACGGGGTCCCGCTCAAGAGCCCGGGGGCAAAAATGAGCTTGTTTTCCGGGCCTAAGGGATCACAAAGGGCCGGTACCTCGGCATTGATCATAATGGAGGTCAAGCCCCTGCCTCCGAGACCGAGGTACTGCTGCGGGACCTCTTCAAAACCGACGGTCTTGTTCGACATATTTACTTTTAAAAATTTCATTGTCCACTCCTTTGCTAAAGTGATATGTCCTTGCCCGGGCTTCCTTGGGCTGATCTATACTATAAACACTATAAACATTTGAACCTGCCTGTCCACCTTTTTTTGCAGGGATGCTTAGGAGCCTCTAAGCATCCCCGCTCTAAAGCTATCTTATTAAACCTCCATGCCCCGTTAGGGCGCCACGAAACATGAAAAGGGGTTTCTTTTAAATTCCGAAATCCGAAATCTAAAATCCGAAATTGACTTAATCCCAGGCACAGACCCAGCGCCCTTTAATTTGCCGTTTGACCATGGCATCGGCCACGTCATTGATCTGTTCCAGCTTAAATTTTTTACTGATCAGTTTGTCGAGTTTCAGATCCTCCTTCATGGCCATGTTGATCAGTCGGGGGATATCCACCTGGGTCGAAATGGATCCGTAAAGATTTCCCAAAATTGATTTTTGATGCAACGGCAGGAGCATGAGCGGCAGATTGGTGGTCTGGTCAAAGGGCGTGATTCCGGGAATGACCAATTTTCCACCTATCCCGGTGGACCAATAGGCCTGGATAATGGCCCCCGGATCGCCAATGGCCTCGAAGGCCACATCGACCCCGCCGCCCATCCAGTTACCGTCTTCCATCTGAACCCCGCCGGTCATGGTTAAGATAATCGGAACGGGATCATCTTTGGAATTATCGATAAAATGGGTGGCGCCGAAGTCCATGGCCAGATCTTTTTTGCTTCCTTCCAGATCCACGGCGATTACCGGGTTGGCGTGCTGCATGACCGCTGCTCGAAGGATATTTAACCCCACCCCTCCCAAACCATAAATGACTACCGAATCTCCGGGTTTAATCTGGGCCGTATTAAAGACCGACCCCCACCCGGTCGGCACACAGCAGCCCATAAAACAGGCCTGATCCAAGGGGAATTCTTTGGGGATGGCAATGGCCCCGTCTTCGGGCATGACCGTGTAATCGGAAAAACCGGAGACAAAATTACCATGTCGAACCATCTCTCCATTTTTGTCGGTCAATCTGGAAGTCCCGTCCAGCAGCACGCCCCCCAAGAAGGCCCCGAAGTTGCCGCTGCAGATATTGCCCATGCCTCGCAGACACTGAGGGCATTTACCGCAGGGGATCATCCAGGTCCCCACCACGTGATCGCCCTTTTTGACTTTCGTGACGCCCGGTCCGATATCTTCAACGATGCCGGCCATTTCATGGCCAATGGCCAGGGGAAGGGCTATCGGTATTTCTCCCAACATGAGATGGAGATCAGAATGGCAAAATCCCGTAAAGGCAGACTTAACCAGAACCTCCTTCTCTTTTGGGGGTGCCAGTTCCAATTCTT
The DNA here is from genome assembly GCA_964627515.1 of uncultured Thermodesulfobacteriota bacterium. Taxonomy (GTDB): domain Bacteria; phylum Desulfobacterota; class RBG-13-43-22; order RBG-13-43-22; family RBG-13-43-22; genus RBG-13-43-22. The sequence continues at coordinate 4,696 of CAZVHO010000198.1, read as the reverse complement.
CAATGGTCAAAGGTTTGTTCGGTTCTCTCAAAACGGCGGATTTAATTTTCATGATAGACCTCCTTTTTAAATATGGTAATTCCTATACTAACAAGTTATCGGTTGTCCCAAGGCGGGGCTAATTTGATTTTGTATTTAGTCCAATTAAAGGGATAGACGGTCATCTGTTTGCCGTCCCACCACTGATGGGCGGTACTGACAAAGGTGGCTACTCCGTTGGCATCGTATTTGACTTTTCCCATCACGGTCTGAAATTCATTATCCAAGACGGCTTGTCTGACCTTAGCGGAATCCAGGGTTCCGGCTTTCTCAATACCCTGCCAGAGGATCTGACACAAGCCGTACATGGCACCAATGCTGACCGAATATTTTTTGAATTTATCATAATACCGTTCCCCTAACTGCCGGGCCCCCGGAAAAGGAAAATCCATAGACCAAAAACCGTCAGAAAGCACATACTGGGCATCTTTTCCCAGGGCCGTCCAGAATTCTCCGGCCCAGGTCCCTTTCCAGCCATGAAAATATTTGACGTTCAGTTTGTTCTCTTTCATCTGGCGAACAAAGGTGATGCAATCCGTATCAGCCCCGAAGATCAAAATGGCATCGACTCCCAGGGACTTGGCTTTGATGATTTGGGCCGAGTAGTCCTTGGCCCCAACGGCCCAGGGTTCATCCAGGACAAATGAATACCCATGTTTTTTGGCCTGTTCGCGAAAGATACCGGAGAAAGCCCGGCCGTCAAAGGTATCTTCCATGATTAAAGCCGGCTTTTGAGGTCTTTGATCCTTGGGAAGGGTATTCCAGATTTCAAAGGGGACACTGCAAGCCTGGACCAGATCAAAGAAAAAGAGGGTCGACCATTTGAATTTGTGTTCCAACCAGGGGGGGATGAGACAGATCGAGGTGTGATAGTATTTCTTATATTTCTCGGCGGTGATGCAACCGGGTATCACCCCAAAGGGTGCGGCGAATCCACCGAGCAATAGATCCACCTTATTCATCTTAATCAATCGTTCCACGGCGGCCGCCGCCTTACCGGGATCGCTTTCGTCATCAGCCACGATTAATCGGACCGGAAGTTTTTTCTTGAACTCCTTAACAAAAACCCCACCGGCCTTATTTACATCGTCGACGGCGACCTGATAAGCCCACTGCTGTTCGATACCGGCCATGGCCAATATGCCGGTCAAGGGGAGATTGGCCCCGATTAAGATTTCTTTTTTGGCCTCCTTAGCCTGGGCTGCAGGAAATCCCACTAATAAAGCCATCGTTAAAACCATAAGCCCGACAACCCAATTTTTTTTGCAACTCCCTCTCATAGTAGCCTCCTATTTTTAGAATGATTTGAAAGACAAAAACTTGGTTCACCTCCTTTCTTTATCCGTCTTGAAAAAAAACAATCTTTCCAGGAGAAACCCCTTGGGAAGGCCATGGAAAAAACCGGCCTGCGCTTTAAGGTTGACCAGTCCTTGAGGCAAAAACATCATAACCAGGATAATAAAAACTCCGGAAATGATCGGGTGGATTTCCGGCAACCAGATATTGGCCAATTCAAAAAGGGTGTTTAAAACCACGGCCCCAATCAAAGGCCCCCAGAGCGTTCCGATTCCGCCCAAGATGGTCATTAAGACCGGCAGGAGGGCAAAGTTGAGGTTAAAAACCCCGCTGGGATGAATATGGAAGAGGTGATAGGCATATAAGCTTCCGCATAACCCCGCAAAAAAGGAACCCAGGGCAAAAGCCAGGATCTTGAAGAAAAGGACGGGGATCCCATTGGCCGCCGCGGCCTGTTCCTCTTCCCGAATGGCTATAAAGGCCAGCCCAAACCGGGAGCGGACCAAAAGCGCTGTAGTTACCAAAGAGAGAAGAACGATTGAAAGGGCCCAATAATAATAGGGCCGCAAGGATTGATAGGCTGAGGATGGAAGCATCAGCCCTACCGGTCCGCCGGTCAAAGTTCCTCCCTGGGTAAAGATCACCCGGAGGATTTCTCCTAACCCCAGGGTACCCAGGGCAAAATAATCTCCTCTCAATTTTGCCAACAAAGGCATTCCGATAATAATGGCCAGCAAGGCTGCTCCCCCGCCACTCAGGGCCATGGCCAGGGGATCCAGATAACCGGTCCAGCCGGCCCTCCAGGTCATGGCCGTGATATAAGCACCCAGCCCGAAAAAGGCATGTTGTCCCAGCGAAGCCTGACCGGTATATCCGGCCACCAGATTCCAACCCTGGGCCAAGGTGACATAAAGAAAGGTTATAAACAAAAAGGAGATGAGATAGGATTCTTCGGGATTGACCAGGTAAGGGTAACTGATCAGGAAAACGAAGACCGGGGAAATGCCGAATCCCCAAACTGCCCATTTCTTTTTTATCAAATTCGTCATTGTGACCCTCAGGCCATTCGGTAGGAGCGCCCAAAAAGCCCTTCCGGACGAAACATGATCACCAGAAGGAAAGCGGCGTAGGAAATGGCATCGGCCCAGCCACCGCCGATGCTGTAAGCCCCGATACTCTCAATAACTCCAAGGATAATCCCTCCCAGTAAGGCCCCGACCACGTTCCCAATACCCCCGAAGGCAATGGCTATCAAGGCTTTTAAGCTGAAGATAAAGCCGAAATAGGGATCAAAAGGATAGGTGGTAGCGGTGGCCACGCCCGCTATCCCGGCCAGGGCAATCCCTATGGCAAAGGTAATGCTGCTGACCCGGCGAGGACTGATTCCGACCAGGGCCGCCGCTTCCATATCCTCCGAGGCGGCAAGAACCGCCTTCCCCCAGAGGGTTTTTTTAATAAAGAGATAGACTAATCCGGTTGCAGCCAGACTGGTTATAAAAACCATCAGCCGGGTAAAGGAGATTTGGATACTCCCCAATGAAAGGCCCCAGGCTGTATAACTGGTCCTTATGGCTCGCGGATTGGGGGTCCAGATAAGGGACATCAGATTTTCCAAAAGGATCATCAGACCGAAAGCCACAAGCAAGGAAGGGTTTTTGCCGGCCCGGGCCACATGGTGGAAAAGCCCCCGATAGAGGATCCAGCCAAAACCGAAAAATAAGGGGAGCAGGGGGATGAGGCTCAAAAAGGGGTCTATGGAAGTCAGCGTAAAGAGCCAGTAACACAGGTAAGCCGATAGAATCATGAAGGCCCCCTGGGCAATAAAAATGATTTGCATGGATCCAAAAATAAGACTGAGGCCGATGGCCGCGATCCCATACATACTCCCGAAAAGGATCCCGTTAATTAAAACCTGCCAGAATATTAGTCCGCTCATCATTTAGAGGTTCATCCCCAAATAAGCCTTTTGAAAATCCGGATTGGCTAACAGATCCGTTCCTTGACCTTCTAAAGTCAACTTCCCGGTCTGAAGTACATACACATAACTGGCAATCTGCAAGGTTTGATAGACATTCTGTTCAACCAGAATAATGGTCATCCCTCTTTGGTTCAGGGTTTGGATGGTCTCAAACATCAGTTTTACGACCAGAGGGGCCAAGCCCAAAGAAGGTTCATCCAATAAAAGCAGCGTCGGCCGGGCCATAATAGCCCGTCCGATGGCCAGCATCTGCTGTTCCCCGCCGCTTAAGGAGCCGGCAGGTTGGCCGGTCCTTGCTTTTAACTTGGGAAAGAGGCTGAACACTTCTTTTAAAGATTCTTCCCGAAGAGAAGGATTTTTTTGAAGAAAGGCCCCCAACTCCAGATTTTCCAAAACCGTTAATTTTGAAAACAGCCGGCGGCCCTCCGGCACATGGGAAATTCCTAAAGATACGATGTCCTCGGGTTTACGCCGGATCAGGGATCGCCCCATAAAGGCGACCTCTCCTTGACGGGGAAGGATTACTCCGGAGATCGTTTTTAAAATAGTGGTTTTGCCGGCTCCGTTGGAGCCTACCAAGGCCACAATCGCCCCTTTATCCACCTGGAAACTGAAGTTCCAGATGGCTTGGGCATCCCCGTAAAGGACCTCTAAGTCCGTAACTTTAAGCAAGGGATTTGCCAAAGTAGGCCTCGATCACCAAAGGATTATTCAGAATTTCATCGGGTTTCCCATCGGCGATTTTTTGTCCGTAATCTAAAACCGCTACCCGGTCACATAAATGGAAGATGGCCTCCATTTTATGCTCCACCCATAAGATCGCCAAATTCCGCTCCTCTCTGGCTTTATGGATTACCTGCAGCATTTTCATGGTTTCGGAAAGATTAAGACCGGCCATGGGTTCATCCAGTAAAGTAATCGACGGCCCGGAAGCCAAGGCCCTGGCCACTTCCAGAAGCCGCCTTTCCGAGAGGGTCATTTTGCCGGTTATCTCATCCTTTTTTTCTGCCATTTCCACCAATTCGAGGGATTCCAGGGCCATTTTCCTGGCCTCCTGGCCCTTTAATTTGTGGCCATAAACGGCTCCAACCAAAACATTCTCTAAGGCCGTCATACTCAAAAAGACCTTGACCAATTGAAAGGTTCGGGAAACGCCTAAGCGGCAGATCCGATGGGATGGGTATCCGGATATCTTTTTCCCTTTTAAGGTAATGTGCCCTCCGTCAGGCTTATAAATTGAAGTGATGATATTAAACAACGTCGATTTGCCTGCCCCGTTCGGACCGATGAGCCCGACAATCTCCCGTTCATGTACAGACAGATCTACATCGGACAGGACCAAAAGCCCTCCAAAGCTCTTCTGAATGCCTTCCAGACGAAGGA
>CAZVHO010000197.1:0-8622 GCA_964627515.1 uncultured Thermodesulfobacteriota bacterium | reverse complement strand
GTCCTCTACGTGGACGGCGGCTACACATCGGGATAGGAGAGAATTATGTCGCGCTCGGAACACATCGCCGTCGTCGGTGCCGGACTCATGGGGCACGGGATTGCCCAGATCTTTGCCGCCAAAGGCCATGAAGTAATCCTGTTTGACCTTAACGATACCGTCTTGAAAGAGGCGGTCGGCAAAATAAGATCTAACCTGATCTTTCTTTCCGACCATGGTCTTGGCCTTCGGGAGGACATCGAGCCGGCCATTGATCGGATTCGGCCGGCCGCAAACCTCAAGGAAACCATCACCGGTGCCCGGTTCGTGGTGGAAGCCGTGGCCGAGAACCTCGAGGTCAAGCAATCCCTTTTTAAGGAAATGGAAGCCTTTTGTTCTCCCATCACCATCCTGGCCACCAACACATCGGTAATCAGCATTACCGAGATCGCCGCCAAGACCAAGGCCAAAGAGCGGGTGGTGGGGACCCATTTCTGGAACCCCCCTTATCTCATTCCGCTGGTGGAAGTAGTCGGTGGGAAAGAAACCCTGGCGGAGGTGAAGGATTTCACTTTTAATTTATTGAAATCGGTGGGCAAGCACCCGGTCATGGTTAAAAGGGATGTGCCGGGTTTTGTCGGCAACAGGCTTCAGCACGCCCTGTGGCGCGAGGCCATCTCGATCGTCGAGCAGGAGATTGCCGACCCGGAAACCGTGGATGAAGTCATTAAAAACGGCTTTGGTATTCGGCTGCCGGTTTTGGGGCCCATGGAGAATGTCGATATGGTCGGCCTGGACCTGACCTTCCAGATACATGACTATATCCTCCCTCATATTGAAAAATCTCCCAACCCCTCTCCGTTGTTAAGACAAAAGCTGGAAGCAGGAGAACTGGGTTTTAAGACGGGAAAGGGATTTTATGAATGGGACCAGCAGGCCATGGAGGCCTGCCGAAGCCGCCTTCTGGGGCACCTCATACGTTGGAATCGGGAGCAGGCCAAGGAAGAATAAGTAAGGACGGCAGGCAAGAAGAATGAAAAAATCTGCCGATTGCCTGTATTTTTCTATTTTTAAACGATGAAGGAGTGGACATGAACGAGCCACAGGAGTATCCGAGTTTTCGCTGGTTTATATTGGTCACGCTTGGCCTGGCCACAATGAACACTTCAATCATCATGATCTCCTTTGCACCACTTATGGGAGATATTGCGAAAAACCTGGGATTGAACCTGGGTGCCGCGACAGGTGCCTTCATGGGCGTATTCAACCTTGTCATAGCTACCTGCTGTCTTCTCGGGGGATTCCTCTGCGACCGGTACGGAGTCGTACCTGTTTTTTTCGTGGGTCATGTAATCATGATCCTTTCGAGTCTGGCCTTTCCCCTATTCGCTCAAAGCTTCGGGTCGGCCATGTTACTGCGCATCATTCAGGCCTGCGGCATGGGGCCGATCCTGGCCACTGCCTCTCCGGTAGCGGCCCAATGGTTTCCGGAAAAGGAAAGGGGAATCGTCATGGGCATCCAGGGCATGACCGTTTCACTGGGCATAGCAGTCGGCTTTATTGCCGCTCCTGCCGCTTTTGCGGAGACCGGTACCTGGCAGGCGACCATGGCCTGGCTGACGATCCCCTATTTTGCCGGTTTGGTATTGATAGCGATCGTTGGCTTTGGCCCGAAGTCCCCCGTTCGGTCTTCCTGCGGCGATGGCAGCACACCGGCTTCCGAGGCCCACGATTACAAACTTGCCTTGCGTCAACCGGTGACCTGGCTCGGCCTTTTCCTGGTCTTTTGTCTCTGTTGGATACTCAGTGCCTTTAATGACTTGACTCCTGCCTACTTGGCCATTGATAAACCTATCGGCATAGGATACGGAAGAATGACCGCCGGAAAGCTGATGATGGCCCTCCAGATCGCCTTCATGGTCGGGGCGGTAGTCTCCGGGTTCATCATGCAAAAGGTTTTCAAAGGCTCGGCCCGTCCGGTCATTATGATCGGTTATGTGCTCGAAGCCGCCTTCTGTACCTCAATCATGTGGCCTGCCGTGTATTCGAGTGTGGGGGCCCTTTTAATCTTTCTCATAACCATCGGGTTTTTCATGGCCTGGCCGGTCCCCAATGCCCTGGCCTTTGTCTCCATGCATTACCCGCCCGGAATCGCAGGAAAGATAGGGGGAATGTGGCTGGGAATCGGTCTGTATGGCGGGTCGATAGGAATCATTGTGGGTTCGATTGCCTTGCACCGCACGGGCAATTACCATACCTCTATCGTCATCGTAGGTATTCTGGCGTTGATTGGTCTCATTCTTTCGGCCTTCTTAAAACCTCCCAAGATCTTCTGTGCGATCGATGAGGGCGCGGTAAGAGACAGAGTCGAGAAAAAGTTATGATGCACATTTCCAAAGAGACCTTAAATAGGATAGTGAATGAAAAGGCCATGCCCCGAATGGCCATGAAAGACGGCCAGGGAAGGGCTTTGGTCAATATTCCTGACGTCGACCGGTTAAAGTGCGGATCGATGATGGACTTCGAAAGCATGACAGCCGCCGGCCAAAATGGTTGCATCATCGACCGGGCTAAACAGGCCCTCCTCCTTGTCCAAATGGAATCCTGCGGCCAATGTGTCTTCTGCCGCGAGGGGACCATACAGATGATGGAGATCCTGAAGGATATCACCCAGGGGCGGGCTAAAGATCAGGATTTGGATCTGCTTTTGGAATTAGGTGAAGCTCTGAAGCTGGGGGCGTCCTGCCTCCTGGGCCGGGAGGCACCCGATGCCGTGCTTTTCACCATCAGGCATTCCCGGCGGGAATACGAAGCACATATCAAAGAAAAATATTGCCCGGCAGGGGTCTGTAACCTGTGAATAAAAAGAAATGGATTTGAAAACCGTTGTTCTTACCATAGACAGCCGCCAGGTCAAAACAGAAAAGGGTAAAACCGTTTTGGATGCGGCCTTAGGAAGCGGGATCTATATACCCCATCTCTGTCATCACCCTGACCTGAGACCCGTGGGAGCCTGCCGGTTATGCGTCGTTGAAATCGATGGCCAGGAAGGATTGGCTCCGGCCTGTCTGACCGAGGCGGCTGAGGGAATGACCGTCCGGACGAAAACCGCCCTGGTGGAACAAATGCGTCGGATGGCTCTGGAATTGATTCTCTCCCGTCATCCGGCCGACTGCACCTCGTGCACTCAGTACCTCAATTGCGAATTGCAATCGGTTAAACAATGGGTCGGGATTTCCGAGGAGTTGCGGGTAAGACGCATTCCGAAATTGTTCCCCAACAATAAAGATAATCCTCTTTTTGTCCAGGATTTCAACCGCTGTATCCTCTGCGGCCGCTGCGTCAGGGCCTGCCACGAGTTGCGTGGGGCGGAGGTCCTCTCTTTTATCAAGCAAGGCAAAGAAATTTATGTGGGCACGGCCTTCGACCGTTCCTTGGCAGAAGTCGGTTGTCGGTTTTGCGGGGCCTGTGTGGAGGTGTGTCCTACGGGAGCACTTAGAGACAAGGACGAACTGATTAGAGGCAGGAAACGCCGGAAAGCACTGGTCCCTTGTAAATACAATTGCCCGGCTGAAATCGATGTTCCCCGTTATCTCCGTTTAATTGGTGAAAAAGAATATGCCCGGGCCACGGCGGTCGTCAGGGAAAAGGTGCCCTTTCCCAAAATCCTGGGATATGTCTGCAACCATCCCTGCGAAAGGGTCTGCCGCCGGGGAGAAGTCAATGAAGCTATTTCCATAAGGGAACTTAAACGGTTTGCCGCAGAACATGATCGCGAAGCGTTGTGGAAGAACCAGGCGCTCAGGAAACCGTCGACCGACAAACGGGTGGCCGTTATCGGCTCCGGTCCGGCCGGACTGACGGCGGCTTATTATCTGGCTAAACAGGGGCATGCCGTGACGGTTTCGGAAGCCTTACCTTTGGCCGGCGGGATGATGCGGGTGGGAATACCGGAATATCGGCTGCCGCGAAAAGTGCTCGACGAAGAAATTGAATTAATCAAAGAGGCCGGGGTGGAAATAAAAACCAATACCCTCATCGAATCCCTGGGCCGATTGCTTTTGGATGAGGGATACGATGCCGTCCTAGCGGCGGTCGGCGCCCACGGGGGACAAAAACTGCCGATCCCCGGTGCTGATCTAAAAGGGGTATTGATCGGTACGGATTTTTTACGGGAGATCAATTTGGGACGTTCCGTTCCTGTGGGGAACAAAGTCGTTGTTATCGGCGGCGGAAATGTTGCCTTTGATTGCGCCCGAATGGCCCGCCGTCTTGGGGCCGAAGATGTTCGTGTCGCCTGCCTGGAAGATAGAGAACATCTGCCGGCTGCCGTGGATGAGATTAAGGAGGGGGAGGAAGAAGGTATCATTATTCATCCTTCGCGCACATTCACCAAAATCCTGGAGGATAATGGGCAAGCGGCCGGGGTTGAGTGCCTCCGGGTTGCGTCTTTTGAATTGGACGACGAAGGTCGATTCCAAATTGAAACCATCGAGGATTCGGCGCATATCCTGTCGGCAGAGACGGTCATCTTCGCCATCGGTCAGCGTCCGGAGATTCCCGGCCATTTCGATTTTCCGGTCAATGATCGTAATTATATCATGGCGGACCCCTATTCCCTGGAAACCGGTGTGGAGGGCATTTTTGCCGCCGGTGATGCCGTAACCGGCACGGCCTCGGTCATTGAGGCCATCGCCGCCGGACGTAAGGCGGCCGCAGCCATTGATCGGTATTTGGGAGGCGACGGCCATATCGAGGAAGGTTTGGCCTTGGAGGATAAACCCGACCCTTGGTTAGGACGGGGGGAGGGGTTTGCCGGTCTACCCCGTGTGATGCATCAGGATGAAGAGGCGATGGTGGCCGAATCAAGGCGGTGCTTGAAGTGTGACTTTAGGCTTAAGATAACGTCGGTGAAGTTTTGGGGAGATTATTAGTACGAAAATAAAGTTCGGAGTTAAGAGTTCGGCCTCCGGCCCAGAGGGGCCTACGCCCCGGAGGGAGTTCGGAGGAAGTCATTTATATGTGTAGTAGGTGCTTCGCAGGGCGTGAGGGTTTAGTACGAAAACAGGAATTGTTTATGTAGCACAGCCCCGCGTTTCGCGGGGCTGTTTCCACTAATGACAGGCGAGGGCGCCTGTCCCACATAATCTTAAACCCTTTTTCATTGAGCTTTGAGCTTTTTCATGATTCAACCTTCATGTTTCGCAGGAACGAGGATTCAACAAAAGAAGGGAAATTAGAATGAATAAATTAGAAGCGAATATCATTGTGGTGGCGGGCGGGGCTGCCGGGTTGACGGCGGCGGTGGCGGCCGCCCAGGGTGGGGCTACGGTAATCCTGTTTGAAAAGGGTTCCACCACAGGGGGGACGGGCAACATGGGCATGGGGCCTCTGGGCATTGAAAGCCGGCACACCCGGCTAAAACAGTTCAAGCCCACCAAAGACGAGGCTTTTGAGGTTTTTATGAACTACACGCACTGGCGGGTGGATGCCCAATTAGTGCGGGCATACTTAAACAAGTCGGGAGATACGATTCACTGGTTGGAAGACCTGGGTGTCGAATTCGTCGAACCGGCCTCCTATTTTCCATCCGCTTATCCCACCTGGCATTTGATCAAGCCGGCTACAGGAAGACCCGGCCCCATGGCCTCGGCCACCATGATGAAAATTTTAACGGATAAGGCCAAAGAGATGGGCGTAAAAATTTTGCTTCAAACCCCGGTTCAAAAACTCATCAAGGAAAACAATCGAGTGGTGGGCGTGCTGGGCGAAGACAAAGCCGGGGAAACCATCGAAGCCCGGGCTAAGGCAGTGATTATCGCCACCGGCGGTTTCGGCGACAACCCGCAGATGATCAAGAAATATGCCGGCTATGAATTCGGTCGCGACCTGTACTCCTTCCGTATTCCCGGATTGGAAGGTGACGGCATCCGGATGGCCTGGGAAGCGGGTGCGGCGCGCACGGATATGTCCATGGAAGTCATTTACGGGATGCCTGAGGTGATGACTATCGGACCGGAGCTTCACGAAGCCTGCCGCCAGCCCCATCTCATGGTCAATCTCCTGGGGGAGCGTTTCATCAATGAGGCCATCCTCCCGAACACGACCTTTACCGGTAATGCCATTGCCCTCCAGAAAGACCGTTGCGCCTTCCTGATTTTCGATGAACAGATCAAGGTGCAGATGGAAAAAGGTTTTGATTTCCTAAGTATCGTCTTTCCCTTCATGCGGATTGCCGATTTCAGCCAGAGCATCCAAAAGGCCCTGAACCAGGGCTATCAGCACTTGTTTGTGGCCGACTCCCTTGAGGATCTGGCCGCCAAGACGGGGATCGATCCGGATGGTTTGGGCCTGACTATCGAAGCCTACAATCGATCGTGTAAGAAGGGCTATGACGCGCTTTTTAACAAAGAGCATCGCTACCTGCGGCCGATCAAATCGCCCCTGTTTTACGCGGCCCGATTTTTCCCCAGTGCTTACGGAAGTCTGGGTGGCATTAAGATCAACCACAAAACCGAGGTCATTACCAAGGACTGGACCGCCATACCGGGACTCTATGCCGCCGGGACGGACGCTTGTTCGATATACGGGGACAGTTATGTCTTCGTCCTGCCCGGCAACACCATGGGCTTTGCTCTCAACACAGGGCGCATGGCCGCAGAGAACGCCTTGGAATACATTAAGATCCTTGGTTGATGAACGGTCTTCGGGGTGTCACCTCAATATATTGTGGCTACCTCAATAAATTGAGGCTTGCGATAAACTTTAAAAATAATATCGGGATGCGTTGATTAACAAATGGAGGCGTCAATACAGGTGATTAAGAAATTTTTTCTGTCCAGGGCGAACATGGCACCTGTCTTGATAATGAAATTTAGAATGAAGGTCCCGTAAAAAGTTGTCATCCCCGCGCAGGTGGGAATCCAGGCTAGGCGAAACGAATTAAAAACTCTGGATTCCCGTCCCCGATTAATACATTCGGGGACAAGCTTTCACGGGAATGACGAAAATGAGTGCTTTCAGGCTTTCTACGAACTTATCATTATGAATGGACTATTTCCGAACAATCACTGGCAAGGGGATTTGGAGAATGAACAACAGGAAAGGTCGCAGTGGTAAAAGAGTCGTTCTGCCGTTGGTGGCGTTGTTTTGTTTCCTTTGGATGAGCACCGGATGTCATCGGGAAGAAGGCTTTCCCGGTAATCACGGTAAACCGGGGAAGAAAATGGGGGGTCGGGGTCAGGAAACTCCGCCTTTGGCCTCGGGACCTCCCGCCGTCCATTTCGGGGATAAATTTTACGATGTGGCCGTACAGGACCAACAGGTCTGGGTGGTGGGCTATTTCGGGGCCGTCACTCATTCTAAAGATGGCGGGAAAACCTGGGAAAGACAGGATCCCGGAACCAGAGCCTCCCTGCTGGGGATTTCTTTTGTAAACGATAGGGTCGGCTGGGTTGTGGGTGAGCAGGGCACGATATTGCATACGCAGGATGGCGGGATCAAGTGGGAGGCCCAGAAGAGTCCGGTGGCCTCCGAGAAACTGCTGAAAGTTCAATTTTTGAGCGAAAAGGAAGGATTTGCTATCGGGAGTTTCGGGGTGATCCTGCATACAGATGACGGAGGCTCAACCTGGCAGCGACTTCCATTCGAGGAAGATGTGGTCCTCAACGACTTGGTTTTCCTAAACGGCCGGGAAGGATGGGTAGTCGGGGAATTTGAAACGGTCCTGCATACTATCGATGGTGGAAAAAACTGGCAGAAGCAGCGCGGCAGCCAGGAAGGGAAACTTTTCGGCCTGGCCTTCCGGGATGCTAAACAAGGTGTGGCCGTGGGTACGGCCGGAAAAATCCTGCTCACCGTTGATGGCGGAAAAACCTGGAAAGAAACCAGGGGTGCTACGCCGGACACCCTCCTTAAAGTTCAATTTTATGGAAAGACCCAGGCCATGGCCGTGGGCTTGCGGGGGGCGCTGATCACCTCCTCGGATAACGGGCAGACCTGGTCTCCGGTAATCGTCCCCCATCATTACACCTGGCTTTCCGGCCTGGCCTTCAATACTCGGGGGAGTGGTTTCCTGGTAGGCGATCACGGCACGATCCTGACCAGTCCGGACTTCGGCAAGTCTTGGATTCCGACGGGTCTGATTCCACCCAGCAGGTAAAGATTGAGGAAAGGGACAAACGATCATGTATAAAGGGCTTGTTCAATTTTTAATTCGCCATAGAAAGGCCGTATTGCTGGGTATGGCCGTCATTACCCTGTTTTTCCTGAGCCAGATTTTTCGCATCCAGATGTTTACCCAGTTTCTCGACCTCTTCCCGCAAAATCATCCCTATGTCCAGGTCCATAAAAAATACGCCAAGTATTTCGGCGGCGCCTACCAGGCTACGGTGGTATTGGAAGTTAAAAAAGGCGATGTCTTCAATAGGGGGACCCTGACCAAGATATCCCACATCCAGGAAGCCGTGGACCTCATCCCCGGGGTGGACCATTTCGGTATTTTTTCCCTGGCCAGCCCGAAAGTGAGCGTCCTGAGGGAGACCCCGGGCGGTTTCTCTTCAAATCCCGTCATGAAGGAAATACCCCAAGATCAGGCCGAAATGGAAGAGCTCAAGAAAAGGGTCTTCACCAGCAGCAATGTGA
>CAZVHO010000196.1:7136-8721 GCA_964627515.1 uncultured Thermodesulfobacteriota bacterium | reverse complement strand
GCACAAAGCCTGACACAGGGGTTACACGGATGAACCATTTCATTTCTCAAGAAAAGGGGCTTCCCTTTTCTTGAGACCCCTTTGCTTTAACCGTGTAATCCGTGAAATCCGTGCCAAAAATCTATTTTCGAACTAAATTCAAAAACCCTGTTAAAAGGAGGAACGATTCATGGCGGATTTGTTGGAGATTATCCAAGGAAGAAGAAGTGTTCGAAATTATCAAGACCAAGCGGTACCGGAGGAAGTTTTAAATAAAGTACTGGAGGCCCTGCGCTGGTCCCCTTCCTGGGCCAATAGCCAGTGCTGGGAGGTTGTGATCGTTAAAGACCAGGAGACCAAACAAAAACTTCAAGCGGCCCTGCCCCCCACCAACCCGGCCAGCCGGGCCATGGTGGAAGCCCCGGTTATCCTGGTCCTCTGCGGCCAATTGCAGAAGGCCGGATTCTATAAAGGGCAGGTGACCACCAAATTTGGCGACTGGTTCCTTTTCGACCTGGGGATTGCCACGCAAACGCTTTGCCTGACCGCCCATTCCCTGGGTCTGGGGACGGTTGTGGCCGGACTTTTTGATCATAATAAGGCCAAAGAGGTTTTAGGGGTACCTGAAGGCTATGAACTGGTGACCATGATCCCCCTTGGTTATCCGGCCAAAGCACCGGCGGCACCCAAAAGGAGAGAAGTAAGCGAGTTTGTGCATCAGGGGAAGTTTTGAAAGAGTGGCATAAGGCGTAAGGCACAGGGCGCAAGGTCTAAGGCATAATCTTTAACATCACCTAATAGGGATGGGCCTAACCTTAAACCTTATGCCTTGCGCCTTACGCCTTTTTTCCGAAAAGGTGCTTAATCGCCCCCCAGCCCATCTTGCGGCGGAGCATGCCTAATTGATCCTGCAGGGGCAGGTCCTTGGGGCAGACATCCTCACAACCCAGCAGACCCATACAGCCAAAGATCCCTTCATCGGTTCCGACCACCTCAAAATATTCCTTCTCTTTCCTCTGGTCCCGCGGATCCATCATGAATCGGGCGATGCGGTTCAAGGCCACGGCCCCGACAAAATCCGGACGCATGTTGGCTGTGCCGCAGGCCGCCACACAACAGCCGCATTCAATACATCTTTCCAATTCATAGATCTCTTCGGCCAGGGAATTATCCATACGCTCTTCTTGGGCCGTCGGGTCAAAGACCTTGTCGGTATGGATCCAGGATTCCATCTTCTCATTCATGGATCGGAACCAGGTCCCGGTATCCACGGATAAATCGCCGATCAGTTTAAAGACCGGCAAGGGCAATAAGGTGATTTCTTCCGGCAGATCTTTGGTCTTGGTATGGCAGGCCAGATCGGGCCGCCCATTGATTACCATGGCACAGGAGCCACAGATCCCGGCCCGACAGCAGAAGTCAAACTGGAGGCCGGCATCCTGTTCTTCCCGGATTCTATTCAGGGCGATAAAAATGGTCAGGCTGTCGGTTTCATTCAGGGAAAAGTCATCCATGTGGGGTGTTGACCGGGGATCGAGGGGATTGTATCGGAAGATATGAAAAGTCAATTTTCTGGCCATAATAAAACCTCGCTTTGGATAGCTAT
>CAZVHO010000196.1:0-7036 GCA_964627515.1 uncultured Thermodesulfobacteriota bacterium | reverse complement strand
AAGATATGAAAAGTCAATTTTCTGGCCATAATAAAACCTCGCTTTGGATAGCTATCAGCAGTCAGCTATCAGCAATCAGCTATGGAAGTTTCATTCCGCTGACGGCTGACCGCTGATTGCTGACGGCGGTATTTTATTCATTAAAATCAGTCATCGGCTCCGGTTCTTTGAGCCCGCAAACCTCCGGATCTTCGGAGCAGATGATCTTGCAGGAGCCGTATCCCCGTTCTCCGGGGGGAATCTCCCAGGCCCTGGAATTAGGTTCGTAGGAAAAGGTCGGCAGGATGTCGCTCTCCTTCCAGGTGGCCAGGGTCCGCTTTAGCCAATCCCGGTCATTACGCTCCGGATAGTCCTCCCGGGCATGGCAGCCCCGGCTTTCCGTGCGGACCAGGGCCCCATAGGCAATGCACAGGGCTAACCGGACCATCCCTTTAAAACGGAGGGCCAGGGTCAGTTCCGGGTTGGCCCCCGGACCATAAGACTTAACCCCGACCTTTTGGGACCGTTCATATAAGACCTGGAGGCTCTCCACGGCCATTTTCAGATCCGGATGGTTTCGAAAGATGGCCACCCGGTCCATGAGTTCGTCCTGCATGATTTTGCGAAGTTCAAAGACATTTTCCCGACCGTCCTTGCCTTGGATCAACCGTTCGATACGCTCTTCATCCCTTTTCAGGGCCGAGCGGACCGCCTCGGTTTTAAACTGGACCTCATAGCCCTCCAGAAAATCAGCCACCTTCTCGCCAATGATCTTTCCGGCCACAATCGTCTCGGCCAGGGAATTACCCCCCAGGCGATTAAAGCCGTGCATATCCCAGCAGGCGGCTTCACCGGCGGCAAAGAGCCCTTTCAATCCGTAAGCCGCCCCGTCCTTGTTGGTGCGGACCCCTCCCATGCTGTAATGTTGGGCCGGGCGGACCGGAATCATCTGGGTAATCGGATCGATGCCCAGGAATTTATTACAGATCTCATCCACTTCCCGGAGTTTGGTCTTGATATGATGGGCACCCAGATGACGGATGTCCAGCCAGAGGTGGTCGCCATAGGGCCCTTTCACCCCTTTTCCTTCCCGGATGTGGTGGGTCATCCACCGAGAAACGACGTCCCGGGAGGCCAGTTCCTGCTTGGCCGGTTCATAGACGTGCATGAACCGGTCCCCATTGACATCCTTTAAGGTTCCGCCGTCTCCCCGGCAGCCTTCGGTGACCAGGATATTGGTCGGGACAATTCCCGTGGGGTGAAATTGAACGGCCTCCATGTTCCCCAGAGGGACCAGACCGGTATCCATGGCAATAACCGCCCCTGAGCCGTCATTGATGACGGCGTTGGTGGTTTCCCGGTACAGGCGGCCATAGCCGCCGGTGGCGATCAAGGTGGCCTTGGCCAGGTAAACCCGCAATTTTCCGGTCTTAAGATCCCGGGCCACGGCTCCCATACAGGTCACGCCATCATGGATCAAGGAGACGGCTTCCACCCGGTCATGGACGACTACCCCCAATTGGACCACCACATTATCCATGGTAAACAAAAGGGTATGGCCGGTGCCGTCCGAGGTATAGCAGGTCCGCCATTTGGCCGTGCCCCCGAAATCCCGGGCCGTAATCATCCCTTCCCGTTCCTTCGATTCGATTTTTTCGTATTGCTTTCCGGCCTTGTAATAGGCGCTTTTACCGGCCACCACCCGGTTCCAGGGGATCCCCCAATGGGCCATTTCGCGAACGGCCACCGGTGCGGTTTCGGCAAAGAGTCGGGCCACTTCCTGGTCACAGCCCCAATCCGAGCCTTTTACGGTATCGGAGAAATGGATGTCCGGGCAATCGCCGTCGCCCATGCAGCAATTGCCCAAAGAAGCCTGCATGCCTCCCTGGGCGGCGGAGGAATGGGATCGACGGGGGGGAACGATGCTCAAACAGAGGGCCTTAAACCCCCGGGAAGCGGCTTCCACGGCCACCCGTTCACCGGCCAACCCGGCCCCAATGGACAATAGATCGGTATAATAGGTTTCCAAGATGCGCTCCTTAACACAAAACAGCGTTCAGCCTTCAGCGGTCAGCGTTCGGCGAAACCCATTTTTGTGCTTTGTGGGGTTTATAAAACCAGCCTGTAAAAAGTAAAGAGGGTGACGGCCCCGATAATCAGGAAAAAGAGGGTCAAAAGATTTTCAAAACGTTTGTAAAAGGGCCGGTTGGAACGGGTAATTATCCCCCATTTTACCCCGATCCGATAGAAACCGATCCCTACATGAAGTTCGATCATGGGCAGCAGGAGGATATAAAACACCAGCCAGAACCCGCCCTGGATCCGGGCCGCACTCTTGGCCGCCGTGATGGGCAGATCGGTTAAAATGGTCCAGATATGGATAGAACCCATGATGAGGATGAGCATGGCGGTCCCGGCCTGGACAACCCACAGCCAGGTGTCCAGATGGTGGAGCCTCCGGCTGTGCTCCCAGATGGCCTTTTGTTCCTGGCTTCGGAAAGGGAGCTTGCGGGCGGCCAGAATAAAATGGACCAAAAAGGTGGCTCCAATCAGCGGTCCGCCGGTTTGGGCCATATAAGTGTCCTCCAGGAAGCGGGCCAGGGCGTTCATCGTTCCGGCCCCGAGGTTGATACTGGCCACCAGGATCATATGACTCCACATGAAAAGGATTAATCCCACACCGGTCAACATCTGTAAAAAATCAAGATAGGCAGCGGTTCTTAAAGAGGGTCTGGGATAGGCAAGGGTCTGGCTGTTCATGATTCCTCCGGTAAAATTCTGGAAATAAGCAAAAACTCGTTGCTCGTTACTGGTTACTGGTTCCTCGTTAGGCGTTAGGCGTTGCGCATTGAAAAGGCATTGGCTTTTCCCTGATCACGGGCCATCTTGAAAAAATTTTAAACTTTATAGGGATTGATGGTCAATACCGGCACCGGTGAATTTTTGACCACTTTTTCGGCAACACTTCCAAAAAGGGCCTTTTCCAATCCTTTTCGTCCATGGGTTCCCATGATAATCAGGTCAATCTTTTCTTCCTGGGCATAGCGGATGATTTCATTGGCCGCATCCCCGACAATAATCTTTTTGACAAAGCGGGGACATCCTTGAAGCTCTTCTTCGCAGACCTTTTCCATCATCTTTTTGGAACTTTCGGCGATTTCGTTTTCGATCAAGGTCAGGGAAGGATGGGGGACATGAAAACTGGATAAATATTTCAGATCCCGCACCACGTAGAGTAAATGGACCGTACTGCCGAAGGTCTTGGACATGGTCAATACATAGGGCAGTATCTTGGGGGAAGATTCGGAAAAATCGATCGGGAACAGAATTTGTTTGAATTCTTTCATGCCTTTTCTCCTCTTTTTAGGATTGACCGGAACGAAAGCCTTAACAGGTAGAAACCATAATTTTATTGGATTAACCTTATATCAAGGGCCTTTTTACTTGTCAAGGGTTTGTCCTTTTTTATAAATTCTCAGAGTGTTTCCGACTACGGTCAGACTGCTGGCAAACATGGCCAGAACGGCCACCAAGGGATTTAACAGGCCGGTGACGGCCAGAGGGATTCCGAGCAAATTATAAAAAAAGGCAAAACCGAGGTTTTGCCTGATGACTTTAACCGTCAGGCTGGATAGGTCAAGCACCTCCCGGATCTTCCAGGGATCATCGGTCAACAGGGTGATATCCGAGGCCTCCGCCAACAGGCCCCCCCTGGCCCCCAGGGAAAAACCCACATCAGCCTGGGCCAGGGCCGCGGCGTCGTTAAGCCCATCGCCGATCATGCCCACCCGGTGTCCCTGACGCTGCAGGTCTTTGATGATGCCCACCTTTTCCTGGGGCAAGGCCTGACCGACAAAGGACAATATGCCCAGTTCCCGGGCCATGGCTCCGGTGGTTTCCGGCGAGTCCCCGGAAACCAGCCAGGTCTGAAGTCCCTTTTGTTGGATAGCCGCCACGGTCTGACCGGCCTTTTCTTTCAAGACATCGCCAAAGGCCATCCAGCCCTGAACACGCTCCTGCCAGCCGAAAAAGACGACCGTTGGTCCCCTGGCCTCCAGGGATTCGGCCTGTGATTCAATGGCCTTTGGAAGATCCAGCCCCTGGGAGTGCATCAACCGGCTGTTTCCTATGACTACTGCGCAACCGTCCACCACCCCCTTGACCCCCATCCCGGCCAGTTTCCGGAACCCGGTAACCTCTCCCAGGAAAAGGGAAAATTCCCGGGCCTTGTTTTGAACCTCCCTGGCCAGGAAGTGATCAGAGAGGGCTTCCACCGAGGCGATCTTCTGCCAGCCCTCTTCCTTTGACTGTCCGAGGAAGACCATCTCCCGCAAGGCGTACCGGCCTTCGGTCAGGGTCCCGGTCTTATCAAAGATCAAAACATCCAGTTTTTTTATTTTTTCCAGGGCTGCCGGATCCCGGATAAGGACTCCCCGGAGCCTCCCGGCCCCAATGGAAGCTACTTTGGCCAAAGGGGTGGCAATCCCCAGGGCGCAGGGACAGGAAATGACCAGGATGGTCACGGCCCGCAGCAGACCTTCTTCCAGGGACCGGCCTTGATAGACCAGGTAAAGGGCGGTTGCACCGGCCAATAACAGGAGGGCGGGCACGAACCAGCGGGTCAGACGGTCGGCTAACTGCTCGAAATGGGTTTTTCCTGACAGGCCTTCCTGCATCAGGGCAATGATCCGGCCGATGGCGCTTTCAGCCCCTGTATGGGTAGCCCGGAGGATGAGGGAGTGGTCCAGGAGTAAAGAACCGGCCCGAACCTGATCGTGGGGCCCTCTTTTTACCGGGCGGGACTCCCCGGTCAAAAAGGATTCGTCCAGCCCGGCCTGGCCGGAAATAATCCGGCCATCCACCGCCAGCCTTTCCCCGGCCAGGACCTGGAATTCATCCCCTGTCCGGACTTGATCAGCGGCCCGCCATTTTTCGCCTTTGTTGGTCAGCAGGCGGACCTTCTGATGGGCCAGATGGTAGAGTTCCACCAGGCCCCGGGAAATCCTTTCCCTGGCCCCGGACTCCAGATACTTCCCCAGCAGGACCAGGACGATCAGCATGGCAGCCGTATCGAAATAAAGATGGAGACTGCCCCGCGCCATTTGGATGAGGCTGTAAAAATAGGCTGACAGGGCGCCCAGGGCAATAAGGACCTCCATGGTGGGCTTTCCGAAGCGCAGTCCGTTCAGGGCCTTTTTAAAAATGGGGAATCCTCCGTAAAGGAGGACCGGCGTAGTCAGGAAAAAAAGGGGATAAGAAAGATAGCCTATGGCCTCGGTCCCCAGATCCTGAAAAAATCCGGCATAAAGGGCCAGGGAGATCATCATGATGTGGACCGTCAGGATGGCCGAAAGGCCCAGACGCAGTTGAACCCTTTTCTTTTCCCCGGCAGTTTCCCCCGGGTCCTGAAGAAGGGAGGTGCTGTACCCCAGCCTGGAGATCCGGGTCTGGATGTCCTCGACCGTCACCCGGTGGGGAAGGTAATCGATCCGGACCAGGTCGGAGGCGAAAAAGACCTTGATCTTCACTACGCCAGAGACCTTGCTCAGGACCGCTTCAATCAACCAGGAACAGGCGCTGCACCACATCCCCTCCACCTTGAAAATCAATTCCCTGGCCAGAGGGGCTTCCGGATCTGGGGCTTCCCCCACTTCTTTATCGGATCCCTGCCTGGGTGCAGGGTTTTTTACCGGGTCTGCAAAATCTTTTCCGATCAGGCCATTGGCCTCACAGAGACGGTAGAGATCTGAATTTTTATAATCGGCCCCCGCCCCTCCGGGAAGGCTGGAAAGGATTAGAAACACCTGTCGGCAGCCGAAACAGCAGAAATGGAGAGTCATCTCTCCCTGCTGTTCCTGCACCCCGGAACGGCCTACAGGCAGGCCGCATAATTGGCATTTTACAAAGCCCGTATCTTGGATCTCGCAACCCGTATCTCGCATCCCGCAACTCGTAACTGGTAACTGGTAACAGAAAAATTTCAATATATTTGGTTAGGCGCTTTGTGCCTCAACATCGACAAAGTTTTGTCGATGTGGGTTATCTTATCGAAATCAGTCTCCTTCTCCGTCACCCCGGTGGAAACCGGGAACCAGACCATTGAACCTGGATTCCGGGTCAAGCCCGGAATGACGAAAACGAGCCTTGGGAGTTGATTTTAAGTCAACTGCCCCTTAAGGGGCCACATCTTCTGGGAGACTCCCGGACGAGGCATAGATTCTTATTGCAACTTGCAACCTGCATCTTTCTTCATATCAGAAGCTGCACCCCCCTGAATACCAGGATCAGACCCATGGCGACAACGGAAAGACCGGCAATCCGCTCCCCGATCATCCTGGTCCGCAAGGTCAGCAGGGAAGCGGAAATTCCCAGGGCCAGAAGGGCCGGAACGGTGCCCAGGCCAAAAGCGACCATGGTCATAAATCCCTGGCCCCAATTTTCAGTGGTGGCCGCCTTGATGAGCATGGAACAGGAGAGACAACAGGGCAAAAGGCCGCCGGCCAGCCCCAGGGCCATTTTCGGAACAACCCCGGAGGATTGAAACAGGGGAGGAACGATCCGTTTCCAGAAGACCTGAGGAACCCCGGAAAATCGGCTGAAAAGATCCGGGAGGGAGATGACCCGCAAAAATACCAGGCCCAGGAGGCTGATCAGGCCCCCGCCGGCCAGGATAAAAACACCGCGGACATTCAAATAGAGATTAAAGCCGACGATATTGACCAGGGCCGCGGCCAGGCCCCCCAAAAGGCCATAGGTCAAAAGCCTTCCGAAGTGATAGGCCAGATGATGGAAAAGGTCCCGGCTCCAGGGAGACGAATTTTCGCCCCCGGCCGAGACTGGAGGGCTTTTGATGTGCATAGAAAAGGCCATGATCAGGGGACCGCACATCCCCAGGCAATGGAGGCTGCCGAACAGTCCGATCAGGAAGGGGGCCATAAGTTCGATAGTCATTAAAAGATTCTCATTCCATTAGTTCGAAAATAAATTTTTGGCACGGATTTCACGGATTACACGGTTAAAGCCATGGGGTATCCCTCAATCCCGTTAAGTCTGGATT
>CAZVHO010000195.1:0-8768 GCA_964627515.1 uncultured Thermodesulfobacteriota bacterium | reverse complement strand
GCCCCTATCGCATCCTGGATTTGACCGATGAAAAGGGACTGATCTGCGGTAAGTTCCTCAGGGATCTCGGGGCCGAGGTGATCAAGGTCGAAAAACCCGGGGGGGATCCGGCCCGGAATATCGGTCCCTTCTATCATGATATTCAGGATCCGGAGAAAAGCCTTTTCTGGTTTTCCCTCAACACCGGCAAGAAGGGGATCACCCTGGATATCACTCGACCCAAAGGAAAAGAAATTTTCCGGGAATTAGTCAAAGGTGCGGACTGTGTTCTGGAATCCTTTCCACCCGGCACACTGGATGGCCTGGAGCTCGGCTACAAAGCGTTATGCCTGATAAAATCCGGCCTGATTATGACTTCCATCACCCCTTTCGGAGATAAGGGACCTTACCGGGATTATAAAGGATCGGATCTTATCCTCTGGGCCTTATCGGGCCTGCTCTTTATCTGCGGGGATCCGGACCGGCCTCCGGTCAGGATAAGCCTGGAACAATCATACCTGCACGCCGGTGCCGACGGGGCCGCCGGCACGGTCATGGCCCTCTTCCATCGAGGTCGATCAGGGGAGGGACAGCGGGTCCAGGTCTCGATCCTCAAGGCCATGGAACGTGTGGCCTATACGGCCCACATCCTCTGGGATGCCAGAGGAAAGATCCTCAGAAGACCGGGAAGCGCCCTCAGGATACCGCCTTTGGGGACCACGACACCCCTCATCTGGCCCTGCCGGGACGGCTATGTGGCCTTCTATTTATTTGGAGGGGCCATGGGTGCCGTGAGTAATCCGGCCCTCACTCAATGGTTGGATGAAGAAGGTCTGGCCAGTGAAGTCATGAAGAACATGGATTGGCCTAAATTTGATATTGGAACAACCCTTCAAGAAGACATTGACCGTCACATTGTCGGACCGATCGCCGAATTTTTCAAAGGCCGCACCCAGAAAGAACTTTGGGAAGGCGGCATAAAAAGACGGGTAATGGTCTATCCGGTCAATGATGCCCATGGGGTGCTAAACGATCAGCAGCTCAAGGAAAGAAATTTTTGGGCCGGGGTCGCACATACCCATCTTGAGGATACCCTGGATTATCCCGGGCCTTTTATCAAAGTGGAAGGGGAACTTTGCCAGGTCAGGGGACGGGCCCCCTTGATCGGGGAACACAACGAGGAAATCTATGTAAATGAACTCGGGCTATCGGGAGAAGATCTGGTGCGGTTAAAAGAGGATGGGGTCATTTAGTTCAAAAATAAAGTTTCAAGATGCAAGATGCAAGTTTCAAGTATGAAAAACCTGGGCCTTGATTCTATTTTCATGTTTCGTGGTGCCCGCTGCAGGGGGACCTGAGGGCTTAATATGAAAATAATGTTCGGAGTTCGGCATCCAAAATACAGAAAGTAAAGAAAAGGATTTCCCTTTGAGCTTTGAGCTTTCAGCTTTGAGCTATTTTATAGGGTGCAATGGATGAATAATAAAATTCTGGAAGGCATTCGTATCATCGAATTCGGTTGGGCCGTGGTGGGTCCCTTGACCACCAGTTGGGCCGGGGGTTACGGGGCCGAGGTCATTAAGATAGAGACCAAAACCCGGCCGGATATCATCCGGACCATGACCCCTTATAAAGATGACCGGGTGGACCTGGACAATTCACTCTTTTTCGGTCGGGAAAATGCCAACAAGTACAGCCTGGCCTTGAACCTGAAGCATCCCGAGGGGGTGAATATTGCCAAAAAACTGGTGGCCGAAAGTGATTGTGTGCTGGATAGTTATACTGCCGGGGTCATGGATCGCTACGGATTAGGCTATGAGGATTTAAAAAAGATCAGGCCGGATATCATTATGTTGAGTTCCTGTATGTACGGGCAGACCGGCCCCTTGAGGTCCATGCCCGGCTACGGTGTCCCCCTGACCGCAATAAGCGGTCTGACCTACCTGTGTGGCTGGCCGGATCGGCCCCCTACCGGCCCCTATGGCTCCTACACCGATTATCTGGTCCCCCGGTTGAACCTCCTGGCCCTGGTAAGCGCCCTGGAGTACCGGAGGCGCACCGGTAAGGGAACCTTTATTGATGCGGCCCAACTTGAGGCCAGTGTGCAGTTCGTCTCCCCAGCCCTTCTGGAATATGGGGCCAATCAACGAACAGCCATCCGTTCCGGCAACAAATCAAATCGTGCAGCCCCGCACGGCGTTTTCCCCTGCAAAGGGAAGGACCGGTGGTGTGCTATCAGCGTTTTTAACGAAGAAGAGTGGCAGGGGTTCTGTGAGGCCCTGGACCATCTCCCCTGGACGAAAAGGCCTGAATTTGCCTCCCTGTCGGAACGGAAGCAAAACGAAGGGGAATTAAACCGGTTAATTGAAGAATGGACCCGGCAGCGGGAAGCGGAATGGGTCATGGCTCGAATGCAAAGTCATGGCGTACCGGCCGGGGTGGCTAATAACGGCCAGGACCTGGGGCATGATCCCCAGTTAACATACACCCATTATTACCGAAGGCTGGAGCATCCGGAAATGGGGGCCGTTGATTATGCCCCCCATTCCATTGAATTCTCCAATGCCTCTCAGGAAATTTTTCGTTCTCCCTGTCTGGGAGAACATACCGAATATATTTGTAAAAATATCCTTGGACTTTCCGACCAGGAATTCAAGAAGTATTCGGCTGAAGGGGTCTTCGAGTAACCATCGTTGATATAAAAAAATTGGTATCTGAAGCAAATCACAGAGGCAGCATGACGGATCTGAAAGAGATTATCGACAAGGGGATTGCAAAATATAACCGGGACAAGGTGGGGAAGATCATCCGCCCCCCACAGGGGAACGAATGGGCCACCAGGGATGCCATCAGACACTTCGCCAACGGGCTGGGTGACCCCAATCCCCTCTGGCGGGATGAAGACTATGCTCAAAAGAGCCCTTATGGCGGCATTATTGCCCCGCCGTTCTTTTTGAACGCCGTATCTGAGGGTCAGGCCATTATCGGACTTCCTGGTTTGATTTCAACCTTTGTGGGCTCTGAATGGGAATGGTTTAAACCGATCCGGGTCAATGATCGATTTTCCGTGACCAATAGGCTCCTGGAGCTTAAAGATTTGCCGGATAATAACGGCCGGCGCCGTTTATTACAATCCGGTATTCTGCGTTATTCCAATCAAAGGGGGGAAGCCGTCGGACAATGCCAATGGAATATGATGCGTACGGAAATAAAGCCGGGTCAAAGCAAACGCAATGAGACGACTAAAGAACCGGCCCAAAAGGGATCCCAGCCCTACAGTGAAGATGCGTTAAGGAAAATCTATGCGGCTGTTGAAGCTGAGGAGATCAGAGGGAACATTCCCAGATTTTTCGAAGAAGTAAAATTGGGTGAGGAGTTGAAACCGGTGGTCAAAGGACCGTTGTCTATTTCCGATATGGTGGCCTGGGCCATGGGGACCGGCTGGCACCGCATCGAATTGGCCCATGGTCCGAAATTGCTGCACTTGCGGGCCAACCCCGGTCTTTCCTATATTGATCCGGATTCGGGGAGTCCTGAGCCGATTGCCAATTCTCATTTTTGGCCTTCGGCGGCCAGAATTCTGATGGGCTCCTCCCTTCCCCTGGATTTGGGTTTTCAACGGGTCAGTTGGCTGGGCCATCTGATTACCAACTGGATGAGTGATTTCGGCTTTCTGAAAAAACTGGCGGCCCGTCTCAGGGGCCTGGTCCGGTTTGGGGATACGACCTGGTGTCATGGAAAGGTTATTGGGAAAAGGCGGGAGGGCGAAAAGTGTCTGGTTGAGTTGGACCTTTTCTGTAAAAACCAATGGGGGGGGATCACCACTACAGGTCAGGCTGTGGTTGAACTCCCGTCAAATCGCCTGTCTTTGAATTGTCCAAAGGAGGATAAGCCTTGATGAACTTTACGGAGATGGATAACAAACTCAATCGATATTTGCGATTATCGACCTTCCCGGTGGCGGTCAGGATGTTGGAATCCGAGCAGGAACTCACCGGGGATGGAGGGTTAAAAAAATCCAGCGGAATGCCCATGCCGGTATGCCAGGGCATTTCCCTTTCCCGGCGCTACGGATGGAGGGTTGTCCAGGGGAGGGAGGATATGAGCTGCCCCCTCGGGGCCGTGGCCCTGGGGTTCGTCCCTCCGAAACCAAAATTTTTAGACGGCACTATCGAGGTCCCCTATTGGGTGAGAACCAGGGAGGCCCGGGCCAAAATCGCCAGGAATCTTCCAAAATTGGAATGGGGGAAATATAAATTTCTGATCTCGGCCCCCCTGAATACCGCCGACTTTGAACCCCACTTGGTTATAGTCTATGGCAATCCGGCACAGGCGATGCGGCTGGTCCAAAGTTGTATTTATTTGACCGGGGACCCGGTTGTTTCTTCCAGCTACGGGGCAGCCGGCTGCGGAACCTATATATCGAAAACCCTCCTGACCGATGAATGTCAATTTATCCTTTCCGGAGCCGGGGACAGGATATTCGCAGCCACCCAGGACCATGAGGTCTGTTTCTCCATTCCCATGAGCCGGATGGAGGCGATTTTAAGGGGACTGGAAGAAACCTATCGGGCCGGCATGAGATACCCGACACCCAGCTATCTTAAATCCCAGATAGAATTGCCCGACACTTATAAGGATCTCCTGGGATATTTACAGGTCGAGCAGATTCCTCAAAACCCCGAAGAATTGGCCGCCTCGCCCCCTTCCGGATAGAAAAAGACGGTTGTGGCCAGGGTCTCAATATGATAAAAAAATCGTAACACTTTGGGTGTTTAAAAAGAGGGGTTTTGTTCACCGCAGAGACGCCAAGAACGCAGAGAGAATTTTTTTAGAACAATCCCGTGAGAGGCGGGATTGTTCTAATCCCGCCCAGGCGGGACCCCCGGCCAAATAATTACGCGGTCGACTTCGTCGACCTTAAACAAAGGCTTCCGTTTGGAAGCCGGCAGCAGGGTAAGGAAATTTATTGTTTGCCCCGCCACCGGCGGGGCAAACAATAAAAAAATCTTCTTTGCGTTCTCTGCGCCTTTGCGGTGAAAATAGTTTTTCAAAAAGCTAAACTGGCACAAAATCTAAAGGGACAAAATCATGGATTCGAAAGATCTGCAGCAGGAATTGGATCGAATGGGACTTCTGGTCAGAAAGCTGGAGGAGTGGGCCGATGTTATCCCGGAAAAGACGTTTTTCTATTACGGCGAAGAGGACCGGCAGCTAACCTATAAAGAATTTAATCAATTAGCCAACAATCTGGCTTTCCACCTGCAAGCCATGGGGGTGCAAAAAGGGGACCGGGTCTCTCTCTTTCTGCTCAACCCCACCGTCATCATTATTGCCATGTTCGCCTTGTGGAAAATCGGAGCTGTATTCTGTCCCATCAATTTTCTTTATAAAGGACGCCTTCTATCGTATCAGCTCAACGATACCAAACCCAGGCTTCTGATTACCGAAAAAGGGCGGGAACCCCTATTAAACCAGATAAAAGCGGAAATCGGTGATTTCCCCATTGTGCTTTATCACCCCGAAAAAGGCGATCATGATTTCAAGGAGGATGATCCTGCACTGGTTTTGGATCAGAAGTTCCATTGGACCCCCTGGGCTGACCTGTTAAGCGGAGACCATCCGAACCCCAATATCCCCCTTAACTATTGGGATACTGCCAATATTATCTATACCTCGGGCACTACCGGCCCGCCCAAAGGGGTGGTCCAGTCTTGTCGTTGGCTGCAGAATTACTGTTATTACGGGGTAAAGCTCCTCCATCCCGATGATGTGGTTTATTGTGACCTGCCCCTTTACCACGTGGGTGGGGCCTTTTCCCTGGTCGGACGTGCAGCCTGGCAGGGGTGTACGGTGGCGGTCTGGGACCGCTTCAGTGCTTCGGAATTCTGGAACCGGATCCGAGTCAGTGGGGCCAGTTATTGCCTTTTGCTGGATGTGATGATGCCCTGGCTGCTTCAACCCCCGGAAAAACCGGAAGATCGGCATAATACCCTTCGAAGGGTCCACATGCAGCCCCTGCCTGAATACCATCACCTTTTTGCCAGGAGGTTCGGTATTGATTTTGTAAATGTCGGCTATGGGGCCACGGAGATTGGTTATGCCTGTGCGGCCATGATCGATGAATCCCTTGACGGCCACGGGACCCCCGAAGAATTCCAGAAGGGTTTTTCAAGGGATGAAATCATCGCCATTGCCGGCCGGTTGGGCCTGCCGGTGCTTCCCGGAACCGTTCCGGTCAAAAAAGGATTCATGGGTAAGGCCTGCATGTTTCATGAGGTTTCTATTGTCAATGAACATGATGAAGAACTGGCCCCCGGAGAATACGGGCAGATTGTCTTACGGAGCCGACTGCCTTATGTTTTACTGGATGAATATCTGAACCGGCCGGAGGCCACGAAGGAAGTCTTCCGGAATCTCTGGTTTCACACCGGAGACGGCGCTTACAAAGATGAAGAGGGAATTTTTTATTTTGTGGACCGCATGGGGGGATTCATCCGGGTCCGGGGGGAAAATATTTCATCCTTTCAGATTGAGGATATGATCAATGCCCATTCCAAGATAGCCGTTTCTGCCGCCTTTCCGGTTCCGGCCGAAAAGGGATTGGAAGACGATATCGTCGTTTATATCGTCCCCGCACCGGGAGAAAAGCTGTCGGAAAATGAACTCAGACCCTGGATCGAGGCCGAAATGCCTAAATACATGTGGCCCAAACATATCCGGTTTATTGAGGCCCTGCCCCAAACACCGACCCACAAGGTGGAAAAGTATAAACTGAAAGAGATCTTCTTGAATGAGAGAAATAGGGTGTGAAAAACAGCCCTGTTTTTTTCCCTTTCCACTGCCAAAGCACCCTATCCCTGTTTTTTCTTTCTTGACCACCCCTCCCGGCTTGAGTAAAGTTGTTTAAGCTGAGATTCAATTCTAAGGATACAGAACCCCTTTAACCACAGTCAGGAGGTTTGTCATGGAGACCACAAATCGCTATTTGATGACCCAGGCCAGAGAATCCCTGAAAGGACGTTGGGGATTGGCGGTTGTCGGAAACGCCGTCTATGTAATCCTTATGGCCCTGATCCAATGCATCCCCACGGTGGGGGGAATCGGGAACCTGATCCTCGGAGGCCCTTTGCTCCTGGGTTGGTCGGTTTTCTTTCTGTCCTTTTCCAGGAAAAAGGAAGCCCAACTTTCCCAATTGTTTGACGGATTCCAGCATTTTGTCCAGTCCCTGATTGCTTATGTGGTGATGGCGGTCTATATCTTACTCTGGGCTCTCCTTCTGATTGTACCGGGCATTATAGCCGCCTTATCCTATTCCCAATCCTTTTTCATCCTGGCCGATAACCCGCAGATGGAAGGGATGGAGGTCCTGCGAAAGAGCAAGGCCCTGATGCAAGGCCATCGCTTAAAGCTGTTCTACCTTTTCTGGAGATTTTTTGGATGGTTCCTTCTGGGAATTGTAACCCTGGGCATCGGTTTCCTGTGGATTATGCCCTATCTGGCAACCACCCTGGTCCATTTCTATGACGACATCAGGCAAGAAGCCGGGGCTTCTTCCATACCGGATCCGGTTGCTCAACCCATACAACCCTGAAGGATAGACCGGTAAAACTCATGTCCGTTCCTCCTGTCCCTGTCCGGGTCAGCCGCTGCCCTGATTATGCACCTGAAAACGTATTTGAAGCGGTGGAGAAGATGCTCTCCGGCCTGGAGCCCCTTCCCTTGCCCCCTGGTGCCCGGGTCCTGCTCAAACCCAATTGTCTTTCGGCCCATCATGGTCCGGACCAGCCCGTTAATACCCGGATGGAAGTGGTGGAGGCTGTGGGCCGTTACCTCCTTAATCGTCATAAGGTGCACCTGTTAATCGCCGATTCCGGCGGACTGGGCTCCTACGGGAAATCCCAGCGCGCTTTTGCCCTGATGGGTTTGGACCGGGCGGCTGACACCCTTGGGGCCGAATTGGTTAATCTCGAAAAACTCGGCGTTATGGACATCCATAACCCACGGGGAAAACTGTTACCCCGGTTCAAGGCCACTGCCCTGTTGGACCGGATTGACGTCATAATCAACCTGCCCAAGTTAAAAACCCATATCCTGACCGGGATAACCGGAGCCATAAAGAATTATCTGGGGCTGTTACCCGGGTCCCTGAAGCGGTCCGTCCATTTGATCGCACCCACCGGACCGGCCATGGCCCAGGCCCTGACCGATATCATGTCCGGAATCAAAATGAAGGTACCTCTGGCCTTGCATATCATGGATGGCATAATGGCCATGGAAGGGACCGGTCCGACCCACGGCCAGGCCCGTCCGGTCAACCGGCTCCTGGCCTCAACCGATCCGGTGGCTTTGGATGTTGTTGCAGCCTTCATCATGGGATTTGAACCGGCCAGAGTTCCCACAATCGTTCAAGCCGCGGAAGCAGGACTGGGGATGGCCGATCCGTCCCGGATCGAACTTCCGGGGACTTCCTGGCAAGACCTGCCTATCCCCGGCTTTAAACACCCTTTCACCAGGACCAGGGAATGGGCCGAGAGGATCATACCAACCTGGTTGATCGGGCGGGCCTTTGACTGGCTGTATGAAGCGAAACCCAAGATAAAGAAGGATCAGTGTCAGAAATGCGGCTTATGCGTTCAGGCCTGTCCGGCCCAGGCCTTGAATTTGACCGACCCGGGGCTGACTATAAATCAACAACTGTGCATCGAATGCTACTGCTGTCTGGAGCATTGTCCCTATGAAGGGTTATGGGTTCCCCGGGGTCTTTGGGACCGGATTAAAAGGGGACG
>CAZVHO010000194.1:0-8785 GCA_964627515.1 uncultured Thermodesulfobacteriota bacterium | reverse complement strand
AAAGAGAAGTAATGGATAGCCTATTGATTCATTAGTGACTTAAGAATAAAAATCTACGCAAATTGGAAAGAATTTATAAAAAACAGGCCCTCTAACCGGACCAAATGAAAATCTTCCCGATGTTTGAGATAACCAATTTTGGCTCCGGCTGGTCCGGGTTGGGATCAATAGAAGAATAAAACCTAAAAAGGAGGAAAAACCATGCAACACAAACCATTTTGTTTAATTATCTTTATATGTTTTCTTATTATCACCTGGGCTTTTTCTCCAGGAACAAACGCCCAAACTTCTCAAACTCCATCGGTTAAAGCAGAGGAACCGGAATCTTCCTTTCAAAAAGCCGATGAGTTCTTTCTGAAGAGAGACCTAAAGGCAGCCGCAACTGAAATTCGTAAAGGTGCCGGATTTTTAAAAAAGAAGGCTAAAGAGGCAACAAAGGATGGGAAAGAGGGCTTAAAGGCATCTATTCGAGAATTAGAGAATTTAGCCGGGGACGTTGAAAAAGGAGCGGTGACCTCAGAGGAGAAGCTCAAAGAAACCTTTTCGAGATCCTATCAGGCCTTGGCCAATCACCACTATCTGAAGGCCTCTGAATCCTGGGCGAAGCAAAAGACCAAGGAGACCGGACAAGCACTTACCGCTTCAGCACAGTACCTGGAGCAAACGGCCAAGTGGTCCGGTCGCAAGCTGGAAACAGGTGCGGCTGAAGTCGTAAACACCGTGCGTATGGTCGGCGGTAAACTCTTAAAAGGAACAGGCTATGGCGCTGAAGAGGTAGGCAAAGGTATCAAAGAAATTGGCCGTGAGCTTTCAAGGCTCGGCAAAAAGACGGAGCCCCAAAAATAAATAGTCGGTACCCCTGGACCGTTAAGCTTTATACCGCGACCTGACACCAAATAGGCACTTTGGTTGCCGGAAAGGAGACATCAATGCTTTGGACCATATTTGTGATCCTCTTAATTCTGTGGCTTCTGGGACTAATCAGCGGTTATACGATGGGTGGGGTCGTTCATATCCTGCTGGTTATCGCCATCGTCGTGATACTGATCCAGGTTATTCAGGGTCGCAGACGATTGTAGCCATTTGGTCCCTTTTCAGAGGAGGTAAGGTTTGGGGGGGGGCGGCCGATCCGGGAAAAATGTAGCCGAATTTTACGCATCCTTCAGGTAGAAAAAATTGCGCAACCAACCATTTAACCAATAAATTATAGATAGGAGTAATCGTTATGAAAAAGAAAGATATTGTTATTCGCTATTTTGTTCTTCTTGTCTTGATCGTCTCCTTTGCAGCCTGTGCATCGACGCGCACACATGAAAGTGCAGGTGAATACGTTGACGATTCGGTCATCACGACCAAGGTAAAATCGCTGCTGGCAGCAGATGATTTTCTCAAGTCATTCCAGATTGGTGTCGAAACGTACAAGGGCGTTGTCCAACTGAGCGGTTTTGTTAATACTCAAAAGGCCGTCGATAAAGCCGTTGAAATCACCCGTAGCGTCAAAGGGGTCCAATCGGTAAAGAATGACCTGATCGTTAAATAGGTGCCCCCTATCCTTAATATTTTGCGATTTAATAATCGAAGACGCTCCGTTTAATTTCTTTGGGTTTGAAGCGTGGCTTCGTTCAACCCGATGGTATACGGGATTCCATTAAGATCTAATCCGTATACCATCTTAATCGTTTTCTGATTACTACCTTTAATAGTCGGGAAGAAAGGAAAAGTCATGCAACGCCCAAGAAAAGCATTTAAGGCGATTCTTGCAGTGCTCCTGGCAGGTATAGTAATTGCTTTCAGTAGCTGGGCCTTTGCCCAAGAAGGCCGCATCTCCGGTTCCGTAAAGGATCTCTTAAACAACCAGGGCATTGAAGGGGTAATCATCACGGCAAAAGATGCAAGGTCCGGTACGTTGGCAGGAACAGGGACTACCGATGCCTTGGGTAACTATTCTGTGGGTATTCCAGCCCCGGGGAATTACACCCTCGAGGCGTCAAAACCCGGATATAACAATGGATCGGCACCGGATGTGGTGGAGATTACCGATAGGACCCCAAACCGGACCGTAAATATCGCTATGGACGGGAAAGCGGGGTTGAAGTACAAGCCTGGGGTGCCGACATCGGCCCTGTCTTGGGAGACGGGGGCCAACAAGAGCTACCTTATCCCGGCCCTCGAAATCCCGGGCTTCATTCTTCTCCTCAACGGGTTTGACCGGCTCGTCTACCCCAACGAGATGTCGGGAGGGAAAAAAACCTACGACACGAACCTGGAAACCTTCCGGGACCACGTCTTCCACGGGCCCTGGGGGGTCGACACGGACGCCTTCGCCATGAACCAGTTCAACCATCCCTATCAGGGATCCATGTACCATGGATTCGCGCGATCGGCCGGCCTCAATTACTGGGAGTCGCTCCTTTATTCCAATGCGGGCAGTTTTCTCTGGGAAACATACGGAGAGAACACCCCGCCCTCCACCAATGATCAGATCGCCAGCGGCATTGCCGGGAGTTTTTTCGGGGAAGCCTTGTTCCGGATGGCCGGTTTGGTGCTCGAGGGCGATGGGGGTAAACCCGGGTTCTGGCGCGAGCTGGGCGCGGCGGCGATTTCACCACCCACGGGTTTCAATCGTCTGGCCTTCGGAAACCGCTTCAAGCCCGTGTTTCCGAGCCATAATCCGGCCACCTTCTGGCGCCTGCGACTCGGCGCAAGTCTGAATTCGTCCCTGAACGACCAAGGCGGCTTGAGCAGCATCAACCGGAACGAAGTGACCGCGGACTATATCATGGCCTACGGGCTCCCCGGAAAGCCCGGCTATAGCTATACGCGTCCTTTCGACTACTTCCATTTTGAAATGACCAGCGTCAGCAGCGGAGATAACCCTATCGACAACCTTATGATCCGGGGCCTCCTCCTCGGAAAGGACTACGAGGCCGGCAAGGCCTATCGCGGAATATGGGGTCTCTACGGTGGTTATGACTACATATCGCCGCACATCTTCCGCGTTTCAAGCACGTCCGTCTCTCTTGGTACTACCTTTCAATGGTGGCTTTCGCGAGCGGTGGCGCTCCAGGGCTCGGCTCTCGGCGGCATCGGCTATGCCGCGGCCGGCAATATCGCCCAAATAGGTGACCGCGACTACCACTACGGTGTCGCCCCGCAGGGGCTCCTCGGGCTCCGCCTCATCCTTGGCGACAGGGCCATGGTTGACTTAACAGGGCGCACGTATTATATAACCGGTCTTGGCGGCAGCGAACCGGGGGGAAGGGAGGTCGTCAACCGCCTGAACACGGGACTCACTTTTCGCATTTACGGCCGTCACGCCCTCGGGATCCAATACGTCGCCTCCATCCGGAATGCGCACTATCCCGACCGGGTCGACAGTCACCAGACGGTGGGAACCGTCAGCCTCGTTTACACATTACTTGGCAAAACCCGGTTCAGCGCTGTCGAGTGGCGTGGCGATAGCAGTCGCTGAGCCGGAAAGCGGTCAAGAAAACCTGAAACGTTGCCATCGCCGGTCTAACGTCCTGCTATAAGGAGGGAAAGAAAATGAATAGGGTAAAAATAGTGGGTAAAAGTTTGGCTCTGATAGCTTCCATCGTGTTGAACCTGTCTTTTTTTATGGTTTATCCGGTAGAAGCCATCTCTCTGGGAAGCACACTGCCGGGGTTTCAATTAACCATGCCCGATTCGCCCGAAATAAAAACGTATTTGGGGATCAAGGGTACCAAGCCTTTCTCCTGGTCACAGATCCAGGGGAAACTTATCGTGATCGAGTTTTTTGATGTTTTTTGCCCGGTCTGTCAAGGGAATGCTCCTATTGTCAACCGGCTTTTTAAATTTATTCAGGAAGACAAGGACCTGGGTAAAAATGTCAAAATGGCGGGTATTGAGATGGGGAGCGACCCCAAGGATCTGGCTGCATACCAACAGAAGTTCAAGGTAGAATTCCCCTTGTTCTTGGATCCCAAGAAAGAAATCCAGACCAGCGCAAAAATAAAAAATGTTCCCCTGCTCATTGCGGTGGATAAAAATGGGAAGGTGCTCATGAGCCATCTCGGCCGGATAGAGAACATAGACGCTCTTTTGATCGAGATCAGAAAACTGGCGAAGTAAGCTAACCGATAGATAGAATAAAACCCTCGGAATCCGATCATGGTTGAAAACCCCGATATCCTGACGATCCTGGCCGAAAGCCGTTTGTTCGGCCACTTAAATGCCGAAATCCTGGAAGCTATTTCAGAAATCGCCCAGGAGGTCGTTGTCCCGCCCGACACCATCATTGGTACGAGGGGGGAGAAGGGGAAATCGTGTTGCCTGATCGTTTCCGGAAGGGTGAAGATGTTTCGGACGGGCAAATCCGGGAGCGAACATGAGTTGGTCTTATTGGGTCCCGGCGAGAGTTTCGGCGAGGTGACCCTTTTGTCGGACGAACCGATCCCGGCATCGGTAAAGACCGTGGAAGAAACCCGTTTGATCGTGATTTCCAAAGACCGGTTTAATCCCATTATGAGGGAATTTCCTGAGGTCAAAGAGGCCGTCGGCAAAGGGGTTTCGGACTGGTTTCACCGGGCCAGTTCCTATAGGGAAGGTCGGGCCGAGCTTCGTTCCAAGAATTCTCGCCTGAGATGGATCGACCTGGCCATCATAATCGGTCTCAGCCTTTTGTTCGGCCCGGCTTTTAATCATACCAACCCCAAGGGGATACCTCTCATCCCCCAACGCTATTCCCTTGAAGGCGTTTCCTTTATAACTCCTTCAATTGCCTTCGAGAAACAGAAGAAGGGAGAAATCCTTATTGTTGACGCCATGCCTGCTATCTTTTATGAGCAGGAGCACATCGTGGACGCGGTGAACCTCCCCTTGGTCATCTTTGACTTTATGTATGACATGAAATTGGGGAAAACGGACAAGGCCAAAGAAATCGTCGTCTATGGGAAGACGATCAGCAGGCACTATGATGAAGAGGTGGCCGCAAAATTGGTCGCTCGCGGGTTTAAGAATGTGCGTATCCTGAAGGACGGGTTATCCGACTGGAAGAAAAATTATTACCCGGTGGTCTCATGAAGGGTCTGACCTCGTTTATGAAGAAAGTTTTGACCAGCGAATACCTTTCCCTGGTCCTCAGAGTATATATGGGCTGGGTTTTTTTACAAGCCGGCCTGAGCAAGATACCCGATCCCGCCCTATTTGCGGAAAACGTGGCCAATTACCGGATCATCCCCTACCTGGCGATTAACCTGGTGGCCATTGTCTTGCCCTGGCTGGAATTGATCTGCGCCTTTTTTCTTTTTTTCGGTCTAAGGATCAAGGCGACGACAACGATTTTATCCGGACTCCTTTTCCTGTTTACCCTTTTGGTCATCATCACCATCTTTCGGGGTGTGTCCATGAATTGCGGTTGTTTTGATGCGGTAGGAGAGCCGGTCGGTTGGACGAAAGTCATCCAAAATACGATTTGGCTTCTGATGACCCTTCAGATATATTTCTTTGACCGGATTCATTTTTTTCGCATGAGCGGGTATTTGTTAAGAAGAAGACGCCGGAGATAACACCCGCTTCTTTTGAGTGAGGGAAACTATGTCAAGAACACCGAGATCTTTCAAACGCTTTATGCTTTTGATAGCGGTAATGACGTTGGTTACCGTCGCCTGTTCCAAAGAAAATAAATTCTTGGGGACATACACGCCTATACCGAACAACCCGCCGGAGTATGCCGACCTGTATGTGGAATTGAAAAAAGGTGGGGAGGGTATCCGCCGGGTTCAGGGCGGAGAAACCGTGGCCTTTCATTGGGTCGTCAAAGGCGACGAGGTGCGGATCCACACCAAATCCGGAGGAACCATTGTGGCCAGGATGAAAGGGGATTTGATCGAGGTAAGATTTCCCGGTCCCCAAGTAGTATTTTTTAAAAAGATTCATTAACGAAAAAGTATATGGCTCAATATGGCTTTCCAGGAGGGCCGGATTGTGGAAAGGGATCAGGATGTTCACCCGCCTCGGCATTTTCTCCTTCGGGGCCCCTATCCCAGCGGTGGAATTGGATTGATCCTTCTGATCTTGATCATCCTGTTGCTGCTGGGGCGAATCTGAGGGGGTTTTAAGGACCATGAATCAGTCCCTAACACCAACAACATAGGGAAAAGCGGAAATTTCCAGCAGTCTTGATTCACTTGTAAGGGAAATAAACAGGGTTAGGTAAAACGCATAGACCCCTAATCGTAGTCCATGAATTGGGGAAATATTGGCTCAGACAGAGCTTAGAAAGGAGGCCGGACACCATGCAACTCAATATAACACCACAACCGTTGATTGCTCTAATCGCCGGAATCTCGATTCTCCTTGTCCCGAGACTATTGAATTATATCGTTGCCATCTATCTTATCATATTTGGTATTCTCGGGTTGGTCCGCTGACAGGCTTGCGCATCTTTTATTTTTAAAAGAGAGACTATGATTTTGTCTGAAAAAATTGAATGGGCCCTGGTGTTAATCCAGTCCAGAGAACCAGGGGGTGATCTTTCAGAGGCATGAATGCAATGAGTTATCCCAAACATGGTTTCCTCTTAGCGTTCAGACTTTTGAAAGTCACCCTGCCTGGGCTCTGAAGAACGAGAAGCAGAAAGAGCACGCGACGGCAATCATGAACAATGTCTTCGGAGTAGGCGAGGTAAATATTCTCTTTATGATCAATAAACAAAGGAGAAAGAGAATGAACAGATGGATGGGGTTGGTGGTGTGTTTGTTTCTTGGAGCGGTGGCGATGGTTCAGCCGTCCTCGGCAGCAGACACGCCGGCTATGATGGTAGGTCGCATTTATCATATCGAAGGAGATCTGCTCCGTTATGTACCTGCGGAGAATGACTGGGTGGCCGTAGTCAGGGATACCCCCTTCGGTACAGAGGATACATTCTTTTCAGGAGACCGGGGGATGGCAGAGATGATCATCCCCAACGGGGTTTGGATCAGGACCGGGAACAGCACACAGATCCAGTTCATCATCCTTGATACGGACCTGGCCGAAATGGACGTGGCTTCGGGCGTGGCCCGGTTTTACAATAAAAGCTCCGACACAATTATCAAGGCCACGAGTCCCTTCGGGTACACCCTGGCCTATCCCGGGACGGCCTTCGACTTCTACGTGGGCGAGAACTCCGTTGAAGTGGTCGCGTTGAGAGGCAAAGTAAGTTTCGTCCACTCGGCAACCGAGGCCAAATACAACCTGGCGGCCGGATCTCCGTCGATCCTCGCTGACCAGCAGCAGGTGTCCTCAGGCGAGGGAACCGTCGATCCGAACTGGAACCGGTGGAACAGGGGCCGGGAAAATTTTTGGGCGGCAAAGGCCAGAATCCGGGGACGGTCGGTCGAGTTTCTTCCGCCCGGCCTCCGAGATGAGTCGTATGCCCTTGATGAGAACGGAAGGTGGGAGAGGGTCCCCTATGAGGGTACGGAGCGCTGGTTCTGGCGGCCGACCACCGTAGTCGCTACCTGGTCGCCTTTCACCGTAGGCCGCTGGACCGACTGGTACGGGGATCAGACCTGGATTCCAGCAGAACCCTTCGGTTATGTCACCCACCATTACGGCAATTGGGTCTATGTACGGAATACCTGGTATTGGACCCCGCCTGTGCTGAGTGCACGCGTCGGCCTTCCCCTCCTCGACGTGGGCTTCTACTGGTATCCCGGTAGGGTTTCATGGATTCATACTGGAAACTATGTGGGATGGGTGCCTTTGGCACCGCGTGAGACGTACTACAGCTACCGCCACTGGGGAGGTCCTCATGGGGTGGTTGTGAACAACCTCAACATCACCCAGATCAACATCAATCTCCGGAATTATGCTTACACAAACCAAGCCGTCGTGGTCAACCAGAACAATTTCTATGGGGTGAACAATTACACGAAGGTCCGGGTGAGCAACATAAACCCTACCACTATCATCAAAGACTACCATGCGGCGCCGGTCGTCAATAATACGGTGATCAACAATTACACGACTATAAAGCAGCGGTATAATTTCACCAATGTAAAGGTGAACGAGAAACCTCACAATACCGTGATCAACCGTATCCAGAAGAATCAGGCAATCATCCATGAGGGCAGAAAAGAAAAGGCTCCCGAGGTCCGGGAACGAGTAAAGAGCATCCCGGAGGGGCGGGTCAACCACGAGGCCCGAATCGAAACGCCTAAGGTCACGAACTATATCGTACCCGCCGGCGAGGTGAATCGGCCGAAATCGGAAATAAAGCTTCAGCAAAAGGAAATCAAAGGTCGCGGAGAGGGAACGGGAGTCCGTCCCGGGGTAGCCGCCAAACCCGAGCAGCAGCCTGCTCGGCCTGGATCGCCTGCTGCAAGCCCTGAACGCATGGTACCGGCCAGGCCGAGTCTGCAGGAGAAACCTGCCGCACGACCTGAACTCGTGGCACCGGCCAGGCCGAGTCCGCAGGAGAAACCTGCTGCACGGCCGGAGCGTGTCGAACCGCCAAAACCGAGTCAGCAAGAGAAATCCGGTCAACCCCCAGGACCTGAACGAGTGAGTCCCCCAAAACCTGCTCAGCCCGTGCAGCCTGCCGCACGGCCGGAACGTGTGGCACCGGAAAAACCGGCAGAGAAAGGTCCCGTACAAAAACAAATCGAAAAACCGAAGGACCAGAGTCCCTCTGAAAAAGATGTAAAGAAACAAAAGGGGCGGAAACCTCCCGAAGAAGAAGAGGAAAAACCAAAAAAGTAAAAGGGTATTCAATGAATGGTAATGTAAAATACACTGCCAAGACGCCTGTACTATGAAA
>CAZVHO010000193.1:1299-8841 GCA_964627515.1 uncultured Thermodesulfobacteriota bacterium | reverse complement strand
TCCGTGTGTCAGGCTATGCCTGACCCGTGCCAAAAAATTCTATTTTCGAACTAAAAGGCTCGATGCAGCACCAAAGAGACCCCGGGTGAAGAGGGGATAGAGGAAAAGATGCCGAATCGGATCCCATAACCTTCCATAAAATCGGTTTCCAGTTTTTTATTGATTTTATGGGCGCTGTTTACAGCACTATAAATGTTTCCCGAATACCAGGCCAGTTCGATAAAACCCAAGAGGGCCCCAAGACCGCTGTTGCCCTGTTGAAAAGAGGAGATGGCCGCCCAGGTAAAGAGACCGTTTATGCTAAAGGCGATCAAAGCGTCCTGCCGGCGATCTAAATACCAGTGTCCGGCCCCCGGAAGAACGGCTGCCAGGGTCCCGGCGGTTAATGGAGATTTATAAGGGAGTTGTTCGGCTTTCCGGAAAAAGACTTCGTGGCTCTCTTTTTCCGAATCCGTCAAAGGGAAGGTTCTTAATTTCAATCGAGCCTGATCAAAGCGTTTTTGGGTAATAAGACCCCAAAGAACGGATCGGGCCGCCTGGATTTTGAAAGATGAGGCGCCTTCCTGGAGGATTTTTTCCCAAAGGTCCAAGGCCTCATCCTCCCGGTCCAATTTCCAGAGGATCCTTCCGACTTTGAATTGGATCTCTTCTTTATAAGGGGTAGCGGGGCTTTTTTTCAGGACCCCTTCCCAATGGAGGAGGGCCTCTTTAAAGGATTTGGTTTGAAACAGGGCTTCTCCCAAAAGGTAATCGGTCTCATCGGCCTTTGATCCTGAAGGATTGAGAAAGAGATATCTTTTGAATTCGGTTATGGCTCGAAAATAATCCTGATGTTGAAAGAGATGCCGGGCAAAGGCGAACTGCGATTCTCCCGCGTCGGGGATTTCTGCCGGGTTGGACCAGGCCAGGGCCGGCAGGAAAATGATCAGCAGCAAAGGGATAACCTGTTTTCTCAAGAAGGCTTTTCTCCCCCTGCAGGATAAGGCCGGCACGGGGAGATTATTTGATTTCATGCTTGCGGTGTCCCTGTTGGCGTTATATTGTCAGGCAAGATGCCTGACCTATTGACCAAAGTCAATGTGTTGCAAAAGGGTTAATGGTATAGGAGAAAGTAACGCGCCCTGGCAGGGAACATACCATAGGGCCTTTTAATAGCCAAGAAATATGTTGGAGTACAATTATTATTGATCAGGCGGTAAACAGTTGTAATAGAAAAAAAGATGTGTTAAAAAGTCGGCAAGTTTTTATTTTTTCGATGACAGGGAGCTGATTATGCCCAACCGGTGCCGGACCATTGGGATCCTTCTTTTTTCATTTATCATTTTGGGACTTTCCCTTTCTTCCCAAGGGGCCGACGGCCCCCTTTCCTTTGGTTCAGGAACGGCCAAAGAACCTTGGGACATCGAAGCCCGGGAGCTGAGTTATGATAAAGATACCGACATCTATACGGCCGTTGGGGAAGTGGTCATCAAAAAAGGCCCCCGGATCTTAAAGTGTGATTACGCCCAGGTCAACCACAAGACCATGATTGCCCAGGCCCGGGGGCATGTGGAATTTATTTCAGCCGGAGATGAACTGCGCGGAGATGAATTGACGGTTGATTTGAAAAACCAGACCGGTGAGGTCACAAACGGCCGGCTTTTCCTGAAAAAGAATAATTTTCACATTACCGGGGACCGGATCTGGAAAACCGGGGAACAAAGCTATAAGATCATGAACGGGACTTTGACCTCCTGTGACGGGGAAAACGTCCCCTGGGAGATCAGGTCCAAGGAATTGCTGGTCACCATCGACGGTTATGGACAGGCCTGGCACCCAACCTTCCGGATAAAGAAAATGCCCGTTTTATACGCGCCTTATGCCCTTTTCCCGGCCAAGACCACCCGGCAGAGCGGCTTTTTGATCCCCGAGCCGGGATATTCCAGCCGCGATGGGTTGACCTTGAATCTCCCTTTTTATTGGGCCATTTCCGGAAATACCGACGCCACTTTTTACGAGTATATGATGAGTCGCCGGGGTTTCATGCAAGGGGCTGAATATCGGTATGTCCTTTCTCCCCAATCCAAAGGCACCCTGATAGTGGATTATTTTTTTAAAGATGGATTGAGCCAGGAAGAATTTAATAAGGGAAACATCAGCAAACCCTATTCGGATCGGTACTGGTTTCGTTCCAAGATCAACCAGGGCCTGCCGGCCAACATGGATTTGAAAATGGATCTGGACTGGGTCAGCGACCGGGATTATTTGAAAGAATTCCGGGGCACACCCAACGGTCTGGATCGTAACCGGCGGACCTTTTTGAGTGAGTTTTATCGGGATCTGGACGATGAAACCCAGCTCATCAGGCGGAATGCCGCAGTAATCACCAAAAATCTGGGCACTTATAATTTTACCGGCGGGTTCACCTATTACCAGGAGTTGCCCGAAACCAATACCACCTTGAATCAACTCCCCTATGCCCGTTTTGACGGTATTAAACAGGAATTCTGGAAGGGATTGTTTTTTCAATGGGGTTCTACCTATAATAATTACTGGCGTACCAATCTGGATCGGGGACAGGTGATGGAACTCACTCCGACCCTCTACTATCCGGTCAGGTTCCGGAATTATCTTAATATGGAAACCTCCATTGGATTGACCGAAACCCTG
Source organism: uncultured Thermodesulfobacteriota bacterium (assembly GCA_964627515.1). GTDB lineage: Bacteria > Desulfobacterota > RBG-13-43-22 > RBG-13-43-22 > RBG-13-43-22 > RBG-13-43-22. The sequence goes on along the minus strand of CAZVHO010000193.1, from coordinate 6,192 downwards.
ATTCAGACTGACAATAGGCAGAGTAGTGCCGTCGATTCTTTCGGGAACCGTTCCGTACCCAACTTCAAGATGGATATGTCTACCGACTTTCAAAGGATTTTTCCCCTTTCAGGAGGGGAGGTCCAAAAGATTAAACACAACATCCGGCCTCAACTCATCTATAATTATGTCCCTGAAATTAAGCAGGATTCCTTGCCCACTTTTGTCCCGGCTATTACCAAGCTTAATACCGTGACCTATTTATTGACCAATACCCTGACCGGGAAATCATTTTTGGGAAAAGGGGGACAAGGGGAGGACCTTTTCGGCTATCGGGATTTTCTCCTGTTTAAATTATACCAGACTTATGATATTAATGTGGCCCGAGGAGGGACCGCGACTACCACAACTACTACGACTACCGGGACCACCACGACGACGACTACTACTACCACTACGCATCCCTTTTCCAACGTTATTGGTGAGCTGGAGTTAATTCCCGGCCCCTATCTCTCTTTACGATCCAGTGCGGGGTGGTCCCCCAATACCGGACAGTTGGATACCCAAACGCACAACTTGACCGTGATGGATAAAAAAGGCAATCGGGCTTACGTAGAATATTTGGCCGCCAACGGGGATCAGATCAGGCAGATCAATTCCGACCTGTTCTGGAAAATCAGTTCTATCTGGTCGGCCAATTTTCTTACCAGATATTCCCTGGATCAGAATAAAAATTTTGAAACGACCTTTGGAGTGACTTATACCCATCAATGTTGGGGGATAAAACTCAATTACACCGATACACCGGATGATAAAAGAATCCTCTTTTCCTTTTCTTTAAAAGGGTTGAGTGAATTTTAGTCGTCACATGGAAACGAACCTGCCCGCAGGTGGACGGCTCCGGTATGAAAATCCCATCCCTTATTAAGGAATCCTCGCCAACCTCATTGCTAGGCTATCCCTTTGCGGCACCTTCTTCTCTTATTGTTTTTAATGGACATTTTTTTTGATTTATGTTTAATTTAATCTTTTAATAAAATGGGTTATGGACCGAATCCGCCAAATCATTGAAGAATTTCTGTATCAACAAGAGACCGAGCAAAGATTGTCGATCCATTCCTTAAGAGGATATCGTCAGGATTTGGGGGAATTTTTGGATTATCTCACCCTTCAAAGGGTGGAAGCCATCGGGCAATTGGATCTGCCTTTGATAAGGGGATTTTTGGCCCGATTGCACAAAAAAAATAAGAAAAGCACGGTGGCCCGAAAGATGGCCGCCCTGCGGTCCTGTTTCGGTTATGCCCAGAAAAAGGGATGGATTCTGGAAAACCCGATAGCCCAGGTCCGGACTCCCAAGGTTGAAAAAACAATCCCCCCTTTCCTTTCGGAAAAAGAGGTTGAAACCCTGTTGTCGGAACCGGTCACCGATGCCCTGTTGGAACTCCGGGACCAGGCCTTTCTGGAGCTTTTTTATGCCTCGGGGTTGCGTCTCAGTGAATTAACCAATCTTGATTGGAGTTCGCTGGACTTTTCTTTGGGGTTGGTCCGGGTCCTCGGCAAGGGGGGGAAGGAAAGGATCGTCCCGGTGGGACGGAAAGCCATGGGGTCTTTAAATAAATACCAACAGGCCCTGACAGGAGCCCAAAAACGATCGGAAATTAAAATAAAAAATCAGCAGGCCGTATTTTTGAATCGGTTCGGGGAGAGGGTCAGTGATCGAACCATTGCCCGCAGGCTGAAAAGAAGGGTGGTGGGGGAAAATTTGTCCCCGACCATCAGTCCTCATGCCCTGCGGCACAGCTTTGCCACGCATCTGTTGAATGCCGGGGCCGACCTACGGGTGGTCCAGGAGCTGTTGGGACATACCTCCCTTTCCACGACACAAAAATATACGCATGTCAGTATGAGCCATTTACTCGAGGTCTATCGAAAGGCTCATCCAAGGGGGTAGGATGTTTGAAGGAACAACCATTTTGGCCCTGCGTCATCAGGGGAAATGCGTCATCGCCGGTGACGGCCAGGTCACGATGGGACAAACCGTGATGAAACACCGGGCCAGGAAGATTCGACGACTGTATCACGATCAAATTTTGACCGGGTTTGCAGGGGCCACCGCCGATGCCCTGACCTTGTTTGAAAAATTGGAGAGCAAACTGGAACAATTTAACGGGAATTTGACCAGGGCGGCGGTCGAAATGGCCAAAGACTGGCGCACGGATAAAATCTTGCGTCGACTGGAAGCCTTATTGTTAGCGGCTGATAAGGAGCATATCTTGATTCTTTCCGGCACCGGTGATGTTATGGAGCCGGACGATGATGTGGCGGCTATTGGTTCCGGAGGTCCTCTGGCCTTGTCTGCGGCCAGGGCCTTGTTGGGCTTTTCAACTCTTTCCGCAACGGAAATTGCACGGGAGGCCATGAAGATTGCCGCTTCCCTGTGTATCTATACCAACGATCAGATTGTTTTGGAGGAATTGTAGATTGGTCAATAATTACTTAACACCCAGAGAGATTGTCTCTGAATTGGATAAATATATTGTCGGTCAGAATGCGGCTAAACGGACGGTGGCGATCGCCCTGCGGAACCGCTGGCGCCGGCAGCAGGTGCCCGAGGCGATCCGAGAAGAGATTGCCCCTAAAAATATTATCATGATCGGCCCCACCGGCGTGGGGAAAACCGAGATATCCAGGCGACTGGCCCGATTGGCCCAATCCCCATTTTTGAAAGTGGAAGTTACCAAATTTACGGAAGTGGGTTATGTCGGGCGGGATGTAGAATCTATGATCCGGGATTTGACCGAATTAGCCATAAATATGATCAAGGGTGAAGAAAAACAGAATGTCCTGTCCAAGGCCCGGGAGATCGCCGAAGAACGTTTGTTGGACCTGTTGCTTCCTCCCAAGTCCGAGACCCCCAAGGCGGAAGAAGCGGCCGGACCGGATAAGATCCTGGAAGTGGTCCGAAAACCCGGCTTGGAGCCCTTATCCACCCGGGAAAAATTGCGGTCCCTCTTTCGGGAAGGGAAATTGGAAGAACGGTTTGTGGATATGGAAATATCCCAACGGGTGGTTCCTATGGTCGAAATCTTTTCCAATGTGGGGATGGAAGAGATGGACCTCAACCTGAAGGATATGTTCGGTAATCTTTTCCCCAAAAAAACCAAAAGGCGCAAAGTCAAGGTCCCTGAGGCCTTTGAGATTTTAGTTCAGGAGGAGTCTTCCCGTCTGATCGATATGGACAAGGTGACCGAAGAGGCTATCCGTAAGGTCGAACAAACCGGGATCATCTTCTTAGATGAGATCGATAAAATCGCCGGCCGGGGTTCCAGTCATGGTCCGGATGTCTCCCGGGAAGGGGTTCAACGGGACTTGCTGCCCATTGTTGAAGGCTCCACGGTGACCACCAAGTATGGGATGGTTCGAACCGATCATATCCTGTTTATTGCTTCCGGGGCCTTTCATAATTCCAAGCCATCGGATTTGGTTCCGGAATTGCAGGGGCGGTTTCCTATCCGGGTGGAATTGAACTCCCTGAGTCAGGAGGACTTTATCCGTATTTTGACCGAGCCCCAGTCGGCTTTGATCACGCAATACTGTGAATTAATGAAAACCGAAGGCATCGACTTGATTTTTTTACCGGAAGCCGTGGCTGAAATCGCCCGTATTGCCTATAATGTGAATCAACGAACGGAAAATATCGGGGCCCGCCGGCTCCATACCATCATGGAAAGACTACTGGATGATCTGTCCTTCGAGGCCCCGGACCAGTCTGAAAAAAACTGCACCATTTCGGCAGAATATGTCCGGAGTAAATTGTCGGCTATTGAAGAGAATGAAGATCTGAGCCGATACATCCTGTAATAAGAATGCGGAATGCGGAATTCGGAATTAAGAAAAACAGGCATGAGGGTTTAGTTCAAAAATGAAGTTTCAAGTTGGAAGATGCAAGTTTCAAGCGGGAAAACCTTGAACTTTGAACCCTGCACCTTGTACCTTTTTTGAAGGGTCTTATGTCGATAGATAAAAATAATAGCCTTTACCTGGAAAAGGCCTCGATCCTGATGGAGGCCTTGCCGTATATCCGGCGGTTTTATCATCAGACCATGGTGATCAAATACGGCGGCCATGCCATGGTGGATGAAAATCTGAAGACCGGTTTTGCCAAAAGCATGGTTTTGATGAAATACATCGGTCTCAACCCGGTGATAGTCCACGGCGGGGGGCCCCAGATTAAAAAGGTCCTGGACCAGATGCACATCTCTTCCCAGTTCGTGCAAGGGGTGCGGGTTACCGACAGCCAGACCATGGATGTGGTCGAAATGGTCCTGGGCGGCAAGGTCAATAAGGAGATCGTTCACCTGATCAATCAGCAAGGGGGCAAGGCCATCGGCCTGAGCGGCAAGGACGGCCAACTCCTCGTGGCCCAAAAAATGAAACTTTTTAAAAGCCGGGGTACTGAGGACCCGCCGGAGTTGATTGACATCGGCATGGTAGGGGAAGTGGTGGAGGTCAATACCGAGATTATTACCACGCTGGAACATCATCATTTTATCCCGGTGATTGCCCCCATCGGAGTCGGGAAGATGGGCCGAACCTATAATATCAACGCCGACCTGGTGGCCGGCAAGGTGGCCTCGGCACTTAAGGCCCAAAAACTGATCCTTTTGACCGATGTGGAAGGGGTTAAAGATAAAAGCGGGCGATTGATCTCCACGATGAAGCGGAGCGAAATCCCCGGCCTGATCGAGGATGGGACGATTAGCGGCGGGATGATTCCTAAGGTAAATTGTTGTCTGGAGGCCCTGGCTCAAGGGGTTGAAAAGACCCATATCATAGATGGAAGGGTAGAGAATGCGGTCATTCTGGAACTTTTTACCGACAGCGGGGTAGGGACGGAGATCGTCAACGATTAAT
>CAZVHO010000193.1:0-1199 GCA_964627515.1 uncultured Thermodesulfobacteriota bacterium | reverse complement strand
ATGGAATCCAAAAAAAATATTGATCAGATTGTGGAACGGGCAAACGCGGTTCTTATGCACACCTATGCCCGGACCCCGGTGGCCTTTCAAAAAGGGCAGGGATGCCGGGTTTGGGACCAGGACGGCCGGGTTTATCTGGATTTTCTGGCCGGTATCGCCGTTACGGCCTTAGGTCACAGCCACCCCAGGGTTGTGGAAAGTCTGAAGGAACAGTCGGAAAAGATCCTGCATACCTCCAACCTGTATCATATCGAACCTCAGATTGCTCTGGCCGAACAACTTGTGGCCCACTCCTTTGCCGACCAGATTTTTTTCTGCAACAGCGGGACCGAGGCCAACGAAGGGGCCATCAAGCTGGCCCGCCGGTTTTCCATAGAAAAATTCGGACCCCGGAAAACGACTATCCTGTGCATGCAAAACAGTTTTCATGGCCGGACCCTCGGTTCTCTCTCGGCCACCGGCCAGGAAAAATTTCAGAAGGGCTTCGGGCCATTGGTCCCCGGTTTTTCCTTTGTCCCTTTTAACGATCTTCCGGCTTTGGATCAGAAATGGGATGATTCGGTCTGTGCTGTTTTTATGGAACCGGTTCAAGGTGAGGGGGGCATTCGAGTCCCGGATCAGGATTATCTCAAAGAGGTTAAAAAACGCTGTCGGGAACGGCAGGCCCTGCTGATCCTGGATGAGGTCCAGACCGGACTGGGACGTACCGGAACTTTATTTGCCCATGAACAGTTTGATTGCCAACCGGATATCATGACCCTGGCTAAGGCCCTGGGAAATGGTCTACCCATCGGAGCCCTGATGACCACCGGAGAGGTAGCCCAGGCCTTCCAGCCTGGAACCCATGCGGCCACTTTCGGGGGGAATCCCCTGGTAACCGCCGTAGCCTGCACGGTCCTTAAGATCATTTCCGAAGAAGGGTTCCTGGCCCGGGTTAGACAAACCGGTGCCTATTTCAGGGAGGGTTTGAAAATATTAAAGGATGAATTCCCTCAGGCGATTGAAGTCCGGGGTATTGGACTTCTCCTGGGCCTGGCCCTGGACCGGCCGGGAAAGCCCCTGGTTGAAGCCTGTCTCGACCAGGGATTTTTAATCAACTGTACCCAGGATACGGTCTTGCGTTTTACGCCGCCGTTGATTGTTGAAAAAGAAGAAATCGATGCCTTGATAAAGGTGTTGAGGGAATTATTGCGAAAAAA
>CAZVHO010000192.1:0-8920 GCA_964627515.1 uncultured Thermodesulfobacteriota bacterium | reverse complement strand
GTAGCCGTGGAGACGTTTCTCGCTCCGGTGACACGAGATCACCGGGAGCGAATGGGGGCAGTGTCCCGGCGACCTTGAGTCGCCGGACGCAAAATGTCGGTGCAGATACATGGTCATCGGGATCCCAATACACTGCCCACAACCTCAGGCCGGCTTTCGTGCTCCACTATGACTGGACCGGCTGGCCGACCGCCGGCACGCGGCTGCCTCCGCAGAGTGTCGCTGTCGCGCGCGAAACCGCGGCCCTATGGGAAAAAGACGGCCTGCGACTGCTTGAACCTCACACCACGGCTGAAAAGGTGCAGATTCTTTTCAGCGTCATCCCGCAGGTGAGCCCAACGTTTTTCTGCATGCGTGTCAAAGGTCGGCTGCAGCACGCGCTACGCAAGTCCGGTGCGCCGGTGGATTTCAGCCGCAAGGTATCTTTCCGCAGTCTCGGCGAGAACACCTCCGACGTGGTCGAGAACTATATCCGCGGCCAAGTCGGCAAGGAGGACTTCGCCGACTCGCGTTTTCGAGAGATCATGCGCCAGTTCACGATTGTCTGCGATGATGTGCGGCTGGCCGATCCGTCGGAATCCAACAGCGGGCGGTACTGGTACGACCTGCATCTCGTGCTGGTGGTGGCAGGTCGGTTCAGGATCACCATCCCCGAGCAACTCGGACGGATTCGCGACGCGGCTTTGGTCGCGGCGGGGGAGGGCGGCCACCGGATCGCGGCTTTGTCGGTGATGCCGGACCATGTCCATATGGCGTTGCGCGGGAATATCGAACGATCGCCGGAAGAGATTGCCTTGGCGTTTCAGAATGGATTGGCGCGGGCCGCGGGGTGCCGGGTGTGGCAGGATGGGTTCTACGTGGGAACGTTCAGTGAGTATGATTTGGACGTCATTCGTCGCATTGCCAGGCAGTCGTGATCTCCTGCCGGACAAGCCGGCAGGATGATATCTGGTCGGACAAGCCCGCAGAGGGATGTCCTGCCGGAAAAAAACAATGAACATGACATTTCCAGACCGAATTGTTCGGGAACAGCAGGCTGCATACGCGGCAGTGGACGCAAGGCAGGACCATGCCCTGGTTCGGGAACTATGGGCCATCGAAGGGCAGTCGGATTCGTTCCATGTGCAGCGAATTGCTTCGAGGTCAGGTCTCCCGGTTAAATGGCTTTCAGTGCCGCCAAGGATCAATGGAGACCGGGGCATAGATAAGCTCCTGGAGGAACGAAATGTTCTCCTGCTTCGAGATCGCCGGAGTCCGTTCATCGAACAATTTGAACATCCGCTGGGACGGTGCGCGAAGTTCTATAAGCTGACGGCTTACAATAACTGCAATTTCTGGTGCGAATACTGTTATCTATACCTTACTTTTCGGGCTTCCCCGGTCTCAACGCACTTTGTGAACTACGATAAAATGTTTAAGGATATAGAGAAGTTTGACCGGCAGAGCATTCCTGATGCCCTTCGAGTTCTCAATCTTGGTGAGCTTGGCGATCCCTTGGCTGTGGATGATGTCACCGGCCTGTCGGAGCAACTGGTTCCGTTCATGCCGGCGCATGCGCCTCACTCGAAGCTGCTATTCCTGACCAAGAGCGACTGCGTCAGGAATCTTTTGGAGATTGAGCATGGTGGACAAACGATCGTTTCTTTCAGCGTCAACACGAACAAGGTCTGGCGGTATCTGGAGCACCGGACGCCGTCACCGGCTGATCGGTTGAAAGCGGCGCGTAGGGTTCAGGATGCCGGGTATGAGGTTCGTTTGCGAATAGATCCGGTGGTCCGATATTCAACCTGGGAAAAAGATTATCGCAGGCTTACGGAGATGATTTTCGATCACATCGAACCTTCGAGGATCACGATTGGCGAGTATCGACCGGCAGAAGGGCTTTCAAGTCACATCAAGGCGCGCTTCCCGCAATCATCCCTGTTGAAGGTAAATGGGTCACTCATTGCCGATGCTGGGAAATTGCGATATCCCAGGGAATGCAGGATCGAGATGTTCCGCACGATTGCGGAGGGGATTCGCCATTACAACAAGAGGGTTCAGATTGCCCTTTGCAAGGAGACTCCGCAAGTTTGGAAAGCGGCAGGGTTGGATGGGAAAGGGTTGTATTGCAATTGTACGGGCTGATGTATGATTAGATTACGATTGCGGGGAGGTCCTCTTCCAATGGGCAAGAAATCGGGGGGACTGAACATGCTGAAGAAAAGGATAATACAATGCCGGCACACGACATAATCGATAATCGTTCAGAAAAGCTGGTTGACCATCTCAGCCAGATGCTCGGCTCCAGCGAACGGGCGCGGTTTGCAGTTGGCTACCTTTTCCTTTCCGGATTAACGAGTGTGGCCAGGCGTCTTTTAAACCTGAATGAACTCCGGTTGCTCATCGGCAACACAACCAACCGCGAGACGGTCGAAATGCTGGCCGAAGGCTACCGCCGTCTTGACCTGGCGGCGGAAGAAGTCGAGCGGCAGGCTTACCCCAAACGCACGGAAGCCGGCAAGATGGCCCAGGAGACGGCCGGGAATCTTCGGGATTCCTTGGAATTGATGGACCAGACCGACGAAGCGGAGGAGTTGATTGCCGGGTTGATTCAGATGATCCGGGAGAAGCGTCTGAAGGTCCGCATTTTTACCAAAGGCCGACTTCACGCCAAGGCCTACATTTGCGACTACGGCAAAGTGTTCGATCCAGCCGGACAGGAGGTCGCCCGGCACGAAAAGGGCATCGCGGTTGTGGGATCCTCCAACTTGACCCTGGCCGGGTTAACCCATAACACCGAGTTGAACGTAATCGTTCAGGGTAACCAGAACCATGAGGAACTGGTACGCTGGTTTGACGATCTTTGGAAAGAAGCGCAGGAATTCGACGAAACGCTGATGATGGAACTCCAGTCATCCTGGGCGGCGGCGCAGGTCAGACCGTACGACATCTACATGAAGACACTCTTTGCCCTGGTGAAAGACCGTCTGGAGGGCGAGGAAGAGCAAGAACTCCTCTGGGACGACGACATTTTCAGCAAATTGGCGAATTTCCAGAAGGTAGCCGTCCGACAGTCCGTCCAGATCATTCGGGATTTCGGCGGCGGGTTTGTGGCGGACGTGGTCGGCCTCGGCAAGAGCTACATCGGCGCGGCTATCGTGAAGCATTTCGAGCGCACGGACCATGCGCGTCCGCTGGTCATTTGTCCCGCCCCGCTCAAGGAAATGTGGGAACGGTACAACGAGGTTTACCAACTCAACGCCCAAGTCCTTTCGATGGGGTATCTCCGGCAAGACGACAACGACGGCGTGACTAAGCTCTTGAAGGATTTCCATTACAAGGACCGGGACTTCGTGCTCGTGGACGAAAGCCACAACCTCAGACATCCCGACACCCAGCGTTATAAGGTCGTTCAGACGTTCCTTTCCACCGGCCGCCGTTGCTGTTTCCTGACCGCCACGCCCCGGAACAAAAGCGCCTGGGACGTTTACCATCAGATCAAACTTTTCCATCAGGACGACCGAACGGATATTCCCATTGACCCGCCAAATCTGAAAGAGTTCTTTAAACTGATTGAGCGAGGGGAAAAGAAACTGCCCGACTTGCTGGCCAACATCCTTGTCCGGCGCACGCGCAACCATATCCTGCGATGGTATGGTTTCGACGCAAAGACCCACAAGCCCGTTAATCCCAGCCTCTTTCAGGAATACCTCGACGGCCGGCGAAAGGCCTATGTGCTCGTCGGCGGGAAGCACCAATTTTTCCCGAAGCGGCAGCTTCAAACCATTGTTTACAGCATCGAAGACACCTACCAGGGTCTTTACCGGCAGTTGCGGGGCTATCTTGGCAAGTCCCGGAAGGGCAAAACGCCCAAGGCCACGGCGGGGGAACTGACCTATGCGCGTTATGGCTTGTGGCACTACGTCTGCGCCGAGAAGCAGAAGAAAGAGCCCTATGTCAGCCTGCAGCGGGCCGGGGCAAACCTGCGCGGTCTAATGCGCGTTCTTTTGTTCAAGCGGTTTGAGTCGAGCGTTTACGCCTTTCAGGAGACCATCCGTCGGTTGCTCAAGATTCACGAGTCGTTTCTCAAGGCCCTTGACAAGGGGTTTGTCCCCGCGGGCGAGGAAGCGCAGTCCATCCTTTACGGAAGCGACACCCTTGAAGAGGCTGATTTCATGGACGCCTTGCGCTCGGTGTCGCAACGTTACGACGCAAAAGACTTCGATACGAACCTACTGCGGGACCATATCGCGCATGACATCGAACTTTTGAAGACAATCCGAAAACTGGTTGAACCGATCACCCCCGAGAAAGACGCCAAACTCCAAACGCTCAAAACGCATCTGGCTGAAAAGCCTTTGAAGGGTGCGAAACGATTGATCTTCACGCAGTACGCCGACACGGCGAAGTATCTCTACGCCAATCTGAACCCCGGCGACCGCCTCCTCGACGTGGAAGTCATCTACAGCGGGGACAAGAGCAAGGCGCGCCTGGTCGGGCGGTTTGCACCGAAAGCCAATCCGGAGTACCACTTTGCTAAAGGCGAAGCGGAACTCATGACCGTAATTGCAACCGACGTTTTGGCCGAGGGTCTTAACCTCCAGGACTGTGACAACATCATCAATTACGACCTGCACTGGAACCCGGTTCGGCTGATTCAACGTTTCGGGCGCATTGATCGTATCGGCTCGGATCACGAGGTCATCTTCGCCTTCAATTTCCTGCCGGAATTGGGTATAGAGAAAACCCTGGGGTTGTACAGTACGCTCCACAACCGGATTCAAGAGATTCACGATACCATCGGAGAAGACTCCAACATTCTTGACGAGACCGAACGCATGAACCCCGAGGCGATGTATGCCATTTACGAAACACAGGGCGGCGGTCAAGTGCAGTTGGATCTCTGGGGCAAACCGGAAGACGAGTTTCTGGACCTGAATGAAGCCGAGGAAATTCTGCGGCAGTTGCGGAAAGAAGACCCCGAGGAGTTCGAGCGTATCGCCACTCTGCGCGACGGCATCCGGACGGCGCGGCTTTCTCCGCAAAAGGGCTTGTTCGTTTTCTGCCAGGCCGGCCGCTTTCAACAGCTTTTCCTTCTCGACGATAAAGGGGCTGTCGTTTCCCGCGATGTTCCGAGGGTGGTCGGTACAGTCAAATGCGCCCCCGATGAAAAGGCCGCCGACCTGCCGGGCGGGTACAACAAGGCGGTCATGGCCGTTAAACGGACATTTGCCCAGGAAGTGAAACACCGGGAGGCCGAGCGCAGACATACATTTAATCTCACTCACGGTCAGCTTTATGCCCTTCGGGAACTCAGGATCCTTTTTGAAGCCACGACAGAAGAAGAGATCAAGGGCAATGTCAACATTCTGGAAAAGGCTTTCAGGGGTGCATTGACCGGAGCGGTCAAACGCGAGTTGAACCAGTTGCGGCGGAATGCCGTCACCGGCGAGGGGCTCTACAAGAATCTGATCCGAATCTACGACCAGCATAACCTGAAAGACCTAACGACCCGGCGAAGTTTGGAATTTGAGAACAAACTCATTCCCCGTATCGTATGCAGCGAAGCATTGGTCTGAAGGAAGCCTTTCTCGGTGAGTTGAAAATGGTCTGGCGGCCTGTTTAGAAAAAAGGATCGATCTTGTATAAAAAGCGGATAAAAGAATTCAGGAGGCACTTCCGGCTTGTTCGGGTTAGACCGTTCTGGTGGCCTTGTCGTTTGGGGACTTTATTTCCGCCGCATCAAGCCAGTCCTCCAGGGCCACATTCAGATAAAGATTTTTGGCTTTTAATTGCGCCAAAAACTCCCAGGGAGTCCACCCGAGCTCCTGGCAAACTTCCATTTGGCTCAGCTCTGATTGGGCATATTTTTTTAAAAGCCGCTCTTGTTTATCAAGGGAAAACCCTTTTCGCAGGACATCCCGCAAATAGGATGAACGATCCTGGTTTGTTTCTTCAACCAATCGATCGATCTGCTTTAAAAGGTCCTCAGGTATTCTTATTGTGGTCGGCTTTGCCATCTTTCTCCTCCATCATCAGGGCCAAAGCGTCGGCAAGGATTTCCGGTGAATACCTTCCTATTTTACCAAGAATTTCCAGGGAGCTGCGCCCTTTTTTAAAAGATATTCTTCCCAATCGAAACAGCTCGGTAACGATCTTCGGGGTAATAATGAACGGAATTTTTAAGAATTTTGCAGCCTTGATGGCCTTCCCGTCGTCTGTGGCCAGTAGGGCACCTTCTAACCTCTGAGCCAAGGCCAAGGCTTCTCTTTCTCCCTGGTGAATCGATATGGACAGAGACAATTCGATGTCTCCGGGACTTTGTACGGTTATCTTTCCCTGTTCTATCAGGTCTGAAAGAGCAGCAGCATCCGGGAATCTTTTGACTAACTTTTCGGATGCCACTTCCATAACAGCCGCCGGTGGAACAATCACATCGAATAGTACACAAACGGTTCCTATCAAACCGCATTTGGTTAATAAAATGAGGGAACTGCTATCCGCTATAATTCGGATCATCAGATAAGAAACCTTTTGTATACGAATGCAAATAAATGTACACGAGATATTCTCAGTTGTCAAGAGAGACTTTCCGGTTCAGGGGGTAAGCTTATGATCTCCCAAGGCTGGCTATTGGATTTATATGTTCAGGGGGATTCCCTGGTTCTCTGGTTTCGCCTGCAATCCGGGGAGATCCTTCGCCTGACTGATTTTTTCAGTTATCGTTTTTACGCCCAGGGCTCGATGCCCGCTCTTCGGGTTTTGGGAAAAAGACTGGCCCCTTATGTTCGTCAGACGGCCTGGACCCACCGAGTCGAGTTTTGGAGCGGTAAAACGATTACGGTGTTGGAAATAACCCTTCGATCCCTGGAAAAACTCCTTGAAGTCCAGCGGATCCTTAGCAGCGCTCCTTCAGGACTTACTTTTTACAATTGCGACCTGGGCATCCCCCAGTACTATGCCTGGGAAAAGGGCCTTTTCCCTCTATGTTTTTGCGAAATAGAATGGGAAAGGACCCGCCTGCGGAAAATGGCGGCCTTGGATTCTCCCTGGGACCCGGACGCACGACTCCCCGATTTAAAGAGTATGGAATTAGAGTTGACCGCCCATCCCCAGATCCCCCTGGACCGGGGGAATTCCCTGAGGATCAGCGTAGAGGGCCTTTTTTTTGAATTGGAAGCGACGAATAAAAAAGAATTTCTCCATGAAATAAACCGTCTCCTGGAACGCTTCGATCCGGACCTGATCCTCTCCCGTCATGGGGATGATCGAATCTTTCCCTTTCTCTGGCATTCGGCCCAGAAGGAAAAGGTGGCCCTGGCCCTGGACCGCGACCCTTGTCCTCCCGGCAGGGTAAGAATAGGGCAGGGGCGCTCTTACTTTTCCTATGGGCAGATTCTTTACCAAAGCGCCTCTTTCCCCCTTTACGGACGGCTTCATCTGGACCAGAACAACTCTTTTTTTTACAAGGAATCGGGCTTGGAAGGGACCCTTTTTCTCTCCCGTTTGACCAAACTGCCGGTCCAGACCCTGGCCAGGGCCACGCCGGGCACGGCCATTACCTCCATGCAACTGGATCGGGCTGTTCAAAAGGGCATCCTTATCCCCTGGAAAAAAGGCCGGCCCGAAACCTTCAAGACCGCTTGGGACCTTTTGGTGGCCGATAAGGGAGGCCTGGTCTTTCAACCCCCCATCGGGCTTCAGGAAAAGGTCGCCGAAATCGATTTTGTCTCCATGTATCCCAATATCATGGTCCGACACAATATCTCCCCGGAAACCATGCTCTGTTCCTGTTGCCCGGAACCGGTGGTCCCGGAGGCCGGCTACAATATCTGTCATAAAAGGAAGGGGCTGGTGCCGGAAACCCTGGAACCGATCCTGGCCCTGCGGGCCGAGATGAAGGCCCGCAGCAGGGCAGGGCACCCGGAAAAAAATCGTTACGATTCCATGCAAAAGGCCCTCAAATGGATGCTGGTGACCTGTTTCGGCTATATGGGCTACAAGAACGCCCGTTTTGGCTGTATCGAGGCCCATGAAGCCATCACCGCTTTCGGGCGGGATAAACTCCTGTCGGCCAAAGAATGCAGCGAAGAGAAGGGATTCCAGGTCCTTCACGGCCTGACGGATTCCCTTTGGATCAGCGGGCCGGAAGTTACGCGGGAAAACATAGAGGCCCTGTTAGAGGAGATCGGAAAACGGACCGGGGTGCCCATCAGCCTGGAAGGGATCTATCATTGGATCATCTTTCTCCCTTCAAAGGTCCGGTCCGACCGGCCGGTAGCCAATCGCTACTTTGGTCTTTTTAATGACGGGACGGTCAAAATCCGGGGGATCGCCTGCTGTTGCCGTGACACGCCGCCTTTTATCAAGAAAGCCCAAAAAGACCTTCTGCTGACTCTGGCTGCGGCCAGGGATCTGTCTGGGTTAAAAAAACAGATCCCCGAGGTTTTGGATCGTCTGGGGGATTATGTGGCTTGTCTGAAAGAAGGGCGGGTTCCTTCTCAGGACCTGGTCATTACCCGAAGGCTTGGAAAGACCTTAGAAGAATACAAGGTCAGCACACCGGCGGCCGAGGCTCTTCAACAACTAGAGACCGCCGGCCTTACTCTTTATCCGGGTCAACATATCGGTTATCTTTTGGCAGACCGGCCCCTTTCTCTTTCCTTGCACGAGAGGACTATCCCCGATCCTTTTTTAAGCGGAAACGAGGGTTATGATCAAAAAAAATATCTGGATCTGCTTCTTAAAGCAGCCCATGAAGTGCTCGTTTCTTTTGATTTTAGTATCAAAATGTTACAATCTTATTTTAATAATTAGAATCATAATTTTACATATAATATTTTATATTTATTGAGCCTTTTACAAAAGCAAAATTTAACTCAAATAGGTCAGGCATCTTGCCTGACAAACGGCTGACCTATGTACAATAATTTTTAAA
>CAZVHO010000191.1:0-9110 GCA_964627515.1 uncultured Thermodesulfobacteriota bacterium | reverse complement strand
GTCTCCCCGGTTTCTTTGTTTTTGGCCTCCTGGAGGGTATAACTGATTTTACTTTCCAAACCGGTAGCCCATCGGCCCGCCAGCTCCAGTTCCATGCCCAAGGCTTCCGTTTTCCCGGTATTTCTAAATACCAATAACCCATCGGAGGGATCGATGGTCTGATTGATGAGGTTGTCTATGGTGTAATAATAAAAGGCTGAATGGCCCCGAAGATGTTTGCCTAAGTATTGTTCAAAGACCAACTCATAGGTCGTAATGGTTTCGGGCTTAAGGTTTGGGTTGGGCTTGGCGGTTATCCCCTGGTCCTGGTAAAAAAGTTCGTAGACATTGGGGGCACGAAAGGCCGTGCCGTAGAGAAGTTTAAAAGTTGTTTTTTCCAAGGGACTGTAAATCAAAGCCAATCGCGGATTGGTGGTCCCCCCAAAGGTTTTAAAATAGTCATAACGCAGGCCGGCATTGAGGATCAGGTTAGGAAGGATGGAAAATTCATCCTGGAGGTAGAAGGCCCAGTTTTGGCTGTCCCTTTTATCGTCGAGATAAATTGTTGACGGGTCATCATCATAATTACGCTGGTTTTGACGGATATTGTCGACATATTCCACCCCAAAGGTCACCTTGTGTTTTTTGGCCAGGGTGCGGGTTACCCTTGATTCCAACCCCCACCATTCCCCAAGAGAAGAATCTTTATTGATCACGCCGTCATAAAGATATTCCGCTTTATACCGGTAGTAGTCATAATAAACACGGGCCGTGAAATCCCATCCCTCAGGGAAGAGATGCTGGTATTTAAGATCCAGATAGGCCCGTCCGTCGATGGTATGATTGCCCGGATTATTGAAATCGGTTCCATAGGATCCGGTGGGAATAACCTTCTTCCGGTCGTTTAAGGCCCCTTGAAGGGTGAACTCATTAAAAGACAGGGTGGTGAAAAAGCGGTAAGAGCGGTCATCGTCACCATTTTGGGCTATTCCATTATTGGTGGAAGGGTCGTCAAATTCCTTGAAATAGAGACGGTCATTGCCGCGACTGTCAGAATAAGATCCGGACAGGATCATTTCCAGACCATTTAAAAATTGATGGCCATAGGTTAAGCGGCCCTTATAGGTCTCAAGGCTTCCGGCTTCTCCCGAAGCCTCCAGACCTTTTATACCGTCCCCCTTTCTGGTGATGATGTGAATAGCGGCAAAAAAGGCGTTACTGCCGTAAAGGGATGAACCGGGCCCGCGGATGAATTCCAGACGGTCGATCAGATCGATATCGAGTATGAATTCCGTTCCTATCAGTAGGCTGTCGTAAATATTATCATTAATTCGATGGCCATCGATCAGGAGCAGGATCCGGGAGTTATAATCTCCAGGGCGCCCAAAGCCTCTTACTCCCAAATAACTGTAATTCCTGTCGTTGGTAACAAAAACGCCGCGGATGCTCCGTAAAACCTCCGCCAGGGTCCGGTAGCCGAATTTTTTAATTTCTTCGGCCGTTACCACGGTTACCGAAGAAGGGGCTTCGGTGACCTTCTGTAAAAATTTCGAAGCCCCGTAAACCGTGGAGACTTCTACTTCCATCAACTGTTCCAGGGTCAATCGTTTGAGATTAGGCCCTGTTCCGGCTGTTTCTGCTCCCAGATCACCGATTACGGCCCCTATGGTCATCACCAGGCCGCAGGCCAACCCCTTCAAACCGATCCAGGAGCGTTTTGATAATAAGAAATTATTATGGCCCATATCCAAAAATATTCTGATTTCCCTTTCTCTCATGTTATCGGCAAATTTTCAAATTAAATTGAATAGAAAATTTCAAACAAAGATATTTGAAATTTTTATGTTCCTATTTTTTACAGAAGGTAAAGATAAAATCTTCCAGGAGAAAAGTCGGGGTGGCTCCGCTGGTTTTAAGCCGCCGGTCGGCTTCATGGAGGGCTTCCAAAGCGGAAACCAATCGGGGGAGGGGAAAATTCGCCGCTGTTTTCAGTGTATTGAAAAGGACAAAGGGGTGGGTTTTCGATAAAGGTTCCGGTAATGGGATTTGTTTTAACTGGGGCTGGATCAAGGCAGAAAAAGCCCCAAAGTCCTTCCAGGCCCGGGGAGGGATTTGGGAAACCGCTTTCAACAGTTCCTTGGCCACTAAGAGCCGACGTAAGGCATTAGTGATGCCCGATAGGATTTGTAAAGGATTATAGCCCTGCTCCCAAAGTTGTTTGAGTTTTCGAAGGGCCTCTTCAAACTTGCGCTCCCCTAAGACCGTAGTCAATTCATACAAGGGTTCTTCCCGGTTGGCCCCTACCAATTCGGTAATATCTTTTGAAAGGATCTGTTTTCGATCTCCAAGATAGGAAAGCAGTTTTTGTATTTCCATTTCCAACTGAAAGACTTCAGGTTCGATACGTTCTAACAGAAGGGCCTCGGCCTGGGGATGAATGGTTTTTCCTTCCCGGAAAAGGCGGGACTTCAAATAACCCTTTAACGCGGTCGTTTGTTCCCCTTTTTTGCTTTGTCTTATGGAGAGATTAAGGATAACCCCGTATTCGGCAATGGTCTTCACGATTTTTTTTGACCCGGGCGAACCTTCTATGAGGAGGATCAGTATGTGGTTCTGGGGAAATCCCTGCCGGATAGCCGCCTCGAGAAATTGATCGGGATTCCCTGTTACGGATTCCTCTGGTGATTGAGCCTGTATAAAAATCAGGGCTTCCTTAAACCAGTCCGGTATGGCATTGGGCTTATTCGGGAAAAGTTTTTCCCGAAGGGCTTCCCCGTTTCCTTTCAATTCCGTATCAATCGAGGCCGATGAGATCCCGGCCTGCTGTAATAAAGATCGAACTATCCGGGCGCAGCGCTCCGGTTGCCCTTTCTGCCAGGCTTCTTCGGCCTTTTTCCAGAGATGATCCTGGCGGCCGGTAGAAAAAATCTGTACCGGGTTCTTAACGGAGACAACCTTGCGTCCAGGGAAAAAGGGAAAAGTCTGAAGCCGATCCAGGATTCCGTGGATGTCTTCTTTTTCTCCATCGGCGATTTCCAGGTTAAAAGAACGCATTTCTTCCGGGAGCAGACGGCTGATCAGCTGCTGGTGAACCTCTTGAATAAGATAGGAGTCGCCGGCGATCAGATAGATAGGGGCCGACTGGCCTTTTTCTGCCTGGGCCAGGACCTTGGATATATCCTTATAGGTGTAAATGGGCATCAGGACCAATTCATAAGAAAATGTAGGAATGGAAAGGGCGGATAGAAAAAAGGCCCCTGCCGGGGCCTTTTCGGATTTCGGATACGCATCCCTTATGATTCTAAAACAAAAATAACTTCCATCCGGACCCGGTATTCAACGAGTTTATTGTTTTCTACCGCGATTCTTTGTTCGACAATCTTCATGCCGGTAATTCCCCGCAAGGTCTTAGTAGCCCTCTTGAAGCCCACGGAGATCGCATCTTCAAAACTTTTTGGTGAAGCAGCAATTATCTCGGTTACTCTGGCAACTCGGGCGGCCATAAAATCACCTCCTTTCTGTTTCTAAAATAAAAACAATCCAAGGATTCTCAAAGATCGGTTTATTCGCAGCTTTTTAAGTGCTTGTACCCTCTGCGACCTGGAGTGGGGAATTAATTGACTTAAATTTTACTTAATTTTAACATGGCCCGAAAGGGTTCGCAAGGAGAAAAAGAAGTTCAATTACTCCTTGACTTTTCTATTTAAACCAAGATATTATTTTATAAAAATCAGGATAAAAAACCTATGGAGTGGCAAGTGTTTGAAATTTTAGAAGAAAAAATTGATCAGATCGTAAAAAAAATGGAAGTCCTGTCTCAGGAAAACGCCACCTTTAAAGAAAAAATTAAGGAAAAAGAAGCGGTTATCCAAAGTTCCCAAGAGCGGATCGAGGCTCTGGAAGAAGAAAAAGAGCTGATCAAAGCCAAGGTCGATGGGATTTTGGAAAAAATAAGTCTGGTAATAGGGTAAGTTCATCACTCGTGACCCAATTATTTAAGGTTGAAATATTAGGAAATGAATATACCCTGAGGGGGGATCTTGATCCAGGGCTGATGGAAAAGGTGTCGGTCTTGTTAAATCAAAGGATTAAAGAAGTCCAAGTCTCGATGCCTTCCGCCAGTAAAGTCCATCTGGTTATTCTAACCGCCCTGAACATAACCTATGACTATCTTCTGGCCAAAGAAGAATTGGAACAGATGGAAAAGATGATGGAAGCCAAAAGCCAACAATGGATGACCAAGTTGGATACCTGCACACCATAGATGACAACCTCTTCACCGGGGTTTTATTATATAATATAATTTTTAAAAGGAATTAAGAGCAAGCACTCCTCAAAAGGTTTGGGTCAACGATATAATTGAATCAAGAATTCTTTCATAAAATTTTTCTAAATTTTAAAAACCCATCCGGTAGTCTTGCTCTCCTTATCAAAGGAAGTCCCTCTGGATATTCCTTTGTCGGTGCCTTCCCAGGCTAACTTCCGAAGAAGGTTCACCCGGCTCCAAAAACAACTTTTTCAGGTTTTAATAATAAGGAAGTCATGATCTCAGCACATTTGATCGGTCTGATCAGCGGAATTCTTTTGGCCCTCTTTTTGGGAATCCTGATCGGTTTTTTGGTTCGTAAAAAATTTACCGAAAGCCGGGTCGAATCCATCGAAGCCCTTTCGAAAAAGATCGTCGAAGAGGCTAAAAAAGAGGCTGAAACGGTAAAAAAAGAGGCCCTCCTGCAGGCCAAAGACAACCTCTATCAAATGAAGATGGAATTTGAAAAGGAGACCAAGGAGCGGAGACAGGAGATCCAGGAACAGGAAAAAAGGATCCTGCTCAAAGAGCAAAACTTGGACCGGAAGCTTGAAGTTATTGAAAAAAGGGAGTCTGATTTTGAGAAAAAAGATCGATCCCTGGCCCACAAAGAAAAAGAAACTTCCGAACTCAAAGAAAAATGTGAAAAATTGATCGACGAGCAGAAAAAACAGTTGGAACACCTGGCCGGCATATCTTCCCAGGAAGCCAAGGAGCTGTTGCTCCAGGCCATGGAGAATGAGGCCAAACACGAGGCCGCCAAGACCATTCGTCGTATTGAAACCGAGGCTAAAGAGATAGCGGATAAAAAGGCTAAGGAGATCATCTCCCTGGCTATTAAACGGTATGCCGGAGATTATGTGGCTGAAAAAGTCGTTTCCTATGTAAACTTGCCCAATGAGGAAATGAAAGGGCGAATCATTGGACGGGAGGGAAGAAATATCCGGGCCATTGAAGCAGCCACCGGCATTGATTTGATTATTGATGATACCCCGGAAGCGGTTATCCTTTCAGGGTTTAATCCGGTTCGCCGGGAAGTGGCCAGGCTTTCCCTGGAGAGACTGATCAGTGACGGCCGAATACACCCAGCCCGAATTGAAGAGGTTGTAAAAAAAGTTTCCCAGGAAATGGAAGTGGCCATTCGGGAAGCCGGCGAAACAGCCACCTTCGATGTGGGGGTCCATGGGATCCACCCGGAAATGATCAAATTGATCGGTAAATTGAAATACCGGTCCAGTTACGGCCAGAATGTGTTGCAACACTCGCTGGAAGTAGCCTTCCTTTGCGGGGTCATGGCCTCTGAATTGGGTTTAAATATTAAACAGGCCAAGCGGGCCGGTTTGCTCCATGATATCGGGAAAGCCGTGGACCACGAAGTGGAAGGATCTCATGCGATCATCGGGGCCGATTTGGCCAAAAGACATGGTGAGGCCAACCGGGTTGTGCATGCCATTGCCTCCCACCATGAAGATATTCCTCTCGAAACGATCCTGGATGTCCTGGTTCAGGCGGCCGATACCCTTTCCGGGGCCAGGCCCGGGGCCAGGAAAGAGATGCTGGAAACTTACGTTAAACGCCTCGAAGACCTGGAGAAGATAGCCAAATCTTTTGAAGGAATCGGAAAGACCTATGCCCTTCAGGCCGGACGCGAGATTCGAATCATCGTAGAAAGTGAAAAGGTTTCCGATAACGATATATATATCCTTTCCAGGGACATTGCCAAAAAAATCGAAGAGAGTTTAACCTATCCCGGCCAAATCAAAGTTACGGTAATCAGAGAAATCCGGGCCGTAGAATACGCCAAATAATAAAAAAAGGTGCAAGGTATACGGTTCAGGGTTCAAGGTTTTAACCTTACACCTTAGACCTTGTTTCAAGGAATATCCGTGTCTGTCAACATCCTATTCATCGGCGACATTGTCGGGAAACCCGGCCGTAAAACGGTACGGGAAATATTACCCTTATTGATGGATCGTTTTCAGGTGGATTTGGTAATCGCCAATGGGGAAAATGTTTCCGGCGGAATCGGGATTTCCGTTAAAGGAGCCGATGAGCTTTTATCAGGCGGGATCCATGTCCTGACCTCGGGAAACCATATCTGGAAGAAAAAAGAGATCCAGACCTATATACAGCAAAATCCGGA
The DNA here is from genome assembly GCA_964627515.1 of uncultured Thermodesulfobacteriota bacterium. GTDB lineage: Bacteria > Desulfobacterota > RBG-13-43-22 > RBG-13-43-22 > RBG-13-43-22 > RBG-13-43-22. The sequence continues at coordinate 2,682 of CAZVHO010000191.1, read as the reverse complement.
CCTGATCCGGCCGGCCAATTATCCGGCCGGTACACCCGGCAACGGTTCTGTGATCAAAGAGACCAGATCGGGGCACCGGATCGGGATTCTCAATTTGTTGGGGCGGACCTTTATGGAAGCCGTGGATTGCCCTTTTCGAAGGGGTCTGGAAGAGAGAGAGCGATTGATTAAAGAGACTTCGATTATCCTGGTCGATTTTCATGCCGAAGCCACTTCAGAGAAGGTTGCTCTGGGTTGGTTTCTGGATGGCAAGGTCAGCGCTGTTCTGGGCACCCATACCCACGTCCAGACTTCCGATGAGAGGATTTTACCTCAAGGCACGGCCTATATGACCGATGCCGGAATGACCGGTCCGGCGGATTCGGTGATCGGGGTGAAAAAGGAATTGGCGATTGAACGGTTTCTGACCCAGATGCCTCATAAATTTGAAGTGGCGAAAAGGGAGTTGGTCCTGGAAGGGGCCCTTATATCCATTGATCCGGAGACGGGACGGGCCACGGAGATTACCAGAATTCGGGAAAGGGTGAATATCAGTTCGGAGTATTGAGTTCGGAGTTAACAGCCATTTATGCTGAGCAGGGATTGCCTTTACTCCGAACTCTGAACCCCGAACAAAACTCTTATGCGCCATGGGAGCACCACGAAACATGAAAACTGTTTTCGCCGAAGGCCGAACACTGAACGCCGAACGGTATTTTCCTATTGAGGTAAGTTGGTGAAAAATTTCTATCAGACATTGAAAGAACGGGGATTTATCGAACAGGTAACCGATCCTGAAGAGATGGAAGCCCTTTTTGAACAAAAGATCCTGTCGGCCTATATCGGGTTTGATCCCACGGCGGAGAGCTTGCACGTGGGCAGTCTGATCCCCATCATGGCCCTGGCCCATTTTCAACAACACGGCCATCGTCCGATCGCCCTGGTGGGCGGTGGAACGGCTTTAATCGGGGACCCCAGCGGTAAAAAAGAGATGCGTCCGGTGTTGAGCCATGAAGAAATACGGCATAACGCCGAAGGGCTGAAAAAACAACTGGCCCGTTATATGATCCTGGACGGTCCTTCCGGAATACTGTTAAACAACGTGGACTGGCTGGCCCCTTTAAATTATATTGAATTCCTGCGGGATATCGGCCGCCACTTCAGCGTGAACCGGATGTTGACGGCCGAGTCGGTCAGGCAGCGCCTGGAAACCGGATTATCCTTTATCGAATTCAACTATCAGTTACTCCAGGCCTATGATTTCTTTCATCTCTATTCCCATGAGGGCTGTTTACTTCAAATGGGCGGATCGGATCAATGGGGGAATATAGTGGCCGGCATCGATCTGATCCGGCGGATGAAAGGTGGGAAGGCTTATGGTTTGACTTTCCCTTTAATCGTCACCAGTTCCGGCGAGAAGATGGGAAAAACGGCGCAAGGCGCCGTCTGGCTGGATTCTGAAAAGACCAGTCCCTATGAATATTACCAGTTTTGGATCAATACCGAAGACCGGGATGTGGGACGATTTCTGGCTTTATTTACCTTCCTGCCGATGGATAAGGTTCGGGAACTCGCTCAGAAGGAAGGGGCCGAGCTGCGGGGGGCCAAAGAGATTTTAGCCCTGGAAGCTACAGCGATAACCCATGGTCGGGCGGAAGCCGAAAAGGCCCGGGAAACCTCGCGTAATCTGTTTTACGGGCAGGGCCTGGAAACCGGGGCCGTTGGCACAACGTCCCTGCCCAGGGAAAAATTGGTCCAGGGGATCGAGGCTTATCTGCTGCTGGTGGAGGCGGGGATTTGTAAAACCCGGGGTGAGGCCCGGCGGCTGATAGCCCAAGGGGGCGTTACGTTGAATGATCAACGGGTCTCTTCTTTTGATCAAAAGGTTTATCTGCAACAATTGCAAGACAATAGCCTTCTTCTTAAGATCGGGAAAAAAAGATTTCATAAAATCATTTTTTCTTGATTTTTTTCTTGACTTAATCTGAAAATAAGGTAATGTAGCATTTTTACTTTGCGAGGGGAAATACTTCTTGACAAATTAAAAAAAACAGATTATCTTATTTTTACTTGACTTGATCTTTGAAAACTAAATAGTGAGACGATTTTGTGGTCCCTTTTTTTGTAACAAATTTTTTGAGTTTAATTGGAGAGTTTGATCCTGGCTCAGAATGAACGCTGGCGGCGTGCTTAACACATGCAAGTCGTACGAGAAATCCGCCTTCGGGTGGAGAGTAAAGTGGCGCACGGGTGAGTAACGCGTGGGTAATCTACCCTCGAATTGGGGATAACACACCGAAAGGTGTGCTAATACCGAATAAGACCACGGTCACTCCGGTGATCGGGGTCAAAGATGGCCTCTGCTTGCAAGCTGTCGTTTGAGGATGAGCCCGCGTACCATTAGCTTGTTGGTGGGGTAATGGCCTACCAAGGCAACGATGGTTAGCTGGTCTGAGAGGATGGCCAGCCACACTGGAACTGGAACACGGTCCAGACTCCTACGGGAGGCAGCAGTGAGGAATTTTGCGCAATGGGGGAAACCCTGACGCAGCAACGCCGCGTGAGTGAAGAAGGCCTTCGGGTTGTAAAGCTCTGTCAAGTGGGAAGAATCTTTTTCGGTCGAATAAGCCGAAAGACTGACGGTACCGCTGAAGGAAGCACCGGCTAACTCCGTGCCAGCAGCCGCGGTAATACGGAGGGTGC
>CAZVHO010000190.1:5987-9233 GCA_964627515.1 uncultured Thermodesulfobacteriota bacterium | reverse complement strand
ATCATCATCCCGGCCCGGTATGAATCCTCTCGCTTCCCCGGAAAGCCCCTGGCCCTGATCCAGGGCCTGCCCATGATCGGGCAGGTTATTCTGCGGGCCAGAAAGATCCCGGGGATATCCCGGGTGGTGGTGGCCACCGATGACCTGCGGATCGCTGAATCGGCCATAGCCTTCAAAGCGGAGATCGTCATGACCCGGCAGGACCATCGTTCCGGGACCGATCGGGTGGCCGAGGCGGCCGGCCAAATGCACCTTTCTGCAGAGACCCTGATCGTAAATATCCAGGGGGATCAACCTTTATTGCCGGTTGAATCGGTTTCCGATTTAATTGCCCGCCATCAAACGCATCCCGAATGGCCGATGAGTACGCTCATCTATCGCATCACCAATCCGGCGGAGATCCCTGATCCCAAACATGTCAAAACGGTCTTTGACCATTTCGGCAAGGCCCTTTATTTTTCCCGATCTCCAATCCCCTGTTACCGGGACGGCGATAAAAATCAATCTTATTATAAACACCTGGGAATCTATGCCTATACGATGACCTTTCTTCAAACCTTTGCCCGGTTACCTTCCGGCCTTTTGGAATCGGCAGAGAAACTGGAACAACTCAGGGCCCTGGAATCGGGTTATCCTATCCAGGTCATAGAAAGTCCCCAGGATTCCTTTGAGGTGGATATGCCGGCCGATCTTCATTTTTGCACTTAGAGCATCTACAAGGAAAAAAATTTGAATCTTTTCTCCATCCTGTCTCTGTTGGCCTTTGCCTTCTATGTTCATCTGGGATTTTATGCCTACCGTTTAGAGCCGAAATCCAAATTAAATCGACTCCTCTTAATCCTCTGCCTGAACTTGAGCTGGTGGGCTTTCACCTATTCCTTCGTTTATTCAGCTCCCGACAAAGAAGTCCTTTGGATCTGGTTTAAGCTTTCCGCCCCGGCCTGGTGTACTATCGGTGGGATGACCTTGCATTTTTTGTTACACCTCTCCCGGAAAGATGCCATTTTAAAAAAATGGTGGATTTATCCCCTTCTTTACCTGCCGGGAATGATTTTTACCTTTCAGGCCTGGACCGGAGTCCTCACCGCCAAGGATTTTGTTCCGACTTCCCTTGGTTGGATCGAGGTAGGTGCCCCGGAATCCGTCTGGTTGTGGCTTCACACCCTGAACTACTCGACCTGCATCCTGGTGGGCTGCTTCCTGACCTTTCAATGGGGAAGGAAATCGAGGATCAAGAGGGAAAAAAAACAAGCCCGCATAATAGTTGGTACCATTGTTTTTTCCTTACTGTTAGGAACGGTAATCAACATTTTTCTCCCGGCCCTGAGGGTAAAAATCCTGCCGGCGGTTGCACCCATTTTAATTATAATCTGGGGTTATGGGATCTGGATAGCGATTATTAAGTATCGATTTATGGCACTATCAACAGCCATTGCCGGAGAGGACATCCTTTCCCGCATAAAAGATATCCTGATCGTGGCCGACTCGGAAGGGAAGATCAACAAAGTAAATCGTCAGGCAGCAAAGGTATTGGGATACCGGAAAGAAGAGCTGGTGGGTCAATCCCTTGGAATGATTTTCAGGGATGAGGGGCTCCTCCGGAAAATAATCCAGGAAAAAACCAATAAGCTGTTCTCCTCACCTAACCGGGAAGTTGAATACCAAGCCAAAAGCGGGGAATTGATCCCGGTTAATATTTCCTGGTCGATTATCAAGGATGCCTTAGAGGATGTCATGGGCCTGGTGATCGTCGGTGAAGACCTCAGACCGACCCTGCAATTAAAAAATGAAATAATTGTCCGAAATAGAGCTGAAAATGCCCTTTTGAAGGCCCATGATGAATTGGAAGCGCGCATAAAGAAAAGAACTGAAGAACTGTTCCGGGCCAATGAAGCCTTACAGGAAGAGGTGGCCGAACGTGAAGAGGCGGAAAGGCTGTTTAAAGCCTTATTTATACAGTCACCCATAGGAAGTTACATCGTCCAGGGCGGAAAACCCAAGATCGTCAACCCCGAATTTGAGAGAGTCACCGGCTACAATGAGAAGGAATTATCGTCCATACCCTGTTTGGATTTAGTCCATCCGGAAGACCGGGAAAAAACCAGGCAACATGCGATTCAGATGTTAAAGGGAGAAAGGCACCATCCCTATGAATTTAGAACCTTGACCAAGGACGGTCGAACCCGTTGGATATTAGAGACCGTTACGTCTATTCGTTATCAGGGCTTGCCCGCCACTCTGGGAAGTTTTATGGATATTACCTATAGGAAAGAATCGGAAGATATCATCCGCCATTTGGCCTATTTTGATTCCTTGACCGGCTTGCCGAACCGGACCTTGTTCCTGGATCGATTATCCATAGCCCTGGCCCAAACCGAACGGAGCGGACAAAAACTGACCATTATGATGCTCGATCTGGATAACTTTAAGTCGATTAATGATAATTTCGGTCATAATTGGGGAGACCTTTTGTTAAAAGAGGTTGGCCGCCGATTGAATGAGTTATTGCGGAAGAGTGATACCGTGGCCCGTTTAGGGGGGGATGAATTTATTATCCTGCTGCCCGAAACCGGAGACGAAAAGGATTCCGAGAAGATCGCTGAAAAGATATTGGAGGTGATCCGAAAACCCTTTCACCTGGATAATCGGCCTGTTCAGATAACCATCAGCATCGGACTGTCCTTCTATCCCAAGGACGGCAAGAATGCCGAACTATTGATCAAGAATGCCGACCAGGCCATGTATCGGGCCAAATCCGAAGGACGGAACCGGATTGTGGTTTTTTAGTTCCAAAATAACGTTCAAGATGCAAGATGCAAGTTTCAAGTATGAAAAACCTTGGACCTTGAATCTATTTTTATGATCCGTGGTGCCCCCCGGGCATGAAGGCTTGATACAAAAATGAGAATATCGAACACCGAATATCGAATCATGAAGTGATTGGTTTTAATACTCCTTCGACATTCATTATTCGATATTCGACATTTTCATGCTTCATAGCGCCCCAGGAGGGCATGAGGGTTTCCTCACTCCGAACTCTATGCTCCGAACGGCTCAGGCTGCTTCCAATAGTTTCTTTAATGGATTGATTACGCTGATGGGGACCGGGGGTGAAACCAGATAAAGGTTCAATAAGCGGACATCAAATTTGATCTTTTCCGCTGCTTCTTCCCATTTAATCCCCTTGGCTTCTAATTGTTCTTTAAGTTCGTTTAATTCCGATTTTTCCATGGTGTAGTACCTCCT
>CAZVHO010000190.1:0-5887 GCA_964627515.1 uncultured Thermodesulfobacteriota bacterium | reverse complement strand
CTAATTGTTCTTTAAGTTCGTTTAATTCCGATTTTTCCATGGTGTAGTACCTCCTGAATTACCTTATTGATATATGTGATGACTTTGTAAAAACTCGTCATTCCCGCGCCGGCGGGAATCCAGGCCATCCGTAACCAGTTAGAAACACTGGATTCCCGTCCCGCCAGAGGCGGGATTAAGACATTCGAGTACAAGCTTCCACGGGAATGACAAAAATAGACTCTCCGGACTTTTTACGAAGCAGTCATAAATGAGTTTTGGCACTAAGTTGGAGTTCAAAACAAAAACATTGATCTTTGAGCTTTCAACTCGTTCCTACCTTCCATCTCGACAAGGCGTCGATATCGAAAGGATCTTGTTTCCCCTTTTCCAGATAATAATTTCCCACCCAGGCGATCATAGCCCCATTGTCCGTACAAAAATGGGGGGAAGGGATGAACAGGTCCCATCCCTCTTCCCGGGCCGTCTCCTGGAAACGGCGACGCAAGTAGCTGTTGGCGACCACCCCGCCGGCCAGGACCAGCCGTTGGGTCTTATAGCGTCTTTGGGCCTGAAAGACCTTTTTAATCAACATATCCACCACCGCCTCCTGAAAAGAAGCGGCAATGTCTTCAATGGACAACGCTTCATTGTCGTCCTGAGTTTTAGTGAACCCTTTGACATAATTGACCACTGCGGTCTTGATCCCGCTGAAGCTAAAGTCCAGGGAATCGGCCGAGGGGATGGCCCGGGGAAACCGAATTCGGGGTTTTCCCTTTTCAGCCAGGGATTCGATAATCCCGCCCCCCGGATAGCCGAGGTTCAACAGCTTGGCTACCTTATCAAAGGCCTCACCGGCGGCGTCATCCCGGGTTTGGCCCAGGATCTCATAGGACCCGATTTCCTTTACCAGAAACAGGCTGGTATGTCCACCGGAAACCGTCAGAGACAAAAAAGGAAAGGGGACCTTCCTTTCCAGAAAGATGGAACAGATATGGCCTTCTATGTGGTTGATCCCAAGCAAGGGAATCCTTGAGGCCAGACTCAAAGATTTGGCAAAACATAAACCTACCAACAGGGCTCCCACCAGTCCGGGGCCGCGGGTGACGGCAATGCCTTCCACGGCTTTCAGGGTCAAGCCGGCTTGTCTAAGGGCTTCTGCGACCACCGGAACGATCTTATCTAAATGCCTTCGGGAAGCCAGTTCCGGGACCACCCCGCCATAGGGACGGTGAAGGGCGATCTGGGAATAAACCACATCGGAAAGGATTTCTTCGCCGTCTTTTAAAACCGCCGCCGCCGTTTCATCACAGGAGGTTTCGATACCGAGGACAATCATGCGATTTCGGATTTCGGATTGCGGATTGCGGATTGCAGAATCCTTTGAATGCGGATTTCGGAGTGCGGAGTACGGAATTGGTGAAATAAAATCATTTTCAAGACCTATATTATTTCTGGCTTTTATTCCTGGCTGTTTTGATGGAAGCGACGGTCATGGCTAATAGTTGATCGGCCTCGTCCATGAGTTCTTTTAAATCGTCTGTATTTAATAGGCCAGCCTCTACCAACAGTTCCATCCAGAATATGGCTTCATCTACTTCTTCTTCCACAATCCCCATCTTGAAAATAAAGTCGGCCGTTGATCTGGCCCTGCAGGCCGCCCGGTAATTGGCTCCGACTGAAGTACCACAACGTAACAATTGTTTACCCAAGACATCTGCAGTTCTTCCTTTTGGCAATGATTCCACCAGAGCGATAACACGAAGGGCAAACGATTTTGTCCTCGTTTTCAAATCAACCTTATTCATTTCTTTATCCTGATCTCCGCAAGATGTCTCCCGATTCTTTTCATTCCGCACTCCGCACTCATTTTATTTTTCTTTCCCTATTCCGCAATCCGCAATCCGAAATCCGCACTCCCTAAAGGTGTCTTTCCTTCGTTCCTATCTGTTCCAAAAGCTGATAGTTAAATTCCTGGGGTTTTCTTCCAAAACAGGTACCCAGGCTTTCGAAAAGGGCCAGCTCATTAATATCCACCTCCCGCCTTTTAATGGCCTCTGAAGTAGGCATGTAGTTGATCTTGTTCCCGTTTACACTGACCAGGGTTGTCCCGGTTTTCCCTTGTAACAGGAGCAAGACCGCGCCTGCGCCGGCCTTTTGCCCGAAGTTGACGTCATAGGCCGAAGACTGACCTGACCGTACCAGATGACCGGGGGTTACCTCTCGAACCTCCGGAATCTCATAAACCCCTGGGGCATACATCCCGACCCGTTTCATAAATTCCTTGACTTCGGGATCGTTTTTCAAGCGTTTTTCCAATTGTTGCCGCACAAATCGCCCGGCACCGGCCAGTTTTTTATGTCCGAAGGCATCCACTCCTGCCGATTCATCATAAAGCAGTTGGCCGCTGGCGTCTTTGATCCCTTCGGCAACCACGATAATATAGGTCCCGGCCTTGACATCGCTTCTTTCAATACGACCGCAGTAGGTTTTCCACATATGCCCATAGACCACATCGAAATCAACCGGGACTTCCGGGATCAGGATACAATCGGCCTCGGCCCCCACACCGCCCCGGAAGGCCGTATGTCCCACATACCTTCCAAAGACCTCGATGACCAGGATGCGGTTGTGGCTTAAACCGGTGGTCTTTAATTCTCTGGCAAAAATGGCAATCCGGTTGATGGAGGAATCCCCGCCCACACTGTAGGGTTGAAGATCCAGGTCCATGGTTTTGGGGACATGGACACAGGGGATATCCCGGGAGTTGAGATCCACCACCACACTGCCGGTATCGTCACCGCCGCTGATGATCAAGGCGTCGATGCCGAACTTTTTGAGGCCTTCTTTGATCCGTTCGTATTTATTGGGATCGGCGATCTTACTGATCTTGACCCGGGAATGTCCTGCTTCCGACCCGGCCAGGGAAGCCTCGATGCGGCTTACCCTTTCAGCGTCGAGCAAGACCACGTTGTTCATTTCCACCAGGTTATAGAGTCCGGCATAGCCGTTCGGGATAACCACCGATTCGATTCCCAAAAAATAAGCTTCCCGGGCGATACCCTTGATGACGGCGTTAAGCCCCCCGCAGTCTCCACCGCTGGTAATAACACCGATTCTTTTAATAGTCACAGAAGTCATAATAAACCCTCCTTAATCAGCTAAAGAGTGAAATACCCCTTTATTTTTTCAAAGGTCTTTTTCTTGATGCCTTTCACTTCCTTTAATTCGTCTAATGTCAAAAATCCTCCATGGGCCTCCCGATATTCGATAATACGCTGGGCCATTACCGGACCGATTCCCGGGAGTCTGTCCAGGTCTTCGGCCGTAACCCGGTTAAGCGGCAGGGTCCGTCCCAGGATCCAGAGGGCTTTCCCGGAAAGGGGGGTTATCTGCAGGAAGACTCCCCCGTCGTCTTTAGCCGAAACGGTTAGAGTCGAATCGTAATCCAGGATTCCGGCTCCCTCGGTGGATGAAATGTCCCGGTCCAATACGACCCCGCCGGCATCCCGAATCACCTGTTTCACCGTTGGCGGCTTAACATAACTAAAGAGACCGGGCCTGTTGAGCTCGCCATTCAGCTCAATGGATATATCTTTGTCGGCCAAAGAAGAATTGCTCAAGGGATTGGTCTTTTGGCCCATTCCCCAATACTGAAAACCCAAAAAAACCAAAATCAGGATCGAAAAAAGGAAGAGTCCTTTTTGCCGGAGACGGGTGGATTGGAGAATGGGGCAGTGCTTGAGAGTTCTTAGCATTTTAAACAAATTAGAGCCTCGGGATTAATAAAAGTTTGATACTGGATTCTGGATATAGAAGTCTTGGTTTTATCCAGTATCCGGCATCCAGTATCTGTGTCCGTCATTCATCCCAATGGATGCAATTCACTGGACAGGTCTCTATGGCCTCGTTAACTTTTTCTTCCGGGCATCCGGCAGGGTTGACCACCTGGGCCTTTTCAAGACTCTCGTTTAAAACAAAAATCTCGGGGCAGATCTCCACACAACTTCCGCAGCCGACACAGTCTTCGGTTTCAATCACAGGAATAGGTGACACGTTTAGTCCAAGGTTCAAGGTTTAAGGTCCAAGGTCCAGGGTAATTCATTTTTAACTCCGAACCCCGAACTCATCACTCCGAACTTTTTTTCTTCTCTTCCTTATACAGCTTATATGTAATGCTGTCCACCAGGGCCTGCCAGGAGGCCTCGAAGATATCGGTTGAGACTCCGACCGTTCCCCATTTGTCTTCCTGGTCTCCGGATTCGATCAGGACCCTGACCCGGGCGGCGGTTCCTTCCACACTGGACAGGACCCGGACCTTATAATCATCCAACCGCATCTCTTTCAGTTCCGGATAAAAGCGTTCCAATGCCTTGCGCAGGGCATTGTCTAAGGCATTGACCGGCCCATTGCCGATGGCGGCGGTATGCTCTACTCGCCCACCGACCTTGACCATGATGGTGGCTTCGGCCATGGGCGGCTGGTCTTCTTTGGCCTTGTGATCCATGACCCGAAACCCCAACAATTGAAAATAGCGTTTCTGGTTTCCCAAGGCCCGATTCATAAGCAGTTCGAAAGAGCCTTCGGCCCCCTCGAATTGGAAACCCTGGTGTTCCAATATCTTCAGTTCAGACAGGATCTTCAAGACCACCGGATCTTTACTGGTGATATCCAGGCCATAGCCTTTAGCCTTGGAAAGGATATTGCTCCTGCCGGCCAGATCGGAAACCAGAATCCGCTGCACATTGCCCACCAGATCGGGGCGGATGTGCTCATAGGTTTCCGGGTTTTTGGCCACGGCACTGACATGAATCCCCCCTTTATGGGAGAAGGCACTGGCCCCCACATAAGGTTGATATTTGTTGTGGCGCACATTGGCCAGTTCATTGACAAACCGGGAGACCTCGCTGATCATCCGCAACTGATCGGAACCCAGAACCGGCAGCCCTAATTTTAATTGCAGGTTGGGGATGATGGAACAGAGGTTGGCATTGCCGCAGCGATCCCCGAAGCCATTGATCGTTCCCTGGATATGGGCGATTCCGGCATCCACCGCGGCCATGACATTGGCCACCGAACAGTCGCAGTCATTGTGGGCATGAATTCCCAGGGGAAGGCCCTTGATCTCTTTTTTGACCGCCTGGATGATCGGAGTCAACCGGCTGGGCAGGGTTCCGCCGTTGGTATCGCAAAGGACCAGGCAGTCCACTTTGGCTTTCATTGCCGATTTCAGGGTGGCCAGGGCGTATTCCGGGTTGGCCTGAAAGCCGTCGAAAAAATGTTCGGCGTCGTAAAAAAGTTTGCTGACCTTCGGCCGGACCAGGGAAAGGGAATCTTCGATTATCCGGAGGTTGGTTTCCAAAGGCACCCGCAGGGCATCCCGGACATGGACATCCCAGCTTTTGCCGAAAATCGTGATAACCGGGGTCTGGGCCTGGATCAGGGCCTTCAGATTGGGATCTTTTTCCGGGGAAGTTTTCGGATTGTGGGTACTGCCGAAGGCCGTCAGCCGGGCCTGTTTCAGGGGGATGTTTTTCATGGCCTGAAAAAATTCCACATCCTTGGGATTGGAACCCGGCCATCCCCCTTCGATATAGGCCAGGCCGAGTTGATCCAGTTTTTTTGAGATTCGGATCTTGTCTTCCACCGAGAGGTTAAAATCCTCGGCCTGGGTTCCGTCCCGAAGAGTGCAGTCGTAAATTTCAATGGGTTTCATGGGTTTTTAGCCTTTAATAACTTGGCACAAGGCACAAGGCTCAGGGCGCAAGGCTAAGTATACATCTTGATCTATTAAAATTTCCATCTGGGGCCTTGTACCTTGTACCCTGAGCCTTGCACCTTGCACCTCATCTGCTTATCGGCTCCTTGTCGAGATTAAAGACGGTATGGAGTGTCCGGACGGCTAATT
>CAZVHO010000189.1:0-9241 GCA_964627515.1 uncultured Thermodesulfobacteriota bacterium | reverse complement strand
GTAGTGTAAGTAGATATTGGCCAGAAGCGGAGAGATAACCCCACCCTGGGGTACTCCTACTTCATTGCTTATCCTCTTCCCTTCCTCCAAGACCCCTGCCCGTAACCACTTCCCTCGGCCAGCATTACCAGGCTTCAGCGGTACTATGAGTTGATCCGACTACCTGTCCCTCATCCTCAATCCCTCGTTTCCTCGGTTATGAGTACCCCTTTATCAGGGGTAGGCACAGGTTCTCCCAGGTTCCTGACGAATCCCTTGGACAACATGCCGTGGACTATGACCCCGGTGGAGTATCCGCCATCTCGCCTGTAACGATGGCTTCGTTGCTGCCTTCAGTGATCTTAAGCACTTGGGCTCGCTCCACAACATAAGCATTTTCGAGGCTGAACACCTTCACGCTTTCGCATTACGGCCTGCGGTCACCCTGTTTACGCTTCACCCATGCAGTTACCTGCATAAATGCAAAACTCGGTTCTGGCGGTCGGCTAACTTTGTCAGGTTGGCTTCTCAACCTACTGGATTCTCCAGACTTTGCCTGGCGCACTAAAATTTTACTTTTTATTGGGTAAAGTATAAAATAAGAAAAAGACAGAATCAAGGAGAAAAACAGGGCTAAAGGCAGGGGGATCAAGGGAGGCTTCTTAAGAATAAAAGACTTTGCCGGGCTGGACTTTACCAATATTGGGAATAAGAGGAAAAAGAAGGGTTGATTTCAAAAATTTGAACGAACTTCTCCTACTGCATCCCGAACTTGCCTTAAACGGTAGGGTGATCTGCGGAAGCCCCGAAGTCCTGTTCAGGGGCATCCTCATAGAAAGGAAGCTGGGAATCCGATGAGTCTATCTGAATTTCAAGGGATTTGGGTTTGGGTGGGGGTCTCTGATTGTTTTTCCATAAACCCAAGTGACCTAAGATCTTGTCAATCACTTCCTGGTCCTCTATAATACTGATAATCCAAATCATCCCCTGGCATTTGGGGCAGGTCAGGGGGTCCACTTCATATATTTTCTGAATCAACCTTGCCCAATTCCGGTTGGGTTTTAATAGGATCTACCTGATCGCAGAATGCTGATAGCCGAACGTGCTCATCCCGAAAACGGATAGAAAGGCTGGGTACCCGGAAGCCCTGACCGATCCTGACCAGCCTTTTAAAAAATCAGAAACCGCTACGTGATTTCATTTTTCTTATCCCGGGAGAATACCATGAGATTGAGATGCCCCAAGTGCGGACATGAACCACCCGAAACGGCCAAGTTCTGCGACGAATGCGGAGCCGACCTGCAACCCACCCAATCCCCATATGATTCAAAACCTGAACTGATTAAAACCAAGGGCGTCTCCGAGGCCGAGCGGAAAAACGTCACTGCTTTGTTTTCGGACCTTAGTGGATACACGGCCATGACCGAAAGACTTGACCCGGAGGAGGTCAAAGAGATCACGGGAAGTATTTTTGCCGGTGTTAAACAAATCATCACCAAATACGAGGGGTTTATAGACCGGCTGCTGGGGGACGGGGTACTGGCTTTTTTCGGCATTCCGAAGGCCCATGAGGATGATCCGAGCCGGGCACTTCAGGCGGCCCTGGAGATCCATGAATTTGTTAAAGGGTTGAGTCCCCGATATGAGACCCGAATCGGGGTGCCTTTGTCCATGCACAGCGGCATCAACACCGGACTGGTGGTGACGGCCGAGGTGGACCCGGAAAAAGGGTCGCAGGGGGTGGCCGGGGATGCGGTCAACCTGGCCGCACGCTTAAGCGGCCTGGCCGGACCCGGGGAAATCCTGGTGGGGGAAGAAACGGTTCGCAGGACAAAGGGGGGGTTCGAGTTTCAAGACCTGGGATCCAAACGGGTCAAAGGGAAGGCTGAGCCGGTCGCCATGTTCAAGCTGACTTCAGCCAAAGCGCAATCACCGGTCCAGGGTCGCCAAGTTTCTTCGGCCATGGTGGGGCGGGACCAGGAACTGGACCGGCTTGAACTGCAGGTGATGAAGGTTATCAACGGCGAAGGGTCGGTGGTGAACGTCATCGGCGAAGCGGGCATCGGGAAATCCCGCCTCCTGGCCGAGTTGCGCCTGCGTGAGGTGATGCAGAAAGTAACCTTATTGGAGGGCCGGGCCATCTCCATCGGCCGGAACCTGAGCTTCTATCCCCTCATCGACTTGTTGAAGCAGTGGGCCGGGATCTCCGAGGAGGACCCGGAGGTTGCCGCCTTCGATAAGCTGGATCGGACTATCCGGGCCATCCACCCGGAAGAGGCCGAGGAGATCCTGCCCTTTGTGGCCACCCTCATGGGGATGAAGCTCAAAGGGAAGTATGCCGAACGGGTCCAGGGGATTGAGGGGGAGGCCCTGGAGAAACTGATATTCAAAAATATCCGCGAGCTGCTCATCAAGGGCAGCGAACGGACCCCGACCGTGATCATTATGGAAGACCTGCACTGGGCGGATAGGAGTTCCCTGCTGCTCCTGCAATCCCTCTATCGGCTGGCTGAGAAACATCGAATTCTCTTCATCAACCTGTTCCGGCCCGGGTACTGGCAGGGTGAAGACCGGTCCATGGAAAAAATCGGTGAGTTGCTGCCGAATCACCATATCGAGTTGAACATCCAGCCCCTTGATCCGCAGGCCGGCGAGGCCCTCATCGGTAACCTGCTCAACATTCAGGGACTGCCCTACACCCTGCGCCAACAGATTATCGAGCGGAGCGGCGGTAATCCTTTCTTTATCGAAGAAGTAATCCGTTCGTTCATCGATGAGGGGGCCATCGTCCGGGAAGGCGGGTCCTTTGAAGTGACCGAGAAGATTCACACGGTGGTGATTCCCCCCACCATCAACGATGTAATTATTGCCCGGATCGACCGGCTCGACGAGGAGACCCGCAATCTCCTGAAAATTGCCTCGGTTATAGGGCGTAACTTCTTTTATCGTATTCTTAAGGAGATGGCCGCTTCCATTGGAGATATTGATGATAGGCTCGCTTACCTAAAAGACCTCCAGCTTATCCGGGATCGCCTGCGGATGGAGGAAGTGGAATATCTCTTCAAACATGCTTTAGCCCAGGAAGCCGTTTATCAGAGCCTTCTCAAGAATACCCGTCTGGAATTACATGAGCGCGTCGGTGTAGTGATGGAAAGGCTTTTTAAAGACCGGCTATCCGAATTTTGCGAAACAATCGCCTTCCATTTTAAAAATGGCCGATCCCCTGACCGGGCCATTACATATCTTATGAAGGCGGGAGAGAAGTGTATCTACCGGTTTGCCATCGATGAAGCGTATGGGTATTATCGGGAGGCCTATGAACTTCTTGAAAACAAACCGGACAAGACGAAGGATGAACAGAAACTTCTTGTCGATCTTCTCATCCAGTGGGGGACTGTAATCTATTACCGCGGAGGTTTCAACGAATATGAGGCGTTGTTGGAGTCCCATGAACCACTCGCTGCCTCCCTGGATGACAAGGCCAGGCTGGGAATGTTCTATGCCTGGCTGGGCTGGTCGAAGTTTTGGCGGGCCAAACAAAGAGAAGCCCGAGGTTTCTTAAATAAAGCGCTCAAGATCGGCCAGGAAATCCAAGACCAACGAGTGATCGGCTATGCCTCCTGCTGGCTGGCCTTTGCCTGTTTTGAGTTGGGTCTTCTCAGCGAAGCTGAAACATTTGCTAAAAAAGCCTTAAACACGGCCCGGCTTTTGCCGCTCGATCAATACCTTTCTTCTAAACCCTTCACTGCCTTGGGTTTCATTCACTGGCTTAAGGGATACGGACAAAAAACGCTGGAAGCTTCAGCGCAGCTCATAGCTCACGGGAAAAGGTTCGAGAATATTCGGAGTACTGTTATGGGCTATTGTACTGCTGGGCTGGGCCACTTAACCAACGGAGATATTTCTTTAGCCCTTGAAAAATTTCATAAGGCGGTGGAGACTACGGAGGACCCGTTATATAAGAAGTATGCCATTGCTGGTCTGAGTTTAGGTCACGCGGCGGACCGGCATTTCGATCTGGCAAAAGGAGCGGCCCAAGAGGTGAATGATTACAGCAACGGAGCGGGCACCGAGGTGCTGGGGACATACGCCGTAATCTCTTTAGCGGTGGCTTTGGTTACGGAAGGGCATATGGCCCAGGGCCTGAACCAGCTAACGGCGTTGAGCCAGGCCTTTTGGGCTGACGGAAGAAAACCTCTCCACGCCTTTGCCGAACATACGATGGGCAGTATCTACCTGCAGATCGTTCTAAGAGAAGGCGATCTCAGCTTGTCGGTTATGATCAAGAATATCGGCTTCTTAATAAAGAACGTCCCCTTTGCGGCCAAAAAAGCGGAGGAACATTTTAACAAAGCGCTGAAAACCGCGCGGGAAGTGGGGATGAAAGGGGTCATGGGACAAACGTATCTGGATCTTGGGATTCTTCACCGGGCCAAACGCCGGAATGAGAAAGCCAGGGAGTGCCTGACCCAAGCCATACAATGTTTCGAGGAGTGCGAGTCTGAAACCTTTTTGAAAAAAGCCAGGGAGGTGGCGGCGTCATTAGGATAGGAATGTCAATTGGTTAGCAATCAAGGAGATTTTTAAATAAACTATTCTGAAAGATGGACCTCCAGTGGGACCTGGAGCAATTGGAACGGGTGCGAGGAAGGGGATAGAATTCGAAAGAAAAGCTGATGAAAAAAGGTTGACACTGTAACAAGAACTGCTACAATAGAAATCCATGATTGAAAGTTTCAAGCACAGGGGGCTGGCTGAGCTATTCCGGTTTGGTCAAAGTCGTCGAGTACGACAGGATTTGCAGTCACGATCCTTGCGGCGATTGGATGCTTTGGATCAAGCGGAATCATTGACGGATCTCCAAGTGCCTGGATTTGACTTCCACCTTCTTCGAGGAATGCCCAAACGATTCAGTATTCATGTCAATGGACCCTGGTGTATTACCTTTGAATGGGAAGATGGTGATGCCCTTCGAGTCGATCTGGTACAATATCATTGAGGTTAAGATATGACCGAATTTTCTATTAAACGTCCTTTGGAACGTCCCCCTATTCATCCGGGAGACATTCTCAGGGAAGACGTGCTTCCAGCCCTTGGTTTGTCGGTCAGTGAGACAGCCCGGCGTTTGGGTATTTCTCGGCAGCAACTCCACCGCGTTTTGGCCTGTACCCATCCCGTTACGGCTGAGATGGCGCTCAGACTCGGCAAGTTCGCCGGCAATGGTCCGGCGCTATGGTTGCGGTTGCAGCAAGCCTATGATTTGTGGCATCTCGAACGTCGGATGGAAAGCGAGCTGACCAAGATTCAGCCGGTTGCATTGGTGAATTAGCTCCACCAATGGGGAAGGGGATAATCCTGTTCCTCGTTGGGGATATTCGAAACCGGAAGAAGGTGATAGACCCTGACTGGTGGAAGCTCTGAAAGGTCGTTCCAATGATATGCCCTCAATGCGGTCATGAGAATCCTGAAAAGGCTAAATACTGCAATGAGTGCGCCGTTAACCTGCAACCCACCTACCCCTCATCCCACTCACAGACTGACCCAGTAAAAACCGCATTTCCCTCCGAACCGGAACGCAAGGTCGTCACCGCCCTATTTTCGGACCTCACCGGCTACACGGCCCTGACCGAAAAGCTCGATCCCGAGCAGGTCAAAGAGATTACCGGGGATATTTTCGCCGGGGTTAAACAAATCATCACCAAGTACGAGGGGTTTATAGACCGGCTGCTGGGGGACGGGGTGCTGGCCTTTTTCGGCATTCCAAAGGCCCATGAGGATGATCCGAGCCGGGCTCTTCAGACGGCCTTGGAGATCCATGAATTCGTCAAGGGATTGAATCCCCGATACGAAGATCGCATCGGGGTGCCTTTGTCCATGCACAGCGGGATTAACACCGGGCTGGTGGTGACCGCTGAGGTAGACCCGGAAAAGGGGTCCCAGGGGGTGGCCGGGGATGCGGTCAACCTGGCCGCACGCTTAAGTGGCCTGGCCGGACCCGGGGAAATCCTGGTGGGGGAAGAAACTGTGCGGAGGACAAAGGGGAGGTTCGAGTTTCAAGACCTGGGATCTAAACGGGTCAAAGGGAAGGCCGAGCCGGTCGCCATGTTCAAGCTGACTTCAGCCAAAGCGCAATCACCGGTCCAGGGTCGCCAAGTTTCTTCGGCCATGGTGGGCCGGGACCGGGAGCTGGACCGGCTTGAACTTCAGGTGATGAAGGTCGTCAACGGCGAAGGGTCGGTTGTAAATATCAGCGGCGAAGCGGGAATCGGGAAATCGAGACTCATGGCCGAGCTGCGCCACCGCGAGGTAATACAAAAGGTCACCCTGCTGGAGGGCCGGGCCATCTCCATCGGCCGGAACCTGAGCTTCTACCCCCTCATCGACCTGTTGAAGCAGTGGGCCGGGATCTCCGAGGAGGACCCTGAGGCGGTGGCCTTGGACAAACTGGACCGGACTATTCGGGCGATCCACGCGGAGGAGGCCGAAGAGATCCTGCCCTTCGCGGCCACCCTCATGGGCCTGAAGCTGAAGGGAAAATATGCCGAACGGGTCCAGGGGATCGAGGGGGAGGCCCTGGAGAAGCTGATCTTCAAAAATATCCGCGAGCTGCTGATCAAGGGCAGCGAACGGACCCCGACCGTGATCATCATGGAAGACCTCCATTGGGCGGACACGAGTTCCCTGCTGCTCCTGCAATCCCTCTTTCGCTTGGCCGAGAAATATCGAATCCTCTTCATCAACCTGTTCCGGCCCGGGTACTGGCAGGGTGAAGATCGGTTCATGGAAAAGATTGGTGAGTTGCTGCCGAATCACCATATCGAGTTGAACATCCAGCCCCTGGATCAGCAGGCCGGCGAGACCCTCATCGGGAACCTGCTAAACATTCAGGGACTGCCCTACACCCTGCGCCAACAGATTATCGAGCGCAGCGGCGGCAATCCCTTCTTTATCGAAGAAGTGGTCCGCTCCCTGATCGATGAGGGGGCTATCATCCGGGTGGGCGGGTCCTTTGAAGTGACCGATAAAATCAACTCTGTAGTGGTCCCCCCGACCATCAACGACGTGCTGATTGCCCGGATCGACCGCCTGGAAGAGAAGACCCGCGAGCTGGTCAAGGTGGCCTCCGTAATCGGAAGGAATTTCTTCGACCGCGTCTTGAAGGATGTGGCCGCCTCTATCGAAGACATCGACAATAAACTCGCCACCCTCAAGGAACTCCAACTCATCCGGGACCGGATGCGGATGGAGGAGCTGGAATACTTCTTCAAGCACGCCCTGGCCCAGGAGGCGGCCTATGAATCCACCCTGCTGGAGCAGCGGAAACAGCTTCACCTGAAGGTTGCGGAGTCCATAGAACGGCTCTTTTCGGAACGACTCCATGAATTCTATGGCCTTCTGGCCTGGCACTTCAGCCGGGCCGACAACCTGGAAAAGGCGGAGGAGTATATGACCAAGGCCGGGGAAGAGGCGCTGCGGTCTTCGTCTTCCAGTGAAGCCCTCCATTACTATCAGGAAGGTTTGAGACTCTATCTGGATAAGTATGGTCAGACTGCTGACCCGGCCAAGCTGGTCCAATTCGAAAAAAATATTGCCACTGCCCTTTACAATAAAGGTCAGTGGATGGAGGCCGTCAAATACTTCGAAAATATTCTTGACCGCTGGGGTGTGGCCCTGCCAAAAGAGGGGCCGATATCGACGATCAGACTAACTGGTGATTTTTTGGTTATGATCAAGGCGCTTTATTTGGGGCGGGTTAATCCTCTCAAAGTGCCTAATGAACGGGACGAAGAGATATCGGTCGCCTCCTATAGATACCTAACAGCACTCTCTCATATCGACAATAGGCGGCAGTTTAAGGTTGGTATGGCCGTGGCAAGGAGAGCCATAAAAACTAACTGCCTGATCCTGCCCACGGGATGGAACTTCTGGATGGGACTATCAGGTTATTTTTCTGCTGGAGGATTTTCTTTTACCTTAAGCGACAAGATGCTGGAAGCTTCCCAATCCTTGAAGCCAGTAAAGGATATTGGAGGCCGAATACAATATGCCTGCATGAGTACGATCAACCACCACTGTCAGGGAGCTTGGAGCAAAATTAAAGAATTGGACGAGGACCTGCTGTATTTTTCAATAAGTATAGGTGACTTTTGGCACTCATCTGCCTACTTGTGGTTCATTGGCCTGGTGCGGGGAGAACAGGGAAATTTCAACGAGATCATAAAGGCAATAAGCGTTTTGTTCGAGATAGGTGAGGCCTATGATTCGCCCATTTATACGATTTTGGCCATAAACTTGAAAGGAGATTTTATGGTCAGGACACGGGCCGCCCATGAGGCGCTGATGGTCGCCGAAAAAGGCATCTCCTATTTTAGAGAAAAAGGCACCGAACATCACGAAATTGTGTCCCTTGCCTTTAAAGTTGAAGCTCAAATACTGCTCGGTGACCTGGAAAGGACTGGGGAATCGTTGTCAAGGGCCAGGGAGATCTGTGAAAGGCATAAGTTTATCTTGCCAATGTATAGCGCTCCCTATCTGGCGGTTCGTTTCCTGGTGGATGTCCATCAATTGGAACAAGCAATCCGTTCCGCGAATTCCATGCTCGCAACCAATATGCGTAAACAGGCCTACCGAAGCGGCAAGGCTGCCTTAATGAATTCACGGAAATATGCGCCCTACAGGACCAAAATCTTCCGAATGATGGGCCTCTATTACTGGCTCATCGGCAAACAGAGCAAGGCGCTCAAATGGTGGGAGCGCACCATCCAGGAAGGGGAACGACTTGGCGCACGTCCCGACCTGTCCCGGACCTACCTGGAAGTGGGCAAACGCCTGCTGGAGCCGCAAAGCAAATTCAAGGAACTCAACGGCATCGGCGCCCAGGAATACTTGGACAAGGCCGAGAAGTTGTTCCGGGAGATGGACCTCCAGTGGGACCTGGAGCAACTGGAACGGGTAAGGGCGGGGCAAGAAACCAAACAAGTGAACAATCAAGGAAGATAGTGCAAATCTGTAACCAAAAAAATTGACAGCCTTCACCTGATCGTCTATAGTGCAATCAAATTGCGACATAGACGATTAAAGGACTGCATGTATCTTACCCGAACCCTGGAAACCTTTATAAAAATATCCTCCCGTCAGTTTCCGGTATTGTTGGTCACCGGGCCTAGTCAGGTGGGGAAAACCACCCTCCTGCGGCATCTCAGTTTGAAGAAACGCGCCTATGTTACCCTTGATGAAGGATAAGACATTGCTTTAAAATGGT
>CAZVHO010000188.1:7461-9262 GCA_964627515.1 uncultured Thermodesulfobacteriota bacterium | reverse complement strand
AAGAAACGCGCCTATGTTACCCTTGATGAAGGATAAGACATTGCTTTAAAATGGTAGGAATATAAAATAAGCTAAAAGGGCTATCAAGGGAAAAAAGGAAGAAAAACCAGAGGCGGCTAAGGGAGTTAAGGAAGTTTAGGCCGACTAGCTTGAGGATAGAAGGACGCTCTTGTGCCAAAAAGTGAAAACATGGGGGCGGACTTTCAAAATTTGGACGAACTGCCCCCTCTACATCCTGAACTTCCCTTAAACGGTGGGGTGATCTTCGGAAGCCCCGAAGTCCTGTTCAGGCTGGTCATCATAGAAAGGAAGCTGGGAATCCGATGAGTCTATCTGAATTTCAAGGGATTTGGGTTTGGGTGGGGGTCTCTGATTGTTTTTCCATAAACCCAAGTGACCTAAGATCTTGTCAATCACTTCCTGGTCCTCTATAATACTGATAATCCGCATCATCCCCTGGCATTTGGGTCAGGTCAGGGGGGCCACTTCCTATATTTTCTGAATCAACCTTGCCCAATTCCGGTTGGGTTTACAAATGGCAATATCCCAATATAGATCATCAAAAATATCCGGGCTTCTTGAACAATGGATTGAAACCTCCCTTTCAGGATCGTCTCAACCCTTAGTGGTTAGGCTGTATCTTTACAAATATGAATCCAAGATCGTAACTCACTTTCGTCCGGAGATGGCCGTTACGTTTCTCCCACTCACCAAGCTCCAGATCACGACTGAGTAAGTCAAGACCAGCTTGAACCTCAGAGTGATCGGCCATAGCAAAACCCGACATTCCTCTCCGTGCCACAGGGTCAAGATAAACCTCGGGTCTATTCCACCCGGCATGCATGTTCAGATCAGAAAGATCGTGGGGCAGCGGAAAACCGTGAACCGTCGCAGTCGCATCATGATTCCTGGTGAACGCGGATATGAGTTCCTCGACAGGGACGAACGCGTCAAACAACCGGCCATAAACGCCCGGGAAATACTCTCTGAACCAAAATGGCTCTCCCCTTCTGGGGTCAATCGTAAACAAGACCGCAGGGCCGTTAGCGCATACGCGCCGCATTTCGGCTGCGGCGGCGCGTAGATCAGGGAAATGATGGACTGCGAGAGTAGAAATGAGGCCGCCCGCCGAGGCGTCCGGTAAGGGGATAGACTCGGCAGATCCAGGTAACCATTCCACATTGAGGCACGGCATGGACTGTTCACGCATGACCTCTGATGGTTCGACAGCTTTTAGCTGGTAGCGCGATGCTGCAAGAGCGTTACTGTAGTTACCAGTGCCCGCTCCAACGTCAACAACAACTGCTCCTTCCGGCAATCCAAGCAACTCCTGCAGGACTGAAACAATCCGAGCATCAGCATTCCGGTATGAATTGTATTTCATTCCGATGGCGTCGTACCGAGTCAATGCCGTCTCCTTCATGTCAGAGCCTAACGCTCGGCTTAACTGGCCGGCTTTGGAGTGCCAGCGGGAAAGCCGGTCCGTGTTGAAGCTGTTATTATGCAATCTTATTGTTGCGTCACGCGACGAAGCTCAAATATTCGGCCATATTGCGAAGCCGACACCAGATCACCTCGGCGGAGAGCATCTCGCACGTCATCAAGTTTGTAGGCATCGTCAATACTAAGGTAAGGGGACCACTCGCCCTCGTCCTCGATCAGAACGACATCCACTTCGGCCACGTACCGACCTTCATGCACATACTTGGTCTTTTTTCGGCGTCTCATAATTACCGCCTCCTATCGAAGAGCGTTTTGATCTTGGTTACCCCTAAACGCCCGTAGGCAAGGGCAACGCTTC
>CAZVHO010000188.1:0-7361 GCA_964627515.1 uncultured Thermodesulfobacteriota bacterium | reverse complement strand
AAGAGCGTTTTGATCTTGGTTACCCCTAAACGCCCGTAGGCAAGGGCAACGCTTCGTTGATTGGAGGATCTTTTGGGAGTTGGATCTGGACCATGAATCTCCTTAAATTTTAATAGAATTTCAGTCTCTTGTCTCGGTTCGTTCCCCCATTATTTTATGGTGCCATGCTATTAAAATACGAGAATATAACCTCGCTCGCATCGATGACGGAATCATACGGTCCCATGATACGCTCCGGCAAGACCGGCTCCTGGCCCGGCCAGGCATGTCCTGTTCCCGAGAGTCTCCAGAAAACGACCTTGCCGCCATTGCGGCAGTCACCATATTCGATCTTTTGAGCCGTGAATTTTTTTCCCGAGTGCATTTTTTCCAGTACCGGTCCGAAAACCGGCCTGCTTAGGCAACCGTTGTTTTCGGTCCACCATTTCAAGGTATTTTCGATTGGCTCATGATGGGAGCGCTTTCCGGTCAAGAGACGTTTCGGTCCTTCTCCACCTTGATACAAGGCCAATGGATCATCAAGGCTATGGATCACGAGAACCGACCTCGATGCTGTCCGCTGCCGTGTGTCATAGACGAGGCTTCCGGCCACGGCGGCGATGGCAAGGATCCGACTCTCAAGCTCAATGGCTACGCGATGGGCCATCATCGCGCCATTGGAATGTCCGGCGGCAAAGACACGCTTTGCATCTATCGGAATCCGCCTGGCCACGTCGTCGATCACCACCGCTGTAAAGGCCGTGTCATCAATCTGGTGTTCGAGCGCATAACCGCAACACTTTCCCGCGTTCCAAGTCAGTCCGGTATGTATAAGAAAACCGCTGCCGTTGGGATAGGCCACAAGATATCCGAGGCGATCTGCGACGCCATCGATGCCGTAGTGATTCTTCATTCCTGCGGCGCTCGATCCGCCGCCATGAAAGGCGATAAGAAGCGGCAGCGGGCTCCCGGTGGCCGCCTGAGGCGGAACGTGGAGGAGATACGAACGGGTCCGATCCCCGTGCCGAACCATGAACTCGTAATCTCCCGGAGCAAGGCGTTGAGGCTCGGCCGTGTGCGCTAGGCTGAGAAAAAACATCGCCCCGAGAAAAACGACAAACGGCCGGAAGTTGATCACTCCGGATATCTTCTTCATAGAACAGTTACCAGACCAAGTAGGCACAATCCCGGTCCTCAATTTCTTTAGTGATTTAATGACGGAGCTCCCCGGCACGGCTCTCCCGCAGCCGGTGGAGCGATTTATCAGGCGATTCTATTTGTATGCCCGTATGACCTCGGATGGAAATAACATTTGCTGGTAATATTCTCTCAGTTGTTCATCAAAGTATCTATTGATTCGTCCCCCACTTTCAAATTAAAGGCCGTTCCTACGCTTAATGAATAATTGGCTCCTGAAAGCCGGCTTAGTCGCTTTTTGGCCTTTTCCACATCCCTTGTGATAAATCGATGCCTGTAGTTAGTCCATTTGGATTTCTTTGGACTATTTCATAAAAGGCCACCCCTGTTCCAACGGCGACTTCTAAGATACTTTGACCATCTTCAATTGCAGCCAGATCTAACGCCCTGTTTCTTTTTGATAAGACTTTTCTTTTTATTGGGTAAAGTATAAAATAAGAAAAAGACAGAATCAAGGAGAAAAACAGGGCTAAAGGCAGGGGGATCAAGGGAGGCTTCTTAAGAATAAAAGACTTTGCCGGGCTGGACTTTACCAATATTGGGAATAAGAGGAAAAAGAAGGGTTGATTTCAAAAATTTGAACGAACTTCTCCTACTGCATCCCGAACTTGCCTTAAACGGTAGGGTGATCTGCGGAAGCCCCGAAGTCCTGTTCAGGGGCATCCTCATAGAAAGGAAGCTGGGAATCCGATGAGTCTATCTGAATTTCAAGGGATTTGGGTTTGGGTGGGGGTCTCTGATTGTTTTTCCATAAACCCAAGTGACCTAAGATCTTGTCAATCACTTCCTGGTCCTCTATCATACTGATAATCCGCATCATCCCCTGGCATTTGGGGCAGGTCAGGGGGTCCACTTCATATATTTTCTAAATCAACCTTGCCCAATTCCGGTTGGGTTTGGTATTTTCATCCGGTTCTATGACACAGGGGATGAGGTGATCCTGATTTTCCTTTTGACGAAGTCCCCGGGAGACGTTATCCCGCCACGGGCGGGACCAATCTAAGGCATCAAAAACCTTCTCTTGCCGGTTATCCTTGGAGCGGTAGATGATCCGGGACTCTTCCGGGAGATAGGTCATTCGTTCCTGAGAGAAAGAGGCCCGGATGATATTTTTATGGTCCGAACCGGATCCCCCACCCACCTCAATCTGGACGAGGCTATAACCGGAGGCTTTTTTACCCCAGATCAACTGACCCAATTATTGTCCGATCCCCTCCAAAAAAGCGCCCCGGGTTTCCGGCTCTTGTATTCCCTTTACCGGGGCAAATATTCTGAATAACCAGCCCTTCAAGAAAAATCACTTGAAATATTAAATGGTTTTGGTATCTTAATATAGTTGCCGGATAAATTTCCTCTTCTCACTAAAGAGCGGGGGGAAGAGGTGCAATAAAAGATGCTTATAGGGCTCGGAAGATAATTCGAACCAAATCATCTTAGGTGGATCACCTGAGGAGACTTTATGACAATTCAAGAACAAATTGATCAGGTTATTAAGGCAATTATCGCAGGTTACGCACCGGAGAAGATTATTCTTTTTAGGAATTTGAAATGTTAAAAGACGTGATCGGAACGGTCGTCTATTCAGCCAACAAATACGGACGAGTTCTTTATGGATAGAACTGAGGTTATTGAACATCTCGTTAAGCAATGGATTAAAACACTCAATCATTCTGGAGGTATTTTATGAGATATAAAGTTAATCTTAAAAAAACGGAAGAAGGTTATGCCATCTGGGTTCCGGGGCTGCCGGGTTGTTGGTCTCAAGGAAAAACAGAAGAAGAAGCCTTAGATAACATTAAAGATGCTATTCAGGGATACTTAGAAACAGTTGAAGAATTAACCAAAAACAAAGAATCTCGATTTGTCGAAGTAGAAAGTTATGCCTAAAATTGGGGGGATTAATCACCAACGCGCCATAAAAGCTTTTAAAAAAGCCGGCTTCCGGATTGCAAGAAAAGGTAAACATATAACCATGACCAATGGGAAACGGATTATCACTATCCCAAAAGCAAATCCGGTTGATGCTTATACAATGGCAGGGATTGTTAAGGACTCCGGCCTCAGCCTTGAACAATTTAACGAGCTTTTATAAGGGATATATTTCTATGGCTCTTCGCATTGCCCTGGCCCAAATCAACACCACCGTGGGGGATTTATCCGGAAACCGCGACAAGATCCTGGAAGGGCTGGAAAAAGCCCGAGAAATGGGGGC
Source organism: uncultured Thermodesulfobacteriota bacterium (assembly GCA_964627515.1). Classification (GTDB taxonomy): domain Bacteria; phylum Desulfobacterota; class RBG-13-43-22; order RBG-13-43-22; family RBG-13-43-22; genus RBG-13-43-22. The sequence continues at coordinate 3,973 of CAZVHO010000188.1, read as the reverse complement.
CGTACTGGTGGCCTTTCCGGAACTGGCCGTCACCGGTTATCCGCCGGAGGACCTGCTGCTTAAACCGGACTTCGTGGAATCGGCCCAGGAAATTTTAATCCATCTGGCACCGGCCACCAAAGGTTTGATGGCCGTAATCGGTGGCCTGTGGGTCGATGATGATCTCTACAACGGAGCGGCCGTCTTTTCCGACGGACGATTGATCACTGTCTATACCAAGCATTTCCTGCCCAACTATGGGGTCTTTGATGAAAACCGCTATTTCCAGGTGGGCCAAAAAAACCCGGTCTTTCGTTTCCGAGAAGGCCTTTTCGGGGTAAGCATCTGCGAGGATATCTGGTATCCCACCGGCCCACCTCATTTCCAGGCCGGCATCGGCGGGGCCCAGTTGTTGATCAATATCTCATCTTCCCCGTATTACCTGGGAAAGGGCCGGGATCGGGAGCGTATGCTGGCCACCCGGGCCACGGATGATCTCTCCTTCCTGGCATACTGCAATCTGGTGGGAGGCCAGGACGAGTTGATCTTTGACGGTCAGAGCATGATCTTTGACCCTCAGGGGGAATTGATTGCCCGGGCCGGTCAATTCGTTGAAGACTTCCTGATTGCTGATCTGGACCTGAAAGAAGCCTTCCGCTGGCGCCTTTTTGATCCCCGCCGGCGAAAACAGTCCCAGGAAGCCGGAGCCGAGATTCAAGAAATCAAAATCCCTGAATTCCAAACAGTTAAAAGTGCCGTAGCCCATCCCCCCCAAAAGGCCCTCCTGTTATCTCAGGAGGCCGAAGTGTATCAAGCCCTGGTCTTGGGCACGAAAGATTATTGCCGTAAAAACGGTTTCAGTAAAGCGGTGGTTGGTCTTTCCGGGGGTATCGACAGCACTCTGACGGCGGTTGTTGCCGCCGATGCCCTGGGACCGGACCAGGTTTACGGTGTTGCCATGCCCACCCGTTATTCCTCATCTCACAGCCTGGAAGATGCCGAACTTTTGTCCCGGAATCTGGGGATCCATTTCTATAACATTCCTATCGAACCAGTCTTTCAAGCCTATCTGGAGATCCTCAAGCCCCATTTTAAGGACCTGCCCGAAGACCTGACCGAAGAAAACCTCCAGCCCAGGATCCGGGGGACTTTACTCATGGGCCTGTCCAATAAATTCGGCTGGCTGGTTTTGACCACGGGCAATAAAAGCGAAACCGGGGTGGGCTATTCCACCCTTTATGGGGACACGGCCGGAGGCTTTGCCGTGCTAAAAGACGTCCACAAAACGCTGGTCTATGCCTTAAGCCTTTATCGTAATCAAATCCAGGAAAAGGAAGTCATCCCCCAAAGAGTTTTGGAAAAACCCCCTTCGGCCGAACTGCGGCCTGATCAAAAGGATTCGGATTCCCTGCCGCCCTATGATCTATTGGACCCCATCCTGGGGGCCTATGTGGAAGAGAGCTGTTCCCTGGATGAAATCGTTCAAAGGGGCTTCGAACCGGGAATGGTGGAAAAGGTCATTCGTATGGTGGACCGCAACGAATACAAACGCCGGCAGAGCCCTCCAGGCATCAAAATTTCCCCCCGGGCCTTCGGCAAGGACTGGCGCCTGCCCATTACCAATCGGTATACCGGAAAGTCCTCCTGATCTGATTTGAATAGATGCTCAGGCCTTTTTCTGAATTTCAAGTAATGAAGAATTGCGATTATTTTTGACTTATCATGCATTCATGCTATCATAAATCATCATAAAATGAACGGAGAAGAACCATGGAAGTTATAAAATCTGTCGGTCGAAGCGGGCAAATCTCTTTGGGGAAAAAATTCGCAGGCAAGACGGTATTGGTCGATCAAATCGAAGCCGGGGTATGGATTGTCAAAGTCGGGCAATTTGTTCCTAACAGTGAACAGTGGTTGCACCAACCCAAAGCCCGAACCGACATTGATGAGGCGGTTGCCTGGGCTAAAAAAAACCCTCCCCGGAAAAGTGATTTAAAGGCCATCGAGTCCCGGTTAAAAAAATGAACCCTGCCACAAAAAATTCAGTCCTTCTGGATCTGAATAATCCGGTGTTTCAAAGGCACTTATTTAATCTATCCAAACAGGAACAAAGAGAAGTGCTGGGGTCCCTGAGGAAGCTTTCCAATATGGATTGGGACCAGGTTTATTCCGACCGAGGGTTGAAATGGGAGGTTATATTCTCCCGCACCGGCCCCCGTGGGGAAAGATTATACAGTTTTCGGATCGGCAAAGGATTTCGTGGGCTGGCTTATCGGGAAGGGGACTGGATGCGGATTTTGTCCCTTCATCCCGATCATGATTCTACCTATCAATGAACGAGACCGGCAGGCAGGCTAAGGACGGGGAGACGTTCCGCATCCCGGCAGAGCAAGGAGGAAAACCAATGAACCGAGCAGGAGCGGATGACAAGGATCTGGAGGAGCTCTTCAAGGAGGTCACTTTCGACGTCTACGGCGACGATGAGCAGCTCTGGGCCTTTCGGCAGGTCATCGAGAACGAGATCGCCTTGCCGGCCGACGCTTTCATAATCGGCGAGCCAGTGTCGGTGATCGAGATCGACTACGACGGAAATGTCCGCCGGGGGCTGACGGCAAGGTGTCGTCGCGAGGACGGCACCGAGCACGTGGTTGCCGCCTCCGATGTCGTCTTCCTCGAGCACTCGATCGGCGCCGATTATGTCGCCGCCTATCGCAAATGGATGGGGCTCGATCCCCATCCGGCAGCGACTCCCCCACCCGCGCACCGGAGGCGACAGCACAAGGCCGCTCCCGAAGACCTGGACCTCTCGCGACCCACCGAGCTCGTGGTGCTCTCGACCAAGGAGAGCACCGCGCGCTGCCGGTTGCCGAGCCGCCATCGCATTATCACGCTCCGCGCAAGTGGTATCTGGAAGGTGGTGCCCGGCGAGACCGTCGTCGTGACGCCCCGAAAGCAGTGGCGCTACTCGGGTCATCCATACCTCTCCGGAGAGATCGAGTCCACCCGGCTTGACGTGGCGGTGCTCGGCCTCACGCCTTTGCGCCTCGAGAGCAGGGGCACGTGGAATCCGCAAGAGGAATACTGGGGCGAGGAAGGCGAGCCTATTGAGGAGTGGGTCAAGCCGATCATCGCCCGCGGCCCGCGCCCGGAGTTCGAGATGGAGCAGGTGCTGCCCGGGGCGGACCCGGACGATCCCTTTTCCGATCCCATCACGGAGTCCAACGACCTCAAAGATGCCGGAGACCAGGAGGCGGCGCTCAAGATCCTCATGGATCTCTGCGAGGCAGACCTGCGCTGCCTCGACGCCCACGCCCACCTGGGCAACTTCGTCTTCGATCACAGCCCCAAGGAGGCCATCCGCCACTACGAAGTGGGCCTGCGCATCGGCGGGCTGTCCCTCAGGGACGGCTTCGACGGCTTGCTGCCGTGGGGCCACATCGACAACCGTCCGTTTCTTCGGTGCCTGCACGGCTACGGCGTGTGCCTCTGGCGGCTCGGGCGCTTCGAAGAGGCCTGGAAGGTCTTCGATCGAATGCTTTGGCTCAACCCATCGGACAATCAGGGGATCCGCTTCCTTGTGGACGAGGTCAAAGCACACAGAGTTTGGAAAGATCGCCGAGGAGGAGCCCTGAACGAGTACCAGTAAAGATATCTTTCTTGACACCTTTGTCTTTTTTCAATATCTTTACCCATTATAAAAACCGAGGAAAGGACCTCCAATGAAAAAGCCACTATGGGAACCATCGCCGGAAATGATCGAACAGGCCAATATGACCCGGTTCATCCGATTTGTGAACCAAAAATACGGAAAAACCCTCAAGGATTATCAGGGGCTTTATGACTGGTCCGTTGATCAGATCCCGGACTTCTGGACGGCTATGTGGGAGTTTGCCGAAATCAAAGCCTCCAGGGGGTATGACCGGGTGGTGGATGATTTGTCCAAGATGCCCGGGGCCAAATGGTTTGAAGGAGCCAGGCTTAATTTTGCCGAAAA
>CAZVHO010000187.1:4853-9382 GCA_964627515.1 uncultured Thermodesulfobacteriota bacterium | reverse complement strand
GCCGCATCATACATGCTATAGTCGCTATTAATACCCAGCTTTTTTATGGGGCCGGTCAGGACGGCCGTGCGCGTGGCCTCGGCTCCGGTCCCTGAAATCGTGGGGACGGCAATTTTTGGCACCGCTTTATTTCTAACCAAATCCCACCCCTGATAATCAGCCGAAGACCCCGGGTTGGTCAGCATGATGGAAACAGCCTTAGCCACATCCATGGTCGATCCCCCTCCGATGCCGATAACCACCCGGGGCAATTCATCCCCTTTTCGAGAACCGATTTCCTTGCACAGATTATCCACATCGATAGTCTTCGGCTCATGAGCCGAAGCATTAAATTCCAACACCAAATCATGAGGGGCCGGACTTAACCGTTCCAGCAGCCCGGTTTCCCGGTGGACGGAATCGATTATATAAACCGAATATTGTTTCTTATCGGGATAGCATTTATCTATAAAGGCACTTAGCTCATTGAAACTTTTTTCCCCAAAGATTACCGATGGGACAAATCTGGTAATTTTCATCTCAAGTTGTCTCCTTCAATTTTTTCCCCTGTTGTCTCAAATCAGTTCGAAAATAGATTTTTGGCACGGATTTCACGGATTACACGGTTAAAGCCTGGGATCAAGAAAAGGGAAGCCCCTTTTCTTGAGAAATTAAATGGTTAATCCGTGTAATCCCGGTGTCAGGCTTTGTGCCTGACCCGTGCCTAAATAAGCCTTTGACCGTTCCTTTTTCATGCTTCGTGGCGCCCGTCCCGGGCATGAAGGCTTAATACGAAAATAGGGTTCGAGGATTCCAGGGTCTTAATTTCCATGCCTTTCACTTGAATCCCTGACCCTTCGACCCCTTGAATCCTATTTTTCATACTTCGTTGTGCCCCGCTATAGAGCGGGGCATGTGGAATTAGTTCTATTTCCTGTGGTTTACCTAACATAACCCGATAATTTGTCAAGAAAATTATCGAAAGAGGTAACGGAGGTCATTGAACATTATTGGATGGCTTTAGGCGGAGAGCAAATAGGCTTGACATATAAAGCCCTGCCCGTATACTTCCTGAATCCCGACAATCATTAAAATATCGTATCAGTTTAACTTTTTGAAAAAATTCCTTATTAGACAGGATTTACCGGATTACCATGATTTTTGTGCCTTTCCCAGGCCCCCACCACCTACATGCCCAGGTAACGCGCCTTTATATCGTGATTCCCTTTAAGGTCCTGCGGAGATGACTGATGGACTATTTGTCCCCTGCTCATAACTAAAACCTCATGGGCGGTGTTCATAGCCATGTTAAAGTTTTGTTCGATCAATAGAACTGCCATCCCCTGATCTGCCAATCGCCGGATAACTTTAGATATTTCTTTCACTACCAACGGGGCCAGGCCCTCGGACGGCTCATCGAGAAGAATCATTTGCGGCCGGCTGACCAGTGCCCTGGCCATGGCCAGCATCTGCTGCTCACCGCCGCTAAGATTTCCGGCCCGTTGGTTTTGCCGGGTTTGCAGGGCGGGGAACACCTGAAAAACGGTTGAAATATCCCATGATTTTTCTTTGAACGGATTAAGGCAGCGGTAAGGAACGGTTAGATTTTCAAGAACGCTCAAGGAGCGAAATACCCGTCTACCCTGGGGGACCAGCGTCAAACCCTGCCGGATAATTTGATGGGTGGGTCGTCCGGTAATGTCCTCTCCTCTAAAACGTATCCGGCCCCTGGCGGACTTTACGAAGGAGACAAGGGAATGTACCAACGTCGTCTTGCCGACTCCGTTGCGTCCCAGCACGGCTAAAACCTGTCCCGATTCCACGGTCAGGGAAATTCCTTGGAGTATGTGGCTTTGACCGTAATACGTATGCAATTCGTTGACTTCAAGCATCGTTGCTATTTACCCTCGTTGCTGTCAAGTCCCAGGTATACCTCGGAAACCCGGGGATTGCCCCGAATTTCCTCCTCCGTGCCTTCCGCTAATACGGTTCCGAAATTCAGCACGGTTATCCTGTCGGCCATCTGAAAAGCGACATCCATGTCATGTTCGATGAACAGGACTGTGGTTGACGGGTCCAGTGATCTGACCATAGGGACCACCAGAGCGGTCTCGGCCGTTGACAATCCCTGAGTCGGTTCGTCAAGAAGCAATATCTTCGGTCTTGAGGCTAAGGCCAGAATGATTTCAAGCTGGCGTTGTTCCCCATGGGACAGGCTTCCAAGGAGACTATCTTTCTTTTTTTCCAGCCCCCATTTCCGCAGCAGAGATACCGCCTGGTCGATCAATGCGGAAAACGAGGCCGTAGTCTTGTAAAAAACGTATTTGACAGAGGTAAGGGCCTGCAGACCCAGGAGAATGTTTTCCAGTACCGTCAAATTTACAAAAAGGTTGGTTATCTGAAAGGTCCGTGCCAACCCCAAAGAAGCCCGCACATAAGCCGGACTTTTTGTTATGTCCCTTTGGAAGGCCAAGACGCGGCCGGCGGAAGGCTTGACCATTCCACTGATTACATTGAAAAGAGTGGTTTTCCCGGCACCGTTCGGACCGATGAGGGCGCGCTTTTCGCCGGCCTCGATGGACAGGCTGCACTGAGTCAGGACCTGTAGTCCGCCGAATTGAACGTAAACTTTGTCTATTTCCAGGGCGACCATCCGTCTTCTCCGGGCTCTCTAAAACATTAACTGCAGAATATCGAACAAGGAATATCCAATCTCGAAGTTTACTAACTGCTTCCGCGGTTCGAAATTCCTTGTTCGATATTCGATATTTTAAGCTTCTTTGGCTACTTCCCCCACTTCCCTTTCGTGTCCGGGTAGCTGGGCATTTTCATATACTCTTCCGGGCTCCAGGTCCAATACTGATTGACCATGTTGTATGTCTTGATGGGAACGTTTTCCCATGAGCCCCCGACCTTCTTAACCTCACGAATATAGGAATTCTGGATGGGTGCCCCGTACTTGTCGAATTTTACCGTTCCCCGGGGGGCTTTAAGCTCCTGGGAACGCATGACCTGCACAAACTTGGCGCCCTCCACAACGCCTTTGGTCTGGTTCAGGGCCTCGGCGATCAGTTTGGCAGTCAGATAGCCCTGCTCGGAGTATAGGGTCGGAGGGTGTCCGTATTTCTTGGTATAGGCCTGCTTGAATTTGTTGTTTTCCGGGGTATCCAGCAGCAAACAATAATGTGATTCGCTGATTATCCCTTCCGCGGCGCCCGCTTGTTTATCGAGGATGTTATCATCAACCAGGTATCCTTTTCCGACGAGGGCGATTTTTCCTTTAAGGCCGTAATCGGCATACTCCTTCACAAACCGAAGAGCGTCGGCCCCGGCAAAGAAAACCAGCACCACGTCGGCATTCCGGTCTATTTTAGCCAGATAGGGCGCATAATCCTTGGTCCCCAGAGGTGCCCAGATCTCCTGGATTACCTTGCCGCCTTTTTTCTTGAATGTTCTGGCGATCCCTCCCACATGTTCGTACCCGGCGGCATAGTCAGCCCCCATCAAGACGGCTTTGCGATATCCCTTTTCGTAAACCCATTCCCCCAGCGGATGAGAACCCCCGCTGTTGACGAAGGCCGGTCGGACGATAAAAGGATTGCTTTTGCGCTGGGTCAGGTCATCGGCGCCGGCATTGGAAATTACAAAAGGAAGCTGGTGTTTTTGGACAAACTCGGCCAGGGCGTAAGCGGATCCTGTGCCTACGATGCCGGCCAGGATGTTGACCTGGTTTTTTTCAACCAGTTTTTTGGCGATGTCCAGGGCGCGACTCACATCGTTACTGCCTTTGTCCTCCACAAACACCTTGATCTCTCGACCACCGGCTTTGTTGCCGATCTCATCCATATACAGGTTGAAGCCATCTCTCAAATCAATCCCCAGCGAGGTGTAGACTCCGGACAAGGAGATCATATAACCGATTTTTAGCGGTTCGGCCGCCTGGACAGACGGATGAAGGCCAGTCCAGGAAATGTTTAACAACGTCAGCAGGGTTAACCATCCCGACCAAAAAAATACTCGTTTCATAAGCTCCTCCTTTTTCTGGGTTAAAAATAAATTTACCGAAATCCACCGGATTTTTCAGGTAAACGTTTGGTGGCCAATTCCTGGCCTTTCCCTTTATCCGCCCGTCGTAAAAAATTGACGGGCAACTCTTCAGCGGGCACCTTTCTTCCATTTACGCAGGGTTACCAACAGACCCGCGGGGAAAAAAAGAACGGTACAAACATAGGCAAGTCCTAAAAATATCAGCCAGCGGTCCGTAAAGCTGCTGACGATATCGCGGACAAACACGATGATCAGGGAGCCGACCAGCGGCCCGAACAACGTGCCCGGGCCGCCCAGGATAACCATGAGCAGGGCGGATGATGAGTGGATCAGACTGAAGTCGGCCGGATTGGGACATCCGTAAAAATAGGCATGCAAAACTCCTGAAATTCCACCGATCAAGGCGGAAATCAAAAAAGTCAAATATTTGTAAAGCCACACATTGTAGCCCAAAGCGCGCATGCGGGTCTCGCTGTCCTTGATTCCTTTCAGCGCCAGCCCAA
>CAZVHO010000187.1:0-4753 GCA_964627515.1 uncultured Thermodesulfobacteriota bacterium | reverse complement strand
CCGAAATTGTCCAGAGCGGCCACGATGATACTGCCGAAGAAAGCCCCCTTCATGCTCCCCAAACCACCCACAATGATCACCACGACTGCCAGGAGCAGGACATCCAGATCGACCCCCGGGTAGACACCGACGAAAGGGCCGCCTAAAACGCCGCTCAGACCGGTGAGGGCTACACCCAGGACGAAAACGGTCGTAAAAAGGACCGGCACGTTGATCCCCACCGCCCGGGCCATCTGCTCGTCGTCTACGCTGGCCCGCAATATGGCCCCCCATTTCGTTTTTTCCTGAAAAAGCCAGAGGCCGATCCCGATGAACAGGCCAACGGCAATCACGAATAAACGATACCTGGGAAACACGATCCCCCCCATGTTGAAGGCACCCTCCAGCAATTCGGGCTTCCGCAAGGTGGTGGGATCAGCTCCCCAGATGATGATGGCCAGGTCACCTATAATAAACATGCAGCCGAAGGTAAGGAGCACCTGCAGCAGACGGAGCCCATAGACCCGCCGCAGCAAAAACCGTTGGAGAATGTATCCCACGGCACCGGCCGCGGCCGCGCCCGACAGGAGTCCCAGGACGAAATTACCGCTCCAGTTGTCCACACTGAAGGCCACGTAGGCCCCGATCAAGTAGCAGGAACCGTGTGCGAGATTAAGGATGTTCATCAATCCGAAGATGAGGGACAATCCTGCGCAAAGCAGAAACAGGAGCATAGCAAAGGAGAGGGCATTGAGGGTTTGAATGATCCAGAATTCCATAGCGCGGTCCGTTGTTTGGATGTAGGCCCGCATTGCTTTGCGGGTAGCTATCAGATTTCTCAGTGTAGTTAGGAGAGGCAGGCGTCTGAAACTGTAACAAAACGTTGCCACCTCCACCTTTAAATAACTAAAGAAGGCATTACTCTTCTTAATCCCTGCCTGCCGCCATGATCTTCTCAGCCAGGAGGGTCGGATTGGTGAAACAGACTTCATGACTTCCGGGAAGCTCCACCAGACGGAAGAGCCCAAGTCTTTCGGAAAGCCTTGGATGCCAAGGCAGGGATTGAGGGAGCGCTGTGTCCTGTTGGCAGTTCACAAACGACTTGCCGACCGGAAGCATTGCTATCTCGGCCTTCAGGGAAATCGGATCGGTCATGGTTTTGTACGGATGTGGATTGAGTTTATCGTATGACGCTAAAGCTAACACGGAATCCGCATCGTTGATGAAGGCCTCCCGCCAGATAGGTAGCGGTAGCATGACTGCTCCGTTATTTTGCGCGGCAATCTGATCAAATAGCGTGACGTAATGCGGAGGGACCATGTCGACTAGACGCTCGCCGTTGAGCGGCACGAAGGCGTTCCAATAGACCAGCCGCGAGATCTTTTCCGGGATGGTGTCGATCACTTTCGAGATCACCATGCCTCCGTAACTGTGTCCCACAAGACGTACATTCCTAAGGCCTTTATCATTGATGAAGTCAACGATGGATTGTGTTGCCTCGCTCAATCCGATTTTGGACCGATCGTCGCCGGGGCGATTCCCCGCGATTGTAGGGCAATAGCACTCATGACCGGCAACCCGAATTGGGCCGGCCACGACCTCAAGGAGTTCACCAGTATGCCACGCACCATGCACCAGAACATATACATTCCCCATATAAGACCTCCTCATTAAAGATGATTTGCTAACCGATGGCATCGGCCAGCCTGCCAGTTTAATCGATCCGGTTTCAGACGCCTGCCGGACAAAAGGACCGCTCACATAAATCACGAACTTCAAGGAAAAACCTGGATATGCTTACCCAGGGCAATCGGGGTCATCCGCTAACCGGCTTCTCCTGACCAATTTTTTCGGCGATTATCTGCCGCAAGGATTTCTTATTGATCTTGCCAACCGCGGTCAGGGGAAAAGATTCGACGATTTCCAGACGCTCCGGCAGTTTGAATTTAGCGATTTTCCTCTCCCGGAGAAGAAAATCGTTCAGCCCTTTCAGCGTGAGCGACGCGCCGGGGCGCAGGATGACATAGGCGCAGGCCCGCTCGCCCAGAAGGGCATCCGGCATGGCAATATAGGCACAGTTAGCCACTGCCGGATGGGCCAGAATGTGATTTTCGACTTCTTCCGCGCTGATTTTTTCCCCCCCTCGGTTAATACAATCCTTGATTCTCCCTTCCACGATTACGTTGCCCGTCGGATGGAGGCGAACGAGGTCGCCCGATTGGTAATAGCCGTCTGCGGTAAAGGCCTTGGCATTATGCTCGGGGGCCCGGTAATAGCCCCGGATGGTGTGGGGTCCGCGGCACCAGAGTTCGCCCACCTCCCCGGGGGGGACCTCCTTCCCGGTTGCGGGATCGACGATCTTGAATTCATCCCCCGGGGATTGGGGGCGGCCCTGGGTATAAAGCTTTACTTCCTGGGGATCGTCCCGGCGCGTCCAGTACAGGGGACCCTCCGCCATGCCCAGGACCTGCTGCACGTCACACCCCAGTTCCGGTTTAATCCGCAGGGCTATTTCCGGGTTTAACTTGGAGCCGCCGGTTAGAATGACTTCCAATGAACTCAGATCATACTGCCGGCGGTTGGGATGGTTCAGCATACCTACGATCATGGTCGGGACGGCGACGCAATGCGTCACCCGATGCCTGGCGATAAGGGCCATCATCTCCTCGGGAGCAGGATTTTCCGAGAGCACTTCACAGCCGCCTTTAGACAGCACCCCCTTTAAGCCCGGACAAGCGACGGCAAAATTGTGTTCCTGAGGAATAGCAATGAGAGAAACGGTGTTTTCGTTGAGGCGGCAGATCTCGGCATTACACCTGAAATTATAAACATAATCATTGTGGGTTCTGGGGATCAGTTTGGGAATACCGGTGGTTCCGCCGGAAAGGAGCAGAACCGCCGGGAGGTCCGGAGCCGGATGGGGAAGGCTGCTCGCTTTGAGCCGCTGTTCGATGGGATCCTTTAGCAGGGCATCGATCGAATGGCCGTCTGCCTTGGGATCTCCTCCAGCAACCAGGATCATTTCCATTTGAGGATTCTTGCTTCGAACCTGAGTGGCCATCTCTTGATAATCGAACCCCCGCCAGGTGGCGCTAATGGCTATGGCCCGGGCCTGGGAAAGCTCGGCAAAATAGTTGATTTCAGCCTCCCGGTAGGCAAATAAGGCCATAATAGGAATGCCACCGGCTTTCAGCGTAGCCAGGTAGGTGATGACCACCTCGGCAATGTTCGGCATTTGCAGGATCAGGCGGTCGTAGGGACGCAATCCCAGATTGACCAGGTGAAGGGCCAGGCGGGTGACGAGACGGCCCAGGTCTTCATAGGTGAATTCCCGGCCCCCGGATGTGATCAAGGCCACTCGCGGTCCGAACTTGTCAAAGCGATCATCCATGACCTCGCTGATGGTTCGATCGAGCCAGTACCCTGTAGCCCGATAGTTATCGGCGAATTCCTTCGGCCAAGGCGTAAAGCCTTCCATGGTCGTTATCCTCCTTAAACAAATAATTAGGCAGCCTCCCGTCACTTGGGCTGCCAAAGAAAGGTGCGGTAATGGCTAAATACGCGTCCCCAACTTAAAACCGTCATGAATGGCATTGTATAAGCTTCTGGGAACCATGGCATCGCCGATAACATACAACTCGTCACAAAAGTATTCGAGGTCGGTCGTCAGGTCCTGGCGAGATTGGACGGGGCCGGCCAAAATGACTACATCCGCCGGCAGGCTCAGCTTTTTGCCGTCTTTGTCCTGGACCATCACCGAACCATTTTCGATGCTCAGGGGCTTAGCCTCAGTGAAGGTTTTGATGTTGAGCTTTTTGACCAAGGCGGTGTGACGCCACTTGAAGGTCATGGACACATCAAAATCGACCCTCTTGTTGGACTCGACGATGACCGGTTTTTTCCCTTGCTCGGCCAGGACCTCAGCCACGGTCAACCCGATCTTGCCACCACCCAGTATGACCGCCTGTGGTCCGGCATTGGCCGGATATCCGGCAGACAGGACCTTCCAGGCATCATAAACGATTTCCGAACCTATTCCCGGGATAAGGGGTTTTTTTACAGTCGCTCCAGTGGCTAAGACGACCACATCAGGGTCGAATTGTGCGGCCACCCGCTGATTAACCGGCGTATTGAGCCGAACGGGTATGTCCAGGTCTTCCAAACGGTATTTATAATACTGCAGGAGTTCCTGCAGGACTTCACCGCCGGAGATATCTTTCGATGAGGGAATGAGTCCACCGCCAAGTTCATCGGAGGCTTCGAATAGGGTTACTTCATGGCCCCGCTGGGCGGCGGCGATGGCGGCTTCAAGACCGCCCGGCCCTCCCCCGACCACCATGACTTTTTTGCGGACCGCGGCCGGCGATATGGAATATTCGGGCTCGACCTCATGTCCAAGCCGGGGGTTCACGGAACAGATATAGGGCTGGTTGTAAAACATCTTGGCCAGACAAAGCATACATCCGATACAGGGTTTGACACGCTCGGGGGTTCCGTTATTGATTTTATGGATCATTTCCGGATCGCTGAGGAGCGGTCGGCAGATTTCCCAGTAGTCGAACACGCCGTTAGCGATCGCCTTATCGGCCTCCCAAGGATCGGAAAGCCGCGGGCCAAAAGCCAGCGGAACGTCGCCGATGGTTTTCTTAGCTTTTTCGGCCAAATGCAACCATTCGGTCCGACTTACGTCTCGTCCGAGGGCGCCCTGCCGGGATTCATGCCAGCCGATCACCATGCTGATCATGTCCACTCCGGAATGCGCTGCGATGCGCAT
>CAZVHO010000186.1:7530-9453 GCA_964627515.1 uncultured Thermodesulfobacteriota bacterium | reverse complement strand
GAGTCAATGGAAGCCGGTGACGGCCGATGGCTCTCCGTGGAAAACCCGGCTCACAAAGGAACGGAAGCCGGTCTGGTTCCCAGGGGAGGGTCGACCGAAGTAGATCTGGCGGTCAAAGCAGCAGCCGAGGCCTTCGTATCCTGGAAAAAAGTGCCGGCCAGGGAACGGGGCAAAGCCCTGCTGAAGATAGCCGATGCCCTGGAGAAGGAACAGGAGGAATTCGCCAGGCTCTATTCCCTTGAGACGGGCAACGCCATTGCCACCCAGTCCCGAGGCGAGGTTATGATGACGGCCGATCTGATCCGCTATTTCGGCGGGGTGGCCGGTGAAATCAAAGGAGAGGTATTACCCCTGGGAGAGCAGTTGTTCAGCTACTCCCGCCGGGAGCCCTTAGGGGTGGTGGGCGGCATTGTCCCCTGGAATGCGCCCCTGGCCTTAAGTGCTTTGAAGATCTCCATGGCCGTGACGCCCGGTAATACCCTGGTCCTCAAACCTTCGGTGGAAGCCCCTCTGACGGCCGTCAAACTGGTGGAACTCTGCAACCGGTTCCTGCCCAAAGGTGTGCTCAATGTGGTTACCGGCACAGGTTCCGAATGCGGCCAGGCCCTGATCGGGCACCCCCTGGTGTCCAAGCTTTCCTTCACCGGCTCCACGGAGGTGGGCAGCACCATTATGCGGGCTGCGGCCGAACGCATTATTCCGGTCTCCCTTGAACTGGGCGGGAAAAGCCCTCAAATCGTATTTCCCGATGCTGATGATGATACCACCGTCACCAATGTCATCAACGGTATGCGCTTTGTCCGCCAGGGCCAGTCCTGCACGGCCGGGGCCAGGCTTTTTCTGCCGGAGGCGATCTTCGATTCCTTCCTGGAAAAGCTGGTGGCCAAACTGAAGGGCCTGAAGATCGGTGAGCCCCTCGATGATGCCACCCAGATGGGGGCCATCGTGAATGAGACCCAGTACAAAAAGGTGGTCTCTTATATCGCCGAAGGGCTTAATCATCCCGGGGCCAAAACCTTGTGCGGCGGTCTGCCTCCCCAAACCGGACCGTTAGCCGATGGGTATTTTGTTGAACCCACGGTGTTCGTCGGGGTCAAAAACGACTGGCGGATCGTCCGGGAAGAGGTCTTCGGTCCGGTACTGGTGGCCATCCCCTGGAAGGAGGAGACCGAGGCCATCCGCATGGCTAACGACAGCCATTACGGTCTGGCCGCTTTCATCTACACCCATGACCTGTCGAAGGCCTTACGGACGGCCCATGAGATCGAGTCCGGTTTTGTCCAGGTCAACCAGGGCGGCGGTATCCTTCCGGGACAATCCTACGGGGGCTTCAAACAAAGCGGCCTCGGCCGCGAATGGTCCCTGGAAGGCATGCTGGAAAGTTTTACCCAGCGCAAGACCGTCACCGTCAACCTGACTTATTAAAGCAGCAACAAAAGGAGGTTTACCTATGCAGGAAACATTATCCCAAGGGGATCCGCGCTTTTTCGAAAAGGTCGATTTGAGCGAGGTGATCCTGACCCGTTTTCACCCCGGCGACGATCTGTTCCAGGTGCTTTCCAAAACAGTCCAGGACCAGGGATGGGAACGGGCGGTTATCCTCTCCGGCATCGGGAGTCTGGAAGAAGTGGTCTTCGTAGCCCCTAAGCCGGGTTTCAGTATACCGGTTCGACCGGCAGAAAACCTGAACAAAATCGAAATAAAGGGACCCTTTGAATTGATGAGCATCGAGGGCAATATTGTCCCTTTGGTGGGGGAATTCGGGAATCTGAAGCACGGAGACCCGGTGCTCCACATCCACTGTCTTCTCTCCCACGGTAACGGCGAGCTGACGGGTGGCCATATGGTGGGGGCCAAGGTTTTCACTACCACAGAGATCTTCCTGGCCCAAATCAAGGGCTCAACGGTCAAGAAGAGCAAGAG
>CAZVHO010000186.1:0-7430 GCA_964627515.1 uncultured Thermodesulfobacteriota bacterium | reverse complement strand
CGGCCATCGTTGGCTTGCTGACGGTCCTGCCGGTCCTGGCGGCCGATACCGTCAAAATCGGGATCATGTATTCCTTGACCGGACCGGGCTCAAGTATCGGTACCCTTCAGGAAGAAGGGGCCAAATTAGCCATAAAGGACCTTAACGACCGGGGCGGGATTACCCTGGGCGGCAAGAAGGTCAAAGTGGAAGGTATCTTCCGGGATGATGAAACCAAACCCCAGGTGGCCATACAGCGTCTTTATGAAATGTCCAAAGATCAGGGGGTAACCCTCCTGGTAGGCAGTACCTTCGGCCATATCAATATGGCCCTCAATAATGAAATCAAGAAGACCGGCCAATATTATCTTTCCACCAATGGGGCCCCGGAAACCTTTTTCCAAAAGGCCGTAAAGGCCCCATTCGCCCTTAACATGACCGCCACCAGTGAGTCGGCCGGTGCGGCAGCGGCTATTTTCATGGCCAAAAAACTCAATGCTAAAAAGATTGCCTGCTTTATGCCCGACTATGTCATCGGGAAGACGACCTTCGCCGGTTTCGAGCAGGCCGCCAAAACCTTGCCGAATTTGAAGTATCAGGTTTTCTGGGTGCCCGTGAATACCACTGACATGACGCCCTATTTCATAAAGGTCAAAGAGTATGGTCCGGATTTGGTATTTATCGGTTCCTGGGCCAACGATGCCATCAGCGCCCTGAAGACCTTCGCCGAGATGGGTCTGGGTAAGAACATGAAGGCCCTGCATTTTTGGCTGATGAACGTTTTCGCCACCGGCATTCCACCGGAGGCCATGGAAGGTATTTACGGACAGATGTGGTGGTACTGGGATATGGGCGGCTTCAAAGATGCCGAGGTGGTCAAGGCTTCCAAGGGATTTTCAGAAAGATATATCAAGGTCTATAATGCACCGCCGGATCCTTATGCCATGAATGCCTACTTCGGTGTCATGGAGACGGCCCGGGGCATTGAACTGGCCGGTAGTACCGATCCCGAAAAGGTCTATAATGCCCTGATGCAGAAACCGGAATTTTTCACCGTCAAAGGTCCGGTCCACTGGAGAAAGGATGGACGGGCCGTATACAAGTATGCCACCTATATGATCAAAGGGAAAGGTTCTGCCGGACGCAAGGGAATGTTCAAGAATTATGACTATGCCCAGATCCTCGATGCCTATGGGGGAACGGAATTTCTACCCAGTCTGGAGTCAGAGGGTTATTAGCAAAAAGTGATTGAGATCTCGGAATCCAGAATCCAGGAGCCAGAATTCAGAATGAGGGGAAAACGGTCTCAATCTTTTGAAATGATGCTGGATACTTGATACTTGATACTGGATACTGGATAAACCCGTTGTCTCGGACTAATTGAGTGAATTATCCAGCATCCAGTATCCAGGATCGTCCGGCCAGAGGCGGATATCTGGCGTTTTAGAAAAGTTAGAGAAAAATTCTCAGAATGGCGATTTAAGAAATCCAAATGGCCAGTGAAATCATTGCCGCACGAAATCTGACAAAAACCTTCGGGGGGTTGACCGCCGTGGATGGGGTCTCTTACTCGGTTGAGCCAGGCCAGGTCTCCGGACTTATTGGGCCAAATGGCTCGGGTAAGACCACTTTGTTTAACCTGCTCAGCGGCCAATTCCCGCCCACCGCCGGAGCTGTTTTTTTTGAGGGCCGGGATATTACCGACCTGGCCCCTTTCTACCGGGTTCAGTTGGGTATGGCCCGTACCTTTCAATTGGTCAGCGTTTTCTCAAGATTAAGTGCCTGGGAAAATTTAGTGCTGCCCATCGTACGTTTCAAGAAGAGGGACCAGTGCCTCGGCCGGTTCTATCTGAAGAACAAGCAGGGCCGGGGTCTTTTTGAGGATTGTGAGCAGGCCTTGGACACTGTCGGAATGACCTCCAAGGCCTTTGTGCCGACCAGCGAGCTCTCGTATGGGGATAAGCGCCTGATAGAGATCGCCATGGCCCTGGCCCTTAAACCGAAGCTGCTCCTTTTAGACGAACCCCTGGCGGGCTTAAGCGATCACGAAATCTCGGAAGTTATGCAAATTATCCGTTCCCTGAAGGGGCAACTTACACTGATCCTTATCGAACATAAAATATCCAAGATCATCGACCTGGTGGAAAGCCTTTGTGTGATGAACGAGGGGCGGATCATCTGCCAGGACCGGCCGGATGCGGTTTTGGCCGACCCCAGGGTGCGCGAATGTTACTGGGGGACCGAGGAGTCATGTTAGAGATTAAGGGGTTGCAAGTCTGCTATGGACATGCGGTAGCTCTCCAGGGTATCGATCTGATGGTCAGGCCTGGGGAGATGGTCTTTGTCGTGGGCCGCAACGGGGCCGGCAAGACGACCCTGCTCAAAACCATCGCCGGTTTACTTAAGCCCCGGGCCGGTGAGATTGCCTTCGATGGCCGCCTGATAACAGGGCTGTCCGCCGAAAAAGCAGCCCGTCAAGGGATACGTTTTGTGGCTCAGGATAAACGGGTTTTTTCGGCCCTGACGGTACGCAGCAACATCGAGTTAGCGGCCTATGCTGCGGGCTGGAAGCTTGATCGGGCCGTAGAACGGGTCCTTTCCCTCTACCCAAAAATGGAAAAGTTTCTGGATTCTCCGGCCGGCGGACTTTCCGGGGGCCAGCGCGAGATCCTCCTCATCGGCCGGGCTTTAATAGGCGACCCGCGGCTGCTCATGATCGACGAACCCACAGAGGGTCTGGCCGCGGTGGTGATTAAAGACATCTTTACAATTCTGAATACCATGAAGGAGCACAAGGCCTCGATCATCGTTGAACAGAATTTGTCCGTGGTGAGCCGACTGGCCGACCGGGTCTATATCATCAAGGAAGGCAAAATGATCCGGGAGATCGAAAACCGTGAAACGATTGCCGATGCCGGTCAATTGGAGCAATACCTTTAGTTCGAAAATAGCTGAAAGCTGAAAGCTCAAAGCTCAAAGCAAACAAAAAACAATTAAAATCGACGGCTGGCAAAATTCATTTTCATGCTTCGTGGCGCCCGCTTCTGGCGGGGATATGGGTTTAGGGTCATGACGAAAACAACTCCGGATATCAAAGCAGGGCACGGCCGGCCAATGTGGCCGGAACTCACGGTCATCACCGTCGGTTTTGTGGCCCTTTCTTTGGGCGTCAATATCCGTTGGGTCGTGGACCTTATGATCTTCTCAATTGTTGTACTCTCTTTCGATCTGCTCTACGGTTACATGGGCCATCTTTCCTTCGGTGCCATGCTTTACTATGGAACCGGGGCCTATGCTTCAGCCCTATGGCTGGCTAACGTCAACCAGAATGCCCTGGTGGCCATAGGGGTAGGCCTGGCCGCTGCCCTTTTAAGCGCCGCCCTGTTGGGAGCCATTGCCATACGGACCTCCGGGGCGGCCTTCGCTTTAATCAACATGGCCTTTAATGAGATCGGTTTTTTCGCAGTCCGTTCGGCCTTGAAGGGATGGACCGGTGGAGACGATGGCCTGTCCGTCAACGTCAATCCTTTTTTGGGGTTTATTAAGCTGCACCTTGAGATCCCATCTTTTATATTTATGCTTGCCATGGTCCTTTTGGTTTATTTTTTTCTGAAGACCTTAATGAATGCACCTTACGGAACCTTGGTGCGGGCTATCCGGGAAGATGAAAACCGTGTCCTGTTTCTCGGTTACAGCGCTCTGAAGGCCAAGTGGATCACCTTTGTCATCTCCTCCGGTCTGGTCGGTCTGGCCGGCGCCCTGTTCACGGTTCTTCGAGGCTTTGTCAGCCCTGATGTCATGAATCCTTTCGCCAATGTGGACATGATTTTTGCGGTGTTGATCGGCGGTGCAGGATACCTTTACGGATCCCTGATAGGCGCTTTAATCTTCCTGCTCATCAAAAATTATCTGCCGATTCTGGCCAGCGAGGTGGGCAAGTTAGCACCCTTCAAGGTGCCCCAGTGGGAACTCTGGCTGGGTATCGTGCTCCTGATTATCGTTTTCTCCTGGCGCCAGGGTATTGTGGGGCTGGTGCAGGTCAAGCTGGCCCGGCGCCGGAAAAGGGGTGAGAAGGAAGGTGACCAATGATCGAGACCATGATTTACGGGTGTACGATCGGAGCCATCCTGTACCTCTTTTCCATTGGGTTGTCGCTGACCTTCGGGGCCATGCACATCATTAATTTCGCCCACGGCATGGTCTATGCTTTGGGCGTCTATCTCTTTATTTCCCTGTGGTCGGCCCTGAATCTTTTCGTGCCGGGTATGGTGCTGGCCATATTGGCCATGGCCCCCGTAGCCTGGATGATCGAGCGCTTCGTCATCCGCCGTCTCTACGGTGCCAGCCTGGATTATGCCATGATCGCCACCTATGCCCTTCTTTTGATCGGCACGGATTTGATCAAGCTGGTCTGGGGAGGGACCCCCTATCCGGTCAGTGATCCCATCGGAATCACCCTGAATGTCTTTCAAATGACCATACCAGTATACCGCCTGGTTATCGTGGGAACTGCAATTGTTTTGTTTCTGGGACTCCGGATGTTTTTCGCCCGGTCCATAGTGGGCCGAATCGTTGTGGCTGCCCTGGAGGACCCCGAGGGCGTGCGCTGTCTGGGGCTGGATATCTACCGCTACTTTTCCATCGTCTTCGTGTTAGGGAGTTGCCTGGCCGTGCTGGGCGGGGTGCTCTATGCTCCGGTGTCCACAGCCGAGCCCTATATGGGCTTTCGCATCCTTCTGTTGGCCTTTTCGGTGGTCATCGTGGGGGGCATGGGCAATTTCACCGGCACCTTCGTAGCCGCCTTCATCCTCGGGCTGGTTATTGCCATCACCGGCCGTTACTACTCGGCGGCGGCAGAAGCCATGGTCTTCGTGGTCATGGCCCTGGTCCTGCTGAAAGATACGATTTTTCATGGTGTGCGAAAAATGCTCCGGATGAGGGCGGTTTGAAGAACAGCGCTATTACAAAAAATGAATGCTGTCGGGTGAAAGCGCGGAAGGATGTGAGGGAAAAGGATGATCAAAGAGGTTGGGCATATCGGAATTGCCGTCCAGGATATTGAGAGTACTCTGGATGCATTTTGTGGGGCCCTGGGCTTGACCAAACCAGTGATAAGGGATTTCCCCGACCGGAAGATGAGAATGGCCCTGATCAGCCTGGGGCGGATCAGCCTTGAACTGTTAGAGGATAACAGTCAAGACGGTATGCTGGCCAGGCTCGTCCGGGAGCGGGGAAGCCATATCCATCATTTTTGTTTGACAACCGATGATCTTGAAACCGATATTTCGGAATTGAAGAAAAAAGGGGTAAAGATGGCAAATGGGAGTCCTTCCATCGGCTTGCGAGGGAAACGGGTTCTCTTTGCGATAGCAGGAATTCTGGACAACATCCCGATCGAGCTCTCTGAGCTTTAGTGCAAAAATAGCTCAAAGCTCAAAGCTGAAAGCTCAAAGCAAAAAAAAACAATCAAATCGACGTCAAGCGAAAGATATTTTCATGCTTCGGTGTGCCCCACTAGGGGGCCTGAAGGGCTTTAAGGGAAATGAGGAGGAAGAATATGATTAAGGGGATCTGGCACAAGGTTTTGAAAGTGGATCTGTCAAAAAAGGAATGCCGCCTGGAAGAAGTACCGGATGGGATTTACCGTTATTTCATGGGCGGCAGCGGGCTCATCGCCTATTACCTGTGGAAGGAGTGTCCGGCCGGTACCGGCCCCTTTGATCCACAGAACCGGTTGGTCATGGCCGGCGGGCCAATGACCGGAGTCAAACAAAGCGGTGCCGCCAAATGGTCGGCCGGGGCCATCGGTCCGGCCATGAAGATGAACGTGGAATCCGCGGCCACCGGTTCCTGGGGCATAGAGATGAAGGCCTGCGGAGTCGATGCCCTGGTAATCTCCGGCCGGGCCGAAAGGCCGGTCTACCTGAAGGTGACGGACCAGGGGGCCGAAATCAAGGATGCCGGGTCTCTCTGGGGAAAGAACGCTTATGAAACCGAGGATCTCATTCGGGAATGGGAGGGTGAGAAGTTCGAGGTGGCCAGCACCGGGTTGGCCGGGGAAAGGCTGGCACGTTTCGCCAATGTTCAAACGGCCAAGAAATCCTTTTTGGGCCGCTGCGGTTTGGGGGCGGTCATGGGCGCCAAGAACCTCAAGGCCGTAGCCGTCCATGGGACCCAAAGCTGTCCAACGGCAGAACCGCAAAAACTGGTCGAGCTGAATAAAGCCCTGCACAAGCGTCTGCTGGACCAGCAGGCCCTCAAGCCCCCGGAATTTCAAATCTCCTGGTTGGGCACAGCCATGGCCACCGCCCTTTTTGCACCCCAGGGAAACCTGCCGGTAAAAAATTACTCGCAGGCGGACTTTCCCGAGGGGGTGGCCAACCTGGGGGGCCGACCCTATGTGGAAAAGCTCAATGCCAGGCCCTGGCCCTGCCGGTACTGCGTCATCCAGTGTCATAATAAGTGCGAAGTGAAGGAGGGACCATTCGCCTATAAAGGCAAAGGGCCGGAATACGAATCCTATGCCATGATGGGCTTTAATCTGCTGATCTCCGATCAGGAGGCGGTGGCTTATGCGGGAGAATTGGCTAATAGCTACTCCCTGGATACCATCAGCCTGGGAGGGGTGTTGGCCTGGGCCATGGAATCCTATGAGAAGGGGGTGCTCTCAAAGAAAGATACCTACGGTATTGATCTGACCTGGGGGAACGCCGAAGCCATGGTGGAAATGGTCAAGAAAGTCGGCGAGCGCACCGAAGGGCTGGGCTGGTGGTTAGGAGAGGGAAGCCAGGCCGCTGCCGCTCATTACGGCCAGGGGTCCGAGAACTGGGCTGTAGCCATGAAAGGGCAGGAGATTGCGGCCCACAACTGGCGGGCCCAATACATCAGTGCCCTCAATTACTGCACCGGTGTGGCCGCCGGGCCGAATCATGAGCGCGGTAACAGCCAGCACATCTGGGTCGGTCACATCATGTTGCCGGAGTGGGGAATTGATCATGTCGAGAACGAAGAGCGCTGGTCCTGGGAAAGGGCGGCCGAGCGTAATGCGAAATTTCACGACTACTGTAACGTGATCAATTCGGCCGTGCACTGCAAGTTTCAGGAGTTTGCCTCCTACAATCTTACGGATTTGCTGGATACGATTAACGCCGTCACCGGGCTCGACTGGACCCAGGAAGATCTGCGCCAATGCGGGGAGCGCATCACCACCCTGCAGAAGATTCTCAATATCCGTTACGGCTGGAAAAAGGAGGACGATTTCCGTTACCCCAAGCGCTTTATGGAAGCGGTGCATGAAGGTCCGGCCGCCGGTAAAATACCCGAAGGGCTGGACCAGGCTATTTTAGACTACTATACCCATCGTCAATGGGACAGCGACGGCAAACCGACCGCTGAGTTGCTGGATCGCCTGGGGATGAAAGAATACGGGGAATAAAATGACAGCAGATTAA
>CAZVHO010000185.1:3399-9472 GCA_964627515.1 uncultured Thermodesulfobacteriota bacterium | reverse complement strand
AAGGAATATTTTATGAGTATATTAGTTGGAAAAGACAGTCGGATTCTGGTTCAAGGGATAACCGGCAGGGAAGGAAGTTTCCATACCCAGCAGATGCTAAGCTATGGGACGAAAGTTGTGGCCGGGGTTACCCCGGGAAAAGCAGGGCAATCCATGGAAGGAGTGCCGATCTATAATACCGTTGAAGATGCGG
Organism: uncultured Thermodesulfobacteriota bacterium; assembly: GCA_964627515.1. GTDB lineage: Bacteria > Desulfobacterota > RBG-13-43-22 > RBG-13-43-22 > RBG-13-43-22 > RBG-13-43-22. Next base: position 9,279 of record CAZVHO010000185.1, on the reverse strand, counting down.
TCCGGGAACAGGGGGCCAATTGTTCCATCATTTTTGTCCCCCCGGCCTTTGCCGCCGATGCCATTATGGAAGCGGCTGCCGTCGGAATCGGGGTTATCGTCTGCATTACCGAAGGAATTCCCACCCTGGATATGGTCCGGGCCAAACACTATTTGAAGGACAAGCCATCGGTCCTAATCGGTCCCAATTGCCCGGGTATTATCAGTCCGGGGACCTGCAAAGTGGGGATCATGCCGGGATATATTTTCCAGGCCGGTTCGATAGGGGTCATTTCCCGCAGTGGTACCTTGACCTATGAGGTGGTGGACCAGATCAGCAAGCAGGGCCTGGGCCAGTCCACCTGCATCGGCATCGGGGGAGATCCGATCATCGGTTTGTCTTTTATCGATCTTTTGACCTATTTTGCCGGGGATGAGCAAACCCAGGGCGTGGTCCTGATCGGGGAGATCGGTGGAACGGCAGAAGAAGAAGCGGCCCTTTTTATTCAAAGGAATTTCCCCAAACCGGTGGTCACCTTTATCGCCGGACAGACCGCACCACCCGGGCGGCGCATGGGCCATGCCGGGGCTATCATCTCCGGGAAAGCCGGAACGGCCCAGGGGAAAATGGCTGCCCTGCAAGCCGCCGGCATACGGGTCGTCATGGACCTGACCCAGGTGGGAGAGGCGGTCCGGGAGGTTATGAGGGGTTAGTAAAAAAATAAAGTTCCAAGCTGCAAGATGCAAGTTTCAGGCGTGAAAAACCTTGAATCCTATCCAGAGTTTTCACTTTGAGCTTTGAGCTTTTTCCTTAAACCTGTTTTCAGGCTTCCTGGTGCCCCAGGGGCGTGAAGTCTTACTATGAAAATACGAATAACGAACATCGAATTTCGAATCATGAAGTGGTTTTTTTAGGCCTTCCTTCGATATTCATTATTCGTTATTCGATATTCAACATTCAAAGTTTTCCGGACTCTTGGTGCTGGATAAAACATTAATCCGGTATCCGGTATTTATCATCCATGAATCTTTTATTACACATCTGCTGTGCCCCCTGCACCATCTATCCCCTGCAAACCTTAAGAGGTCAGCAGATAGAGGTTACCGGTTATTTCTATAATCCTAATATCCACCCCTTTCGCGAATACGAAAAACGCAAAAACACCCTGATTGAATATACCCAGGCCAGTCACCTGAAAGTGATTTATAACGACCGATACGATCTTAAGCTTTTTTTGGACCGGACCAGTCCCTGGGGGGCGGATCGCTGTCGGGCCTGTTATACCTTACGATTGGAGGCTACTGCCCGGGAGGCCAGCTCTCTTAAATTCGATGCTTTCAGCAGCACCCTTTTATACAGCCGCTTTCAGAAACATGATTGGATTAAAGAGGTGGGAGAGGAAACCGGAAAACGTTTTGAGGTCCCATTTCACTATCAGGATTTCCGCCCGGGCTGGGGGGAAGGCGTTCAAAAATCCAAAGAGATGGGTCTCTACCGTCAGCCCTACTGCGGTTGTATTTTCAGCGAGCAAGAACGCTTTGCCCCAAAAACCCGCCAATAAGGACGCCATCGAAGAGTAAAAAAGAGTCCAAAGTCCAGGGTCCAAAGTCCAAGGTTTTTCTACCTGAAACTTGCCACTTGCAACCTGGAACCTGAAACTTTGTAATAATTTAGCCCTTTGAAAAATTTGAAACGCGTACTTGTAAATTCTGAACTTTCTTGCGCGTCATTCCCGTAAAAACGGGAATCCAGGTGTTATGCTGAGACGGAAGAACCTGGATTCCCGTTTTCAAGGGAATGACGGAGAGGTTATCGACGTTTTTTCAAAAAGCTAAACTGATACGAAACTTTATTCTATAACCGACCCCCGACTCCTGCACCCCGATCCCTATTTTCGTACTAAACCCTCATGCCCCCCCTCAACCTCCCTATCGAGGGGGGGAGGGTTGGTGTGGGTAGCACCACGAATCATGAAAATGGGTTTTCCCGGACCTTGGACCTTGAACCCTGAACCTTGGACCTTGGACCTTGGACCGTTTTTCTCGTTTAAGGCCTGCCTGGCGGTTGTCCGTTGCCCTCCGGCAAGGGAAGAGGCGCCGGCACCGGTTGATAGTTTTTCCCTCCATGTTTGGGGCAATATTCGATCGGTTCGGTGCCGGCAACATAAACTTCCTCTTGTTTTATCGGGCAATCCGGTGCAGCCAAAAAGCCCGTTGTCGGGTCTATCAAGGCGGATACTACTCCTTCCGGCCGGGAAAAATCCGTAACCGGTTTATCGGCCAGGGCTGAACGCATAAAGCGGGCCCAGATAGGGGCGCAAACCGCCCCTCCGGTAAAACCCTTCCCTCCGGGCCTGGGCTTGTCATAACCTACCCAGACCCCGGTTATCAACTGGGGGGTATAACCGACAAACCAGGCATCCCGATAATCATCGGTGGTACCTGTTTTGCCGGCAGTCGGATATTCCTGGCTGAAGTTGTGAATGGATTTGGCTGTACCATAAACCAGGACATCTTTGAGCATCTGGGTGGTCACAAAGGCCGTAGCCGGGGAAAGCACCTGGTTGACTGCCGGTGGGTTTTCGGTCCAGATATTGTTTCTTCGGTCATAGATACGGACAATGGTCCTGGTTTCCGGACGCTGGCCGCCGTTAGACAAGGGCGTGTAGGCCAATAACAGGTCATTTAAGGTAACCTCTTCGGTTCCCAGAGCCAGGGAGAGGTCATTGGGGGAGCGTAATGGAATCCCCAGAAGTCCGGCAAACTGAACGAAATAAGGAACGCCGATGGTTTCCAGCAATTTTACCGTAATGATATTGTTGGAGTAAGCCAGGGCCTGCCGAAGAGAGAGATCCCCATAGAGTTTTCTTTCATAATTTAAGGGCTTCCAGATTTCCCCGTTGCCTCGATTGTACCCGACCGGCGTATCATTCCAGAGGCTGCCGGCAGTAAAACCCTGCTGCAGGGCAGCGGCATAAATCAAAGGTTTAATGGCCGAACCCGGCTGGCGTTTGGCATAAAAGGCGCGGTTATAGGGACTCTGTTTAAAATCCACCCCCCCCACGGCGGCCAGGACATCCCCGGTGTTGGGATCGAGGCATATCAAAGCGCCTTGTAACTGGGGGGAAATTCTCTTTACCCCCTCACTTAAAACCTTTTCAGCCACCTTCTGCAACGGCAGATCCATGGCTGTGGTTACTTCCAATCCGCCCTGTTCGATTATTTCCGGTCCAAACCGTTCGAGCAGCTTGTTCCGGATATGGGCCAGATAATAGGGGGCCTCCCCTGGTTTGATTACTGAAATAAGACGGCTCCCCAGTTTTTGTCCCTGCCCGGGGGTAATCATTTTGAGTTCGACCATCCGCCGAAGGACCAGGTTCCGTCGGTCGCGGATCTTGGCCGGTTCTCCCAAAGGATTATAACGCCCCGGGGCCTTAGGAACCCCGGCCAGCAGGGAGCATTCTGCCTCGGTCAATTCCTCCGGGTTTTTATCAAAATAGAGGTGGGCGGCCTGGGCGATGCCCAAGGCCCCGTTCCCGAAATAGACCTCGTTAAAATACATCTCCAGGATCTGTTTCTTGGTGTATTTACGTTCATACTCCATGGCCAGAAGGCCTTCCTTAACTTTCCTCTGGATGGTTTTCTCCGCAGAAAAAAATTTGTTTTTAACAAGCTGCTGGGTGATGGTGGAACCCCCTTCGGCTTTTTTTCCTTTGACCACATCCTTAACCAAGGCCCGGGCGATACCCCGAATATCGATCCCCTTATGTTCGTAAAAGCGGGCGTCTTCGATAGCCACCAGAGCATTCTGAAGAAATACAGGAATGCGGTCGATAGTAACCCAGTACCTTTTTTCGGGAAGCAATCGGCCCACGAACCGGCCCTGGCCGTCAAAAACTTTAATAGAATTATAGTGGGCCGGCAGGGGGGGGAAGGTGGTTATCTTTTCTTCGGCCAAAGCGGCTGGTCCGAACCCAAGACTCAGTAAAGACATTAGAATTACAACAAAAACCGATTTTTTAAAATCAGATTGTATTTTTAGAACCAAGGTGATTTATGCACTCCTTCAGAGATAAAATCGAACAAGTCCGGGCAGGAACCATTTAATCCCTAAGCCCGGTCTTTTTGAATCGGGAAAAAAATATAACAAATTTCTTGACAAAACAATCAAAAAAAAATAGATTTTATATTTTTATGAAGGGCCGTTAACTCAGGAGGTAGAGTATCTGCCTTTTAAGCAGAGAGTCACTGGTTCGAGTCCAGTACGGCCCACCATTTCGAATTCGAAATTCGGATTCCGAAATTGAGCGGGTCCCCATCGTCTAGCCTGGCCCAGGACACCGGCCTTTCACGCCGGCAACACGGGTTCAAATCCCGTTGGGGACGCCAAGAAATTCAAGGGTTAGCCAATTTGGCTAACCCTTTTTTTCTGGCGACCCGACAGGGTCTGCAGGCCCTGGGCCATCACCTGATTTTTAAAGCGAATTTATCGGGCGGGGCTTTATCGTCGAGGTTTATTATCTTCCGCCGAAGCCACGCCTGACTATGGCCTCTTTCACCAACAAAATATTTTTCTTGAACTCGGTTTGATTAAACATGGAGATGGCCTTCCGGGCCTCCCACTGGGTGGACATTTCCACGAAGGCAAAACCTTTTCCTTGACCGGTCTGCCTGTCGCCGACGATCTTGACAGAGGTAACCTCCCCCGCTTTGGAGAAAAGGGCCCTGATCTCAGGTTCACTGGTTTGGAAGGATAGATTAGCGATGTAAATTTTTTTGTTCATTATACCTCATACCTCCTGGTGAAGTAATTCTTAAGGACAATAAAAAAACCCGCAAAGAAGTTGTTTTGAGTTCTTTACGGGTCCAATCATCAATTTTTATAAGCCCTCAGCAACTAATAAATACATTATATACCCGATTAAACCTAAATACAATAAAATCGGTTCTTGCAGACAGACCAGATCATAAAAAAAGGCCATTACCGGGGTCGGGGGCCAGGAGAACTAATGGATCAGTCAGGGAATTAAGGATTCAAATCGGGTTTAAGATCTGGAGTTAGTTGAAGTACTGCAACAGACTGGTATTATTCAAAAGATGAGGGCTTGACGGTTGTCCATGGATCGATTACGTATCTTGGTTTCCCCCCGAGAACGGTCATCGTTTTCTGAGTGAAAGGGGTCCGGTTGATCCTCACCCGATCAGTTCTTCCGGTTCATTTATTTTCAAATGCTTACGTTTCATAAATTCGTTATAGCCTATCACTTTTTTCCCATTGTATTCCATGTTAACAGCCTGGGCCGGACAGTTATTAATGCACCCAAAGCAAAGTACACAGGATTCTGTGTTGATGGTGTAATTGGACAGGTTAATGGCATCGGCAGGGCATTTTTCAACACACGTTCCACATCTAACGCAATTATCCTTGAAAATAGCATGGTTTTTAACCATTTGCTTGGTCCACCAGATGGGCCCTAAATAAGTCGAGATTTCTCTCAAGGTCAGCTTTTTGGAGAATTCGCCCTGCTTTCCCAATTCAACCCGATTTATTAATTCCCCGGCATATTGACGCACATTTTCATAGGTTTCCTCATTTGGAAGATGCCTGCTCATCCAGGTTTTCTCTGCAACCTGTTCTTCAGACCAGGCAAGAGGATAAGAGGCCATATTCATAAATGAATTTATTCCAATAGGGACGCCCTCTTTTTCCGCTAATCGTTCCAGAAGGGAACAAGCCGCATTGTGTTGATTCCCTTCCGGGCCTCCAAAGGTCACATAGGAAGCCACGGGCGTCCCCTTTAAGCCAGGCAGAGATGATATCCAATTTTTCACAAACTCCGGTGTGTCATAATAGAAAACAGGGGAGCCGATAACGATCAGGTCAAAGTTGTTTATCCCTTTT
>CAZVHO010000185.1:2014-3299 GCA_964627515.1 uncultured Thermodesulfobacteriota bacterium | reverse complement strand
TTGAGGAGCAGTACCATCATTTCCGACAGCTTTTCTTCAAAATCCATTTGGAACATCTCCATTCTTTCCTCCTCGATGACCTGTTTGACCGTGGGTGCGGGCTGGGACATCTGGATGAGCCCGATAAGCAGTACCTGAAAATAGAGCAGAAACCGTGCCCCGTCATTCTTCCGGAGAAAAGAAAAACACTGTTCGATTAACCGACCCGTGACGATTATTTCATGCAGCAAAAAGCGCTTGAAATCCAGCGCGATCTTATAGTCGATGTTCCGCTCCAGAATCACATGAAGAATCGGCGTCAGCCGGGTGAGCACGGGATTGTCCTTAAGGGAAGCCATAATATTGTCCGCAAATTCTTGAACGTTAGTTTTCTGTTTTTGCTGGGATAATCTCTTTAATCGCCTATTGATGTGTTTAAACCAGGACTGATATCCTCTGACCTGCAATTGCAAAAACAATTCTTCCTTCGTCTTGAAATATAAAAAAATCGTCCCTTTGGCCAAACCGGCCTTACGGGCAACGCTGGCGATGCTGATGTCGTGATAATCATCACTTAGCAAAAGTTTTACTGCAGCGTCCAGAATGGCTTCCCGTCTTTCCTGTTTTTCGTCATGACTGATCGCTCGCTGCTTAATGGTCATAACCCTTTTCCTTAGACTTCCCTGATATCTTAAATGACCAATGGTCATTTGTCAAGTATTTTTTAAGGATATTCCTTCCAATAAGCAGGAGTTTTGAGGTATCATACTGATCTTATTTGAATAAAGTATGTGGGGACGTTGTTTCATACTGTTCATTACGCATCGTTTTTCGTTTCATGGCAGATATTTTTGGGAGTTATGCAATGTATGAAACAACGTCCCCACCTCCCATGGAGTCAGGCGAGCGATCAGTGCTCGGATTCGATCCATTTTCTGGAGGCCTCAAAGTTCTTCCGAGCCACAGAGGTCCTGGCAACCCCACCCTGATCGGACTGAGGTATGCTTGGATTGGTCAACCCCATCATAGAACAGTAGTTATTGTAAGCCGTTTCGATCTCACTACTGAAGCCCATAGTGTCCTGCATGTGATTGATGGAAAACTTGGTCATCCGGACCCAGAAAGGATTCTCGAGAGTGTTCTCCGCCACTCGGTCGGCGTAGGCCATGGTTTCTCTTTCCAGGTCGTCTTTGGGAAAGACCCGATTGACCCACCCGTGTTTGCAGGCCTCCCAGGCGGCTATGAAACGATGCTCAAATAGAAATTCCTTGGCCTTGCGTGGCCCCAGATCCCAAGGGGCATGGAA
>CAZVHO010000185.1:0-1914 GCA_964627515.1 uncultured Thermodesulfobacteriota bacterium | reverse complement strand
AATGTGTTGATAGGCCATGCAATCTCTCCTTTTACAGCCCCCGAGAGCCTTACCTTATTTTTTCAGAGACCCAATCCGGCAATACTTCGGTGGTCTTCATTATGCCTTCTTTAATCTGGCTGCAAATCTCATTAACAAAGAAATCCTTTTTAAAACATTCTTTAAATTGTTCTCTTTCCGCCTGCAACCCGTCGGCAAAGGATAGGCTTTGAGCGGCCTGCACGGCCTTTTTGGCGTGGGATAGGGCATATTGGGGATTTTTGAAAATAGACTTCAGAAACTTAGTCGCTTCGGCGAAAAGTTCGGCCGAAGGGACGACCTGGTCAACCAATCCCAGATCCAAGGCCTCTTGGGCTTCATATAAACGGCCCCGGAGGATTATTCCCAGGGCCCGGCTTTTACCCACGAGCCTGGGTAGACGCTGAGTAGCCCCTCCGCCCGGAATGATACCTACTCTTACTTCGGGAAGTCCCAGACGAGCCGTCTCGCCGGCGATCCGGTAATCGCAGGCCAGGGCAAACTCATACCCACCCCCATAACAAAGCCCATTAATGGCCGCAACCAGGATGAGCGGACTTTCTTCCATGCGGTTAAAAAGTCTCTGGATATGGGCGGAAAAAGCCAAAGCCCCTTCCGAATCATACTGCATCATCTCGACTCCGTCGGCCCCACCGATAAAATAGGTGTCCCCGGCTCCGCTAAAGACGATGGCTCTCACCGAAGATTTCTCCGTCTCTGTCAGTATTTGTTCCATCTCTTCCATAAGTGCCGTGTTAATGGAATTCCGGTCTCCAGGCCGGTTGATTGAAACCCAGCAGACGTCTCCCTGAATATCAACCCGATTCAAGACATATTCTTTCGACATAATCAGTTACCTCCTTTTAGATTCTGAAGGGCCTTTTTATCGATCTTTCCGACTGAAGTGGTCGGCAGTGAATCTAAAAACTCAATGGAACGGGGTACTTTATAGTGGGCCATTTGGTTTCGGGCCAGCTCGATAATCTCCCGTTCGTTGAGCATCGCCCCTTCTTTCAGAATGACAAAAGCTTTCGGCACTTCGCCCAATCTTTCATCCGGAATACCGACCACGGCGATCTCTCGGATGCGTTTTTCACACTCCAAAAGGATTCTCTCAATTTCGGCCGGATAAACGTTTGCCCCCCCTACCAGGATCATATCATGCTTACGACCCTTGATATAAAAATGGCCCTTTTCATCAAGGCAACCCAGGTCTCCGGTATGAAGCCAACCGCCTCTCAGGGCTTCTTTAGTCGCCTCATGATTTTTCCAGTACTCTTTCAAGAGATAGGGACTTCGAACGCACAATTCCCCCGGCTCACCCAATGGAAGTTCCTTATCATGCTCATCGACGATTTTTATCTCCACCCCGGGGAGTGCGGTCCCGACTGATTCATAATTTCTTTCAGGCATTAGAGGATCTTCAACCGTTACGCCGGGGGAGTTCTCGGTAAGTCCATAGTATTGATAAACCTTGACGCCAAACCGCTCTTCAAAGGTTTTTCTCACAGGCGTCAGAAACACACCGGCGCCACAAAACCCAAGCCTTACTGTGCCGAAGTCCCTGGCGCCGGCTTGCGATTCTGGAAGATTGATAAATGAGTAAAAGAACGTCGGAACGCCCCAGATGACGGTGGCCTTATATTTTTTAACCGCTTCGATATATCTTTCGGCATTAAAAAATTCCTGCTGCACCAGGGTGGCGCCGTTTAGAAAGCAGTAAAAGGGACCGGCAGCCATTCCGCCGATATGAAACAGAGGGTTGGCGTTCACCAAAGTCACCGTCTCGTCGAACAGAAGCCTTTCGCTTCCCACCCGGCTATTCCCGATGATACCGGCATGGGTTAATACGACGCCCTTGGGAGTTCCCGTAGTCCCTCCCGTATACATAATGGC
>CAZVHO010000184.1:0-9479 GCA_964627515.1 uncultured Thermodesulfobacteriota bacterium | reverse complement strand
TTCGAGCGGGAGTTGAAGCCCGGCGAATTCCTCTTCCAGGAAGAGGAGCGTTGCGAATGTTTTTATGTCCTCGTGGAAGGCAAAATAAGGGCTTCCCTTTATTCCTCATTGGGGAAAGACCTGACCCTGATTACCTACCTGCGTCCGGGAGAGATATTGGGGCCCACTTCCATTTTCCGGGACAGACCTCCTTCCGGCTCCATGCAGGCCATGGTCCCCACACGGGTTTTGGGATTCAAAAAAAATGAATTTATCCAATTTATCCTCGGTCACCCCTTGGTTCTATTGGAAATGCTCAAGGTTCTGGCTGCCAGGGTTTCTGAATTAAACCGGAGGCTTCGGGATGTGGCCGGTGAAAGGGTGGAACAACGCCTTTCCCGGGTTATGCTGACTTTGTCCCGCAGAGTCGGTCCGACCTTTACGATCACCCGTCAGGAGCTGGCTGACATGGTCGGGGCCACCACGGAGACGATCATCCGGATCTTAAGTTCCCTGCAAAAAGAAAAGATCATCGCCTCCGTCCGGGGGAAAATCACTATCCTCGATGAAACCCGGCTGCGGGTCTTAAGCGAAGGCCTTTCATAGACCGGGTTTCCGGCCTCCCTTTTCCTTTTTTAATCGGTGGTTAGACTTCGGATATTTAAATCTTTTAGTAGTCCAATTTTTCAAAAACCCAAAGTATTCCCTTTTCCTTCACCCCGATAAAACGCTTTCAGTATGATCTATATCATAGACCCAAACAGGAGAATACCCTATTTTGATTGCGGATTGCGGATTGCGGAAGGCATAAGTCGGCAATCGGAGATAGTCATTTTCATTTTTTATTAAGCCCATATAGGGGCGAGAGGTTAGCCATTGAAGGAGGTCGTCATGTGGAAAAAAAGTCTTAGAATCATGTTGTTGATTTCATTGATGCTGGTCCCTCTGGGGACCCCGGTTCACGGGGCGGAGCCCCCGATTAAGATCGGGATCATCCAAGGGTTCTCCGGGGCTTTGGAGGCCTATGCCAAACAGATGCTGACCGGCTTTAAAATGGGCCTGGAATATGCCACTAAAGGGAAAAACGAGGTCCTGGGCCGAAAGATCGAATTGATTGTCGAAGACGACCAATTGAAGCCCGATGTGGCCAAGAGGCTTATCACCAAATTATATGCGGACAACAAGGTGGATCTGGTCATCGGGACGACCAGCAGCGCCGCTGCTTTGGCCATGCTCCCGGTGGCCCTGGAGTTTAAGAAAATCCTGTTGATCGAACCGGCCGTGGCCGATTCGATCACCGGCAGCGCCTGGAATCGCTATGTCTTCCGGACCGGCAGAAACTCCGGGCAGGATGCCATTGCCAATGCCAAGGCCGTGGCCAAACCCGGGGTCTATCTGGCCGGCATCGCCCAGGATTATGCTTTCGGCCGGGATGGCGTTTCGGCTTATAAAGCTGCGGCCGAGAAATTAGGGGCCAAGGTGATCCATGAAGAATATTGCCCCATGGCCCAAAGCGACCACACCTCCTCGGTCCAGAGAATAATCGATGCCTTAAAAGATAAGCCCGGCGAAAAATATATTTTTTCTTACTGGGCCGGAAAACATACCCCCATCGAACAATTGGGCGGCATGAAGGTGGAAAAATATGGGATCAAGGTTACGACCGGGGCCAACATCCTTCCGGTTTTAAAGACCTATCTGCCGCTGCTCAAGGCCTTTGAAAGTCTGCGGGGAATAACCGGAGGGGCCTATTACTATTACGAAATCCCTAAAAATCCGGTAAATAATTGGCTGGTCAAGGAGCATCTTGCCCGGTTCAAAGAACCCCCGGACTTTTTTACCTGTGGGGGATTCGCGGCCGCCATGTCGGTGGTGACGGCCCTCGAAAAAGCCAAATCAACCCAGACGGAAAAATTGATATCGGCCATGGAAGGGATGGAGTTCCAGACCCCAAAAGGTAAAATGGTTTTCCGAAAGGAAGACCATCAGGCATTGCAATCCATGTACATCTTTCGATTCGAAGCCAAGGCGGATAGAGAATGGGCTGTGCCGGTTCTGATCAGGGAGATTTCTCCGGAAGAAGGCGCACCACCCATCCAGGTCAAAAAATAGCCCATGCGCCAAACTTCGATTATAGAAACAGTAGATCTCACCATCCGGTTCGGCGGACATGTGGCGGTGAACCAGGTCACCCTGAAAATCCCTCCGCAGACCTTCAAATCCATTATCGGGCCGAATGGAGCGGGGAAGACCACTTTTTTTAACATCATCTCCGGTCAATATCCTCCCAGTGAAGGGAAGGTTTTTTTCAAAGGCCGCGATATCACCCAGCTCTCTCCCGCGGTCCGGACCCAGTTGGGTATCGGAAGGTCTTTCCAGCTTACCAATTTGTTTTTATCCCTGACGGTCCTGGAAAACGTCCGGTTGGCCGTTCAATCTCAGCGGAACCTTGGGTTCAATTTTTGGAAAAATTATCTCCACTTTTCCGAATGTGAAGACCGGGCCTATCACCTTCTGAAAATGGTCTTATTGAACAAAAAATGGAATAGTCCGGCCAGCAGCCTGACCCACGGGGAACAACGGAAATTGGAAATCGCCGTACTACTGGCCCTGGAACCGGAAGTACTCCTCCTGGATGAACCTACGGCCGGTATGTCCCTGGAAGAAGTCCCTTCCATTTTGGAACTCCTCATGGAGATCAAGGGAAAACGGGATAAAACGATTCTTCTGGTGGAGCACAAACTGGATGTCTTGATGGCCCTCTCCGATTCCATTGCCGTCCTCCATGAAGGAAGGCTCATTGCCGATGACCGGCCTGAGGTCATCAGTCAAAACCGAATCGTCCAGGAAGCCTATTTTGGAGGAGGTCCAGCCAGTGCCTGAACCCATCCTTAGGATGGAGGGGATTCACACCTTCATTGGAAAACATCATGTCTTGCAGGGTGTCTCCCTGGAGATTTATCCGGGGAATATAACGGTGCTTTTGGGAAGAAACGGGGCCGGTAAGAGTACGACCCTGCGGACCATTATGGGGTTGGTCCCTCCAACTCAAGGGACCATTCATTTTAAGAATCAACCGATTGATCACCTGAAGCCTTTTCAAGTCGCCCGGCTGGGAATAGGTTTTGTTCCCGAAGATCGCGGCCTTTTCGATCATCTGACGGTGGAAGAGAACTTCCGGGTGGCTATGCTTGGGGAAGATGAAACCTCCTGGCAGAGACTGGAGTCCATCCTGAAAATCTTCCCGGATCTCAAAAAATTCTGGAGGGCCAAGGCCGGAGTTTTGAGCGGCGGACAAAAGCAAATGCTGGCTATTGCCCGCCCCCTGGTCAACCCCAATGCCCTGTTGTTGATCGATGAACCCTCCAAAGGATTAGCCCCGATCATCATCGAACACCTGATCGAAGCCATCCACAAACTCAAAGAAAAAGCGGTCATTATCCTGGTGGAACAAAATTTTTATATGGCCAGTCGCCTGGGGAATGCCTTCTGTCTGTTTGACGACGGGAAGACCGTCCTTAAAGGTCCCATGGAGGAAATCATCCGGGATGAAGATCTGAAAAAGAAATATTTGGGGATTTCAAAGACTTCTTAGAAAGAGAGTATGGCATGACCTCTGCTGGCAGACCATGGATTCCAAGGCTTATCGGGCCGGCGCTGATCCTTCTCCCCCTTTTGTTCATCCAACCCAAGACCTATCTGACTTTGACCATCTCAGGCCTGGCCATGGGGATGCTCCTTTTCCTGGTGGCTTCGGGCTTCTCCCTGATCTTCGGGTTCATGGATGTCCTGAATTTTGCCCACGGGGCCTTTTTTGCCTGGGGGGCTTATATGGGCTATACGGCCATTCTCTGGATCAACAAATGGTCGGGGTGGGCCACCTCGAATTCCTTTATCTTGAATATGGTCATCTTTCTTCTGGCCTTGATGGCGGCCGGCTTAAGCGTGGCTGTCCTGGGGATTATTATTGAGAGGCTGGTGATCCGTCGGGTCTATGGAAACCACCTGTTTCAAATATTTATCACCGTCGGGACCATGATCGTCATGGAGGAATTGATCCGTATCGCCTGGGGGCCTGACGATGAAGTCATGTCCGTACCCCTCAGCTTTATCGGATCCTGGGATCTTTTCGACGTGGTCGTCTCAAAATACCCCATGATCGCCATAGTCATCGGAATATCGATTTACGGGGCCATGCACCTGATCCTGAAAAAAACCAAATTGGGGATGATTGTCCGGGCCGGGGTGGAAAAACCGGAGATGGTTCAGGCCATGGGGCACAATATTTTCCGGTATTTCACCGGTGTATTTGCCGCCGGATCGGCCCTGGCCGCCATTGGCGGCGGCATGTGGGCCACTTACGTCAAATCGATTCACCCGGCCATGGGGGGAGAAGTGATCATTTTCGCCCTGGTCATCGCCATTATCGGAGGCCTGGGCAGTATGACCGGTTCGGTGGTGGGCGCTTTGATTGTCGGACTTTCGTATAATTATGTAGCTTACTTGATCCCTAAAGGGTCTTTAGGCATTACCATGATCCTTTTGATCGTTGTTTTATTGATCAAGCCGACCGGGTTATTTTCGGAGGGAACCTGATTTGGAAAAAATCCATTTGACGCCTGTTCAGGAATACCGTTTGCGCGAAAGGGCGGCCAGGACCAGCGGGTCCGTCTTTTATCTTAAACTCTTTCTGTTGGCCTTTTTTCTGGTCAACCCTTTCCTGTTTCACTCCTTTGAGATACTGGATGTCATCCTCAAAATCATTGTCTTTTCGGCCCTGGTCGCCAGTTATGATATACTTATCGGATATACCGGAATCGCCTCGCTGGGCCATACCCTGTACTTCGGAATCGGGGCCTATCTGGTAGGCATCTTCATGGGGAAATTCGGTTTGGGTTCCTATGGCCATCTGGCCCTGGCCGTTTTGATTGGAGTGGTGCTATCAGGGATTCTATCCATATTTATCGGTTTTTTTTCTCTCCGTATACGGACTATTTTCTTTGCCATGGTTACCCTGGCCTTTTTGGAGTTTGTCTTTATCCTCTCCAGCCAGTTACGGTTCCTGACCGGCGGGGATGACGGCCTCAGCTTTAAACTTCCCGGCATCCTGGCCATCGATTACAGCCTGGGCCGATTTTTAGGTCTGGAGGTTACGGGGCGAATCATAAGCTATTACCTGATCCTTCTGGTTGCCCTGATCCTCTTTCTTTTGATGCTCCGTTTTGTCCATTCCCCCTTCGGCCGGGTACTTAAGTCCATACGGGACAATGAACAACGCTCGATTGCTTTAGGCTATAAGACCTATCTTTTCCATATCATGGCTTCTTCTTTTGCCAGTTGTGTCGCTTCTGTTACGGGGGGGTGTTTTGCTATCTGGGTCGGTTTTGTCAGCCCAGAATCTACCCTGGGGGTCCCTATTATGCTGGATGTGCTCCTCATGGTCATTGTCGGGGGCATGGGGACACTCTATGGAGGAATTTTCGGGGCTTCCTTTTTAATGGTGATGCGGGCTTTTCTGCCAAAGGTCCAGGGGCTCGTCGCTGCTCTGCTGCCCGGTGTTCCTTTAGCCGTCCGGTTATCGGAGCGCTGGCTTTTTTATTTCGGACTGCTTTTCATCCTGATCGTCTATTTCTTTCCCAAAGGTGTAGTCGGGACGGCCCAGGAGTTCGTTCATAAAAAAAGGGGCGAGGAAATTGGGTAGCCCCCAAATGGTCAAGGCCAGGGGGGATGGACTTCAGATCCAGACGGCCCTTTGGGAGGGGAAAGGAAAAACCATTCTATGCCTTCATGGTCTTACGGCCAATTGCCGTTGCTGGGACCATCTGGCCTCCAGTTTAACCCCCCGCCATCAGATCATCGCCGTGGATCTCCGGGGCCGGGGGCTTTCGGACAAACCTTCCACCGGATACGCTTTGAATCATCATGTTGCCGATATGGTGGCCTTGCTGGATGATTTAAGACTGGAATGCCCGGTGGTCGCAGGACACTCCCTGGGTGCCTTCATCGCCCTGGCCCTGGCCGCTATCCATCCCAAAAGGGTTGAGCGGCTGATCCTACTGGACGGCGGCGGAAAACTCTCTGAAGCACAAAGGGCCAAGGTCTTTAATGGGATCAAGCCCGCCCTGGATCGTCTGGGAAAGGTTTTCCCCGATCGGGAATCCTATCTTTCTTCTTTAAAACAAATCCCTTTTTTTCAGCCCTGGAATCCTGATCTTAACACCTATGCCCGGTATGAAGTCGAGGAGGTGGCCGGAGGCATCAGTCCGCGGATCAAAGGGAAACACATCATGGAAGAACTGTACAACATGAGAACCATCGACCCTTCTCAATTTTATCCCAAGCTGTCATCGCCGGTCCTGATTTTGCGGGCCACCCAGGGGATGGTGACAGAAGACGACCTGGTGCTGCCTGATGAAATATTAGAACCCATGGTCCGGACCATACCAAACGTTCGCTGTCTGGATCTGGCAGCGACCAATCACTATTCCATCCTGTTTCAACCCAACCCGATACGGGACCGGGCCATACTGGAATTTCTGGAGTCCTGAGATTTCTGAAAAAATCTGTGATTGTCCGATTATTCCTGAAAAGCCTCCTCCCTTTTTTTCCGTATAGCCGGAAAGATCACCAGGAAAAGCAGCAGGGCCGAAAGGGTAAGTAAAACGGCGCTTATGGGCCGGGCAAGGAAAACCATCGGATCGCCCCGCGAAATCAGCATGGCCCGCCGCAGATTTTCTTCCATGAGGGGACCCAGGATAAAGCCGAGCAAAAAAGGCGCCCCTTCGCATCCGGTCTTGGCAAAGACATATCCGAGAAACCCGAAAATGACCATGATCACCACTTCGGCGGTGCTGTTGTTGAGGGTGTAGACCCCGATACAGCAAAAAACCAGGATGGCCGGGAAAAGATAGCGATAAGGCACCTTGAGCAGGCTTACCCAAAGCCCGATCAAGGGGAGATTAATGACGACCAGCATCAGATTTCCGATCCACATGCTGGCCACCATCCCCCAAAACAACTCCGGCCGTTCCTGCATAACACCGGGGCCGGGGGCTATGCCCTGGATGATCATGGCCCCCATCATCAAGGCCATGACCGCATTGGAGGGCAGGCCGAGGGTCAGCAGGGGGATAAAGGAGGTCTGAGAGGCGGCATTGTTGGCCGATTCCGGCCCGGCTACCCCTTCGATGGCGCCGTGGCCGAAACGGGAAGGATCCCTGGCTATTCGTTTCTCCAGGGTATAAGAGGCGAAGGAACTGAGCACGGCCCCTCCCCCCGGCAAGACCCCGAGGATGGAACCCAGAAAGGTCCCTCGAACCACCGGCGCCCAGGATTCCTTAAAGTCCTTCCTGGACGGCCAGAGGCCACGAATTTTGGATGATACAACCCTGCGATCCTGTCCTTTTTCCAGGTTCAAAATGATTTCAGCCAGGCCGAAGACCCCCATGGCAATAGGTACAAAGCCGAGACCGTCGGTCAATTCAGGAATGCCGAAGGTATAACGGGATACACCGCTATTCAGATCCATGCCGATCAAACCCAGAAACAAACCGAAAAGAATCATGGCCACGGCCTTGATGACCGACCCATGGGCCAACACAATGGCCGATATGAGTCCCAACACCATGAGAGAAAAATATTCAGGGGAGGAAAATTTCTGGGAAAAGCTGGCCAGGGCCGGACCGAATAGGGCGATCAATATGGTGGCTACCGACCCGGCGAAAAACGACCCCAGGGCGGCAATGGCCAGGGCCGCACCGGCTCGCCCCTGTTGGGCCATTCGATGACCATCGATACAGGTAACCACGGAAGAGGCCTCTCCGGGCAGGTTGACGAGAATAGAGGTGGTCGAGCCTCCATACTGGGCCCCGTAATAGATGCCGGCCAGCATGATCAGGGCCGAAAGGGGTGTCAAACCGAAGGTGATCGGCAGCAACATGGCGATAGTGGCCACCGGTCCGAGACCGGGCAGTACGCCGATTAAGGTGCCGATCAGGGCCCCGATCAGACAGAAAAGCAGATTAGCCGGGACCAGTACCGCAGAGAATCCAAGGAGAAGGGAGTCAAAGATTTGGGTCATGACGGCCACACCTGCAAGGGTAAACCAAGCAGATAGATAAATAGCAAAACGGACAGCCCGGCCATAAAGGTGCTCAAAAACAGGATTTGATGCCAGCGGATTTCGTGGGTGCCGAAAGAGGAAAGGACCGTCACCAATATAATCGACAGAACCAGACCTCCCCGGGAAATCAAAAAAGCAAAGGCCAGAATGCCACCAAAAATGGAGGCCATGGGCCTCCATTTCCACCGCTCAAGGGTACTCTCGCCAAACCGGATGGATTTGAGGGTGATTATCAATCCGATAAAAACCATGGAATAAGACAGGAGTTTCGGTAAATAGCCGGGGCCCATTCGAGTGATGGTGCCGACAGTTAGTGTCCGTCCCAACAAAATCCCAAGCACACCAATGATAACGAAAATCAAACCGGCCAGAAAATCCTGCTTGTTTTTAAGGATAAGCATCTGGTCCTCCCCTACTTATTTAAATCCAGGAACCAGGAGTCAAGTTGTTTTATTCTGAATTCTGACTTCTGGCTTCTGAATTCTACGCATTGTTATTCCGCTTTGATCCCGGCAGCCTGGATCACCTTCGACCATTTGTCCATTTCCGACTTCAAAAAGGCGCCGTATTCCTCCTGCGAGTTTCCGACTACTACAAATCCCTGTTTGGTTAGTTTTTGCTTGACTTCCGGTGTCCGTAAGACCTTAAGAAATTCGACGTTCAATCTGGCCACCAGTTCCCTCGGAGTAGAGGCCGGCGCCAGGATCCCGAACCAGGCCGATGATTCAAAACCGGGAATGGTCTCGGCCAGGGCCGGCAGATCCGGGGAGATATCGATCCGTTTAGCGCTGGTAACCCCCAGGGCACGAACTTTCCCTGCCTTGATATGTGGCTGAAGCGGCAGCAGGCTGTCGAACAGCATCTGGATCTGTCCGGTGATCAGATCAGCGGCGGCGGCCGCTCCACCTTTGTAAGGGATATGAACGATGTCGATTCCCGCTTTCATCTTAAGTAATTCCCCACCCAGATGCGATGCACCTCCGATGGCCGCTGAGCCGTAGTTCAGTTTACCCGGGTGGGCCTTGGCATAGGCCAAAAATTCCGGAACGGTTTTCACCGGAACACTCGGATGGACCACCAGGACCAACGGGGTGAGGCCCAGCAAGGTAACCGGGGCAAAGTCCTTAAGGCTGTCATAGGTTAATTTTTTATACAGGTATGGGTTGATGGCGTGACTGGTGTAATTCATCAGAACCGTATAGCCATCGGGCACAGCCTTGGCAACTAATTGGGAGGCAATCATCCCTCCGGCACCGGGTCGGTTGTCGATGATGATCTGTTGGCCGAGATTTTCATTCAATTTGTGGGCAATAATTCGCATGGAAATATCTGCGGTCCCCCCCGGTGGGGCAGGAACGATTATGGTGATTGGTTTGGC
>CAZVHO010000183.1:6403-9565 GCA_964627515.1 uncultured Thermodesulfobacteriota bacterium | reverse complement strand
TTACGGTTTCCGGAATAGGATACATGGTCTCACCTTTTATTGAATCTTGAAGTTTAAAAACTGCATTTTCGAACCAAACCCTATCTTTGTGTTAAGCAAAAGAGGTGCCACTGTCCTGCTGGAGCAGGATATAAATATTTATTTATTAATTTCAATTGGTTAATCTAATGGAGCCCATACTTCAAAAAAATCGCAAAATCTTCAAAAGTATAAAATTTTATAGGGCAAAAGAGAACAATTGAAATTCTATCAGTTGCTTTGAATAGTTATAGGTGTATAATGAAATATACGGAAATAGACTTAGCCCATCGAATCGACTGAAACAGGCACCGGAAAGGATCTAAGCTTTCGCAGAGTATTTTGTCTGGGAAAAGGCGGCCGCCATGGTCCAGGAGATAAGTTTTGAGCGTTTTTACCGCGTTTTAAAGGACATCAGCGCCTCACTGCATTCCGAGACACGGGTCAAAGATGTCCTGGATATTGTGGTCAGGAAGTCTGCCGAAGCGATTTACGCCAAAGGGGCTGTCATTCGAATCCTGAATCTGGAGACGCACCAGTTGGATTTGTTTGCCGCCTTTGGGCTGAGGGAAGAATATCTTTCCAAGGGGCCTATCTCCAGCCAAAAACTCATTGCCGATCTCTGTCACGGCAAAAAGATCCGCATTATACGGGATATCCGCAACGATCCCCTGGTTCAATATGCCAAAGAAACCTGGGGCGAAGGGATCCGGATGATGATGGATGCCCCCCTTATCCTTGGTGGTGATGTCATTGGTATCCTGCGGTTTTACTTCTCCGAATCCAGGGAATTTTCAGAGGAAGAACTGAATTTCATCATACCCATTGCCGAACAAGGGGCCTTTGCCATTCAAAAGGCCCAACTGATCGAGAAACAAAGGACCCAGTACGACCGTTTGGCCCTTCAGACCGAGAAGTTGTCGGCCCTGGGCCGGATGGCAGCCGGCATCGCCCACGAGATCAACAACCCCCTGGCCGGCATCCTTCTATTCAGTTCCAATATGCTCAAAAAGGCCCCTAAAGAAGGTCCCCTCAAAGAAGGTCTCGAGATCATCATCAACGAGACCATCCGCTGTAAGACCATTATCCAGGAACTCCTTGAATTCTCCAGGGCCAGTGACCATAAGGTGGTCATGACCAATATCAACACCATTATTGAAAAGTCTCTGCGCATCCTGGAAAATGAATTGCGCCTCCGTCATATTCACGTGGAAAAACAATTCTTACCAGAGATGCCGGACCTCCTTTTGGATCCAAACCAGATGGAGCAGGTTTTTGTCAACCTGTTATTTAATGCCCTTCAGGCGATTGAGGATCGAGGGGAAATTATTGTCCGGAGTTATAAGACGACCGACGGGGAGCGTATAAAATGCGAAATCGCCGATACCGGCTGCGGAATCCCTACTGAGCATCTGACAAAAATATTCGAACCTTTCTTTTCCACCAAGCCCAAAGGGACCGGTCTGGGTCTGGCCGTCAGTTATGGAATCGTCCGGAAACACCAGGGCCATATTTATGTCTCCAGTAAAAAAGGACAGGGAACGGTATTCAGTTTGGAGTTCCCCATACCCTGAAAGGGGCTCTTTCACGGAACCATCGACCATGAGAATCAGACCTGTAAGAATCCTGATCATCGATGACGAACCGGTGATATCCAAAGGATGCCGTCTGGCCTTCTCCGGACGGGGTTATACAGTGGATACCGCTATGACCGGCCAGGCCGGCCTTTCGGCTATCCGGAAAAACCCCTTTGATGTGGTCCTGCTGGACATGAAACTCCCGGATATGGACGGGATGGATATCCTGAAATCGGTTCATAAATCGCATCCTGAGATCTACTTTATCGTCATGACCGGATTTTCTACGGTTCCCAATGCCGTGGAAGCCATGAAATCAGGGGCCTTCGACTATCTGGCCAAGCCCTTCTCTGAGGATGAACTCCTGATGGTGGTAACCAGGGCCATTGAGAAAAAAAATCTGGTAGAGGAAAACCTCACTCTCCGGAAGGAACTCCTCAACCGTTTCAGTTTTGAAAACATTGTCGGGGAGGATCCGGGAATCCTTCGGATCTTTGAGGAGATTGAGAAAGTCGCTCCAACAGACAGCACTGTGCTTCTTTACGGAGAGAGCGGTACCGGAAAAGAGCTGTTCGCCGGGGCTATTCATGCCCACAGCCGGAGGGCCTCCCGGCAGTTTATAGCCGTGGACTGCAGTACCCTTTCTCCAAGTCTTTTGGAAAGCGAGCTTTTTGGTCATGTCAAAGGGGCTTTCACCGGGGCCATACGGGACAAGGAAGGCATCTTTGAAGTGGCCCACGGCGGGACCCTCTTTATGGATGATGTGACCAATCTGGATATGGAAATTCAAGGCAAGCTTCTACGGGTCCTGGAGACCGGGGAATATAAACCGGTGGGGACCAGCCATTTTAAAAAAACCGATGCCCGGATCATTGCCGCCACCAACCGGGATCTGAAAGGTCTGGTGGAGGAGGGAAGATTCCGGGAGGATCTTTTTTACCGCTTGAATGGTTTTCCCATCTACATTCCCCCCCTTCGGGAGAGAAAGGGCGACATCCCCAGGCTGGCCTATCACTTTTTGAAAGACTTTTGCCGAAAGACCGGGAAACGGATCGAAGGGTTTTCCGATGATGCCCTGGAGACCCTGATACATTACCGCTGGCCGGGCAATGTCCGGCAACTGAAAAACGTTGTGGAGCGTCTGGTTATCCTGGCCGAGGATAAGACCCTGGATCTGCTCTATCTACTCGATCATCTCCAGATGAAACGCTCCTTTAAGGATAATCCCATTCCGGAAACCCTGGAAGAACTTAAGGCCGCCAAGAAGCACCTGCAAGAAGTGGTTTTCGGGCAGATCCTAAAGGCCTTTCTCCAGAAGGCCCTGCAGGACTGTTCCGGTAATATCACCCATGCTGCTGAAAAAGTGGGCATGCAAAGATCCAATTTTTGCGCCCTCTTGAAAAAACATCACATTTCATCGGACCATATAAAGAAAAAACCCAAGGAATGGAACTCGGACTGAAAAGGGGAGGGGGAATTCTAAGATTCTAACGGGTCTTCTGGCCCAGGAAAGCCTCTTTGATCTTGGCCTCTTTGATTAATTCCTTGGATTCCCCTTTGAGGACTA
>CAZVHO010000183.1:4910-6303 GCA_964627515.1 uncultured Thermodesulfobacteriota bacterium | reverse complement strand
GCCTCTTTGATCTTGGCCTCTTTGATTAATTCCTTGGATTCCCCTTTGAGGACTATCCTTCCTGTTTCCAGGACATAGGAAAAATGGGAGACTTTCAGCGCCTGCTTGACATTTTGTTCCACCAACAGGACCGTAGTCCCTCCTTTGTTGATCCCTTTGATGGTCCGGAAGATATCGGCCACCACCAATGGGGCCAATCCTAATGATGGTTCATCCAGGAGGAGCAATTTGGGCCGGGCTAACAAGGCCCTGGAAATGGCCAGCATCTGCTGTTCGCCTCCGGAGAGGGATCCACCAGGCTGATTCTGTCTTTCCTTTAACCAGGGGAAACGTTCAATCTCCTTTTTGATGTCTTCTTTTACGGACTGGTCTTTCCGATGGTAAGCACCCATCTCCAGATTTTCCAGAACCGTCATTTTGGCCAGAATGGCGCGGCCCTCCGGCACCAGGGCGATCCCTTTTTTAACAATCTGATGGGGCTTTAAGGCCGTTATATCTTCCTGTAAAAAACGGATCCGGCCGGATTTGGGTTTCAGCAGTCCGGCGATGGTCTTGAGCAAAGTGGTTTTCCCGGCCCCGTTTACGCCGAGGATGGTTACAATGGCCCCTTCCGGCACCTCCAGGTCCACCCCTTTCAGGGCCTTGATATTTCCGTAATAAGTCTCGATGCCTTCAACGGTTAACACGAATACCTCATAATACTAACTAAAAATTCTGGAATCCAGGAGCCAGGAGCCAGAATTCAGAATGTTCAAGGAGCGCTTCGCTAAAGGATCGCCCGGAAAAACCCGGGCTTGAGGAGCGTTCGCCTTCAACGAACTTGAGGTTAAAGGCAGTTGCCTCTTCCCTCAAGCGTAGCGTTCCTCTAACCTTCCTCGTTTTCTTCTTCCCGGCCCAGATAGGCTTCAATGACTTCCGGGTTATGCTGGATCTCCTGAGGGGTCCCCTCGGCAATCTTTTGTCCGAAATTTAAAACCACCAGCCGGTCGCAAACGGTCATAACCATGGACATATCGTGTTCAATCAACAGGACTGTTATGCCGAGGCCGAGTATTTTTTTGATCAACCCGGCCATCTCCTCGGTTTCCAAATCATTCATTCCGGCAACCGGTTCATCCAATAAAATCAGCTTCGGTTCGCTGGCCAGAGCCCGGGCGATCTCCACCCGCCGCTGCAGGCCGTAAGGCAGACTCATAGCCGGAAGGTTATTATAGCCGGTCAATCCAACCAGTTTGAGCAGACTGTCGGTCTTTTCCCGGATCTGTTCTTCTTCCTTTTTCTGGCCCTGGGTGCGAAGGACACCCCTTAAGACGCCGGCCCGGCTTCGGCAATGTCGGCCGACCATAACATTTTCCTCCACCGACATTTGATCGAAGAGCCGTATGTTTTGAAA
>CAZVHO010000183.1:1846-4810 GCA_964627515.1 uncultured Thermodesulfobacteriota bacterium | reverse complement strand
GACCAGAACGACCCCATAAATCATGTAGCGGTATTCACTCAAGGACCGTAGTAACTCGGGCATAACCGTTAAAAAAGAGGCCCCGAAAATCGGGCCCCAGAGGATTTCACTGCCGCCGAAGACCGCAAAAACCAGGATTTCCACGGCCCGGTGATAGGTGAAATCAGCCGGGCTGATATAACCGGTCACGTGAGCGAAGAGGGCCCCGGCAAACCCGGCCAGCAGGGCCCCCTGGCTGAAGGTCAGGATTTTATAATAGGTGGTGTTGATCCCCATGGCCTCGGCCGCCTTTTCATCCATCCGGATGGATTGGAAGGCCCGGCCGACCCGGGAACGATCTAAGCGTCCGAAAAAAAAGACCACCAGGAGGACGATCACCAGCAGAATGGAAAAAACGGTCAGACTGATGAATTCGTTGTTCTTGAGACCTAAGCTTTCCGGAGAAAAACCGTATTTTTGTACCTGGGCCAGGATAGTCCGCCCCAGATGGGGAATACCGGCTACGCCGACCGCCCCATTGGTCAAGGATTCCCAATTGATGAAGATCACCCGGACGACTTCCCCGAAACCGAGGGTGGCGATGGCCAGGTAGACCCCATGTAACCTTAGGGTCGGTATGCCGATCAGGATACCCATGAGGGCTGCCAAAAAAGAGCCGGCTAAAATGCCCAAGGGGATGGGCAGACCCAGCTTGGAGGTCAAAAGGGCAGTGGTATAGGCCCCGATGCTCATAAACCCGGCATTGCCCAGGGAAAGCTGTCCCGTGGACAGGGTGATATAAATACTCAACCCGAGCAGGATATTAATTAGAATAAATGAGGCGACTTGCAGGTAATAAGGGTTAATCAAAAAGATCTCATTTCTTATCCCTTGGCTTCGGGCAGGGCCTGCCCGAATAATCCCTGGGGCCTGATCAATAAGATTACGATGATGGCCACAAAGGCAATGGCATCCCGGTATCCGGAGTCGCCGTAGGCCACGACCAGGGTCTCGGAAAGGCCCAGGATCAGGCCCCCGGCCATGGCCCCGTTGACACTGCCCATGCCGCCCAGGATAATAATAGCCAGTCCTTTCAAGCCCATGGGCAGTCCCATCTGGTTGTTGATGTAATTGAAGGCCATGCCCACCAGCACACCGGCAATCCCTCCCATGGCAGAGGCCACCACTACAGTGGAGGTGATGATTTTTTTGGTGTCGATACCCAGCAGGCCGGCGGTCTCCAGGTTTTCGGCTGTAGCCCGCAGGGCCTTGCCGGCCTTGGCCTTTTTCAGCCAGGTGGAAAGGCCGACCATCAACAAGAGGGAGATTACCAGAATAATGATCTGCACCAGGTAGATGGTTACCGAACCGCCCTCAAATTTGATATCCCCGAAAGAGGTCGGGAAGGGATTGTTCCCGGCCCCGAAAAGGTGGTGGGCCAGGTTTTCCAGAAAAATAGAAATCCCGATAGTGCTGATCAGGGAAGCCAGATGGGAAGCCCCTTTTCTGCCCCGGATGGGTCTTAAGGCCAGACGTTCCAGCAGATAGCCCATGGCGGCTGTGGCCAGGATCGCCCCTAAAAAGGCCACGACCATAGGGGCCTGGAACCGGGTAATTAAAAGCATCCCCACAAAGGCCCCGAACATAAAGATTTCCCCATGGGCCATATTGATGATATCCAAAACGCCGAAGACCAGGGTATAGCCCAAAGCCACAATGGCGTAGATACTGCCCAGGGTGATGCCGTTGATCAGTTGTTCGAAAAACAAAAAAGTTACCTTTTAATTAGGAAATTCCTATACCATTTAATTAAAAAGCTGAAACTTTCCGCCCTTGATCACTAAAACATTCGGCTCCATAACCACATCCCGTTCGGCGTCAAAGGAGAATTTGCCTAATACGCCATTAAAGTTCCGGATGCCGGCCAGGGCGTCCCGCAGCTTGTCCCTGTCGGCCTTGCCGGCCTTTTTGAGGGCCTCGGCCATGATATAAAGGGCGTCATAGGCCTGGGCGGCGAACTGGTCCGGCTTCTTGCCGAAAGTCTTTTCATATTTCTGGACAAAAGCCTTTACCTTCGGGTCGGGTTTATCGCCGAACCAGGGGGTGGCGACGATCAACCCTTCGGCCGCTTCTTTAGCAATTTCGATCACTTTTGGGGAATTAAAGCCATTACCGCCCACAAAGGGGACCGTGATCCCCATCTTCCGGGCCTGGGACAATATCACCGCCCCTTCTTCGTAAAGGGCCGAACAGAAAATGGCATCCGGTTTGGTGGCCTTGATCTTGGTCAACTGGGCCTTATAGTCGGCCTGTCCTTTTTGAAATTCTTCGATAGTGGTTATTTTCAGGCCCAGGTCGGTAGCCACCTTTTTCATGGTGTCGAACCCGGACTTGGTAAAGACATCGTCATTCCCGTAGAGCATGGCCACCTGTTTGAGGTTGTATTTAGCCACGGCCTTTTTAACCGAGGCCGGGATGGCCAGGGATTCCGGCAGGGAATTTCTAAAGACATATTTTCCGATCTGGGTGATCCCCACAGCCGTGGTCGAGGTGCCCATGATCGGTACGCCGCTGGCGTTGGCCTCGGGACCGACGACCTTCATCTCCGTACTGAGGGTGGGACCCAAAATGGCTACAACCTGCTGGGAATTGATCAATTTCTGTCCGGCGGCCAGGGCCTGCTCCTGTTTTCCGGAGGAATCTTCAAAAATCAACTCGATTTTGACTTCCCCCTTGGCGTTTACTTCGTCCCGGGCCAGTTTAAAACCGTTGGTTATGGCTTCACCGTAGCCGGCTCCCGGTCCGGTAATGATGGAAATAACCCCGATTTTAGCCGGAACGGCCGCGGCCTGGGTCATGGTCGCCGAAAGGCCCAGAAAAAGAAAGAAAAAAAAGATTAAAAAACCGGTTTGGATTCTTTTATCCATAATACCCTCCTGAAAATAAATTTATTATTGATTTTTTTTTAATACCCCCAGTCCTTCT
>CAZVHO010000183.1:0-1746 GCA_964627515.1 uncultured Thermodesulfobacteriota bacterium | reverse complement strand
ATCTTGCCCCCCTTTCACTTTCAGACCCATGTCTAATAATTTCTCCGATTGGTCAGGGTCGGGGGTCTTTTTTCAGGGTTGTCCAAAAGGTAACGTCCGGCTCCAGGTATCGGCTGCCTTCCCGGGGATTACCTGGTAGAAACCGTTCATTTGGACCAATTCTACTGTAATTTCGAAGAGATCTGTTAGATTTTGACTGGTCAGGATTTCCTCCTTTTTGCCGTCGGCCAAGACCTGACCGGCCTTCAACAATACCACCCGCGAAATCTCAGGCGGTATTTCATGGATGTGATGGGTTACCAGAGACACCGTCTTGCCTGCGACCATCAGATCCCTGATGATCCCGAGATACTGGAAACAGGCTTTCACATCCAGGCCGCTGGTCGGCTCGTCAAGGACCAGTACCTGGGGATCATGGATCAAGGCCCGGCCCAGAAGAAGTCTTCGCTGCTCGCCGGTTGACATCTCGGAGAACCGTTTATTACGACAATGGGCGATCCCGAGTCTATTCATCAGCTCTTCAGCCCTGGATTGGTCCTGGTCGGTGAAGGTTTGGTGGGCCCAGATATTTATACTGGAATAGATACCGGAGAGAAGCACATTCAGACCAAGGACACTACCCATATAGTGTTCCTGGAGTTCCTGAGAGACCATGCCGAGGTGGGCCCGCAGTTCCCAGACATTCCAGAGATCTTCTCCCAGTACCTTTAAATAACTGCCTTCCTGCTGGACAGGATAAATTTCCCGGCTCAGCAGTTTGAGCAGGGTGGATTTCCCGGAGCCGTTTGGTCCCAGGATGGCCACACTCTGTCCCTGAATGATCTCCAGGGAGAGCTGGTCGAAAACCCGGGTCCTCCCGCGGTATACCGTGGCGTTTTTGATCTCTATCACTTTGGGCATAAGGTTAGTCATCCTGAATAGTTATTACGATAATAAAAACGTTACGGGTTTCAGGTTACGAGTTACGGGTTTAAAACCAACTTTACTTCGACATTCGATATTCGATATTCGATATTTTCATGATTCGTGGTGCTGGCTTGAGGCCAGCATGACTGCTTAAAAAGAGAAGAAATTTTGGATTACTTTATCAGGACTTTGGGCAACTTTAAATAAAAAAACATCGAAAAATTTAATCTGTATCGCAGATTTCGGGTTGAGCTATATCCTATCCAATTCTCTCCTGACGGCCAGACCGATCTTCTCCGAAATATAGGGCTTGCGGACATAAGCCCCGGCTCCCAGTTCTTGGGTCTTCTTCACCCGGGAGGTTTCTGAAAAGCCGCTGACAATAATGGCCTTTTGTTTGGGGTTGATTTCTAAAATCCTTTGGTAGGTCTCCAGACCATCCATTCCCGGGTCCATGATCATGTCCAGAACCAGAAGGGCGGGATGACTTGTTTTCAGAAAAGAAAGGGCCTCTTCCCCGCTGGAAACCGAGTCCACCTTATACCCCATCCTGCCCAGCATGGCAGTGGCCAATTCACGTTGTTCCTTGACGTCATCCACCACCAGGATCGATTCTCCCCGCCCCGCATATTCCTCCGGGGGAACCACCCCCTCTTCTCTGGTCAATTCTTGCCGGATAACCGGGAAGTAAAGGGTAAACGTGCTGCCTTCGCCCTCCCTGCTTTGCACATCAATAAACCCGCCATGATCCTTGACCGTCCCCCAGACCACGGCCAAACCCAGGCCGGTTCCACTCCTGCCCATGACCTTTTTGGTGTAGAAGGGCTCAAAAATCCTGCC
>CAZVHO010000182.1:0-9626 GCA_964627515.1 uncultured Thermodesulfobacteriota bacterium | reverse complement strand
AAACAAATGCCGGACCGAAGGGGAGGGAAAATGAAAATTATAGCCATCAACAGCACCTACCGACCTGAGGGGACGACCACCGAGCTCGTTCGGGCCTTTATGGAAGGCGTCAAATCCGGCGGCGGGGAGCCGGATATGATCATGCTCCGTGACCAAAACATAGGGTACTGCATCAACTGCCTCAAATGTTATAGTTTTAGAGGCAACGGAGCCGCCCCCTGCAGTTTGAAAGACGATATGGATGAGATCATCAACCGGATTATTGACGCGGACGGAATCCTTTTCGCCTCTCCGGTGCATAACGGGTTTGTGACGGGTCTGATGACGACCTTCTGGGAGCGTTTGTCCTGGCGTACGGCCAGGCCCGGCGGGCCTATGATCCAGTGTATGAGCATCAACTCCCGTATCAACAACAAAATCCGGGCACTGGGCGCAATCGTAAGCGCCGGTGGCATGCCCGAACGGTTAAGAAAATATTGCGATGACGGAACCCCCTGGCTGAAAAGTAATGCCCCTTTGATGCTTCACGGACAATGGATTGGAGACCAGTATGCCGGCGCGGATCTCGACCATTTTCCGGAAAATGAGCAGGATTGGGAGCGGATCTACTTTCTTCGGCGATTAAGCCCCCGGCAAAGACAACAAGCCAATGCCCTGGGTGTAAAAATGGTCCAGGACCTCCAATCCGGTCGACTGCGCCCTTTCACCATGGACAAGGCTTTCCCTCCGGTGGTTCGATGGATTATGGGGCTCATTTTCACTCTAAGCCCCTCCTATCGAATTTCCAAATAGTCTCCATATAACATGGGGAGAGTAACGCAAAATATTTTAGACCAAGCTCTGCCGGGTAAGAGTTCAGAGACGGGTATAGGGATTTGCGGAGGGCTATGAATATGAGGACAATGATATCGTCTCGTCTCACACTGCGCCCCATCTGTGACGAGGACATTCCTTTCATTACGTCTCTACTGAGCAGCGAGGACCGCACCAAGTACCTCTTCAGTGGAACGACGATGGAACCCCGGCAGGCTGCAGCGTTCATCAAGCAGTACTTCACCGGCGAAGAGGTCAGAGTTGGCATGGGAGTGCTCGCCACAAACCGGCCGGAACGTCTGGTCGGATTTGCCGGCATCATTCCGACCGACTGCCTTGGCAATCAGGACTTCGAGTTCGGGTTTGTCCTTTCGCAGTGGGCCGAGAGAAACGACTATGCCACGGAGATCGGCACCCTTCAGATGCAGTATGCATTCGAAACGTTGCGCCTTTCTCAGATCCTCGCCTTGGCCCACCCCGAGAACAGAGCGTCGGTGCACCTGCTGCGAGACAAGCTCGGGATGACAGAAGTCTCGCGACTTGGCAAAACCGCCCATCGTGGTCCGAGAATCATTTTCTGTCGGCAGAAAACCGAAGGTCTCCCAGAGGTTCGTGGAAAGGGGTGGGATCCTGATTTCCGTCTTGATGAAAACAAATAAAGGTCAGGAGCAGACCCGACCCCTTTGAGACAAACTTTTTTTTCTTGACCTGTCTGGAACAGTACAAGTAAGATTAGATCGCCAAATCCACTTGACAGGAGAAGAGCTATGCCGACCGCTTCCGCCTTGGAGGCCTCAAGGATTTTGAGGGATGGTAGTCTATTTCAGTGGTATGTGATCGCCCTTTTCGCACTGGTGGTCTATGTCTATGCCGTGGAGATCGAGCGGAAAAACTGGAATCTCTTTTTCGCCGGACTGGCCTTCTGGGGGATGGACTGGTTTAATGAGATTTGGAACGGCCTGGTCTTTCACTTCACCAACCAGGCCCCGGTCTGGGGCGCCCCGGGGAAGACCGCCTATTTGATCCTCATCGGCCTTAATATCGAAATATGTTTTATGTTTGCCGTGGCCGGGATCACCTTCGGCAAGATGCTGCCGGCCGACAAAAAACTCCGCATCCTGGTCATCCCCAACCGTCTTCTCCTGGCCGTTTTAAATTCGGTTTTTTGTGTTTTTGTGGAAGTTCTCCTGAATGGCGTGGGGGCCCTGACCTGGGATTATTCCTGGTGGGGGACAAAGGCCCCCTGGCTTATCTTTCTGATCGGCTATCTGCCCTTCTTTCTGGTCTCTTTCTGGGTTCACGATATGGATTCGGTTCGAAAAAAGGCCTTGACCGTAGGGGGAATCCTGGGTATTGATCTGGTCGCCCTATTGGTTTTCGGGGTTTCCCTGAAATGGATTTGAGCATTTAGGCAGCATACCTGGTTCATCATTCTTGATGAGTTCGTAAAAAGCTTTTGGACGCCACATTGTGGCGCTGTATCAGAAAATAACTTAGCAAAAAAAATAAGTTATTTGGAAGTCGACAATCATCCATTTTCGTCATTCCCGTGGAAGCTTGTCCTCGAATGTCTTAATCCCGCCTCTGGCGGGACGGGAATCCAGTGTTTTTAATGTGTTACGTATGGCCTGGATTCCCGCCGGAGTTTATCCCGCGGAAGGCGGGACCGGAATGACGGGTTTTTACGAGTCCATCATCTTGATGAGTGAATAAATCTTGACTTGTATCGAGGAAGAATGCTAAAAAAATTATTTTACGGAGAGATGCCCGAGCTGGCTGAAGGGGCACGACTGGAAATCGTGTGTACGCCCAAAAGGTGTACCGAGGGTTCGAATCCCTCTCTCTCCGCCATTTCCATTTTTGATTTCGGATTTCGGAATGGGGATTTGGAATTTTGAAATAGATTAGATCACTCAATAACCTTACACCGTACACCTTGAACCTTATACCTTTTATCTTGCACCTTACACCTTACACCTTGTACCTGAATTAATTATGTCCTATCTCGTTTTAGCCCGGAAATGCCGGCCCCAGGTTTTTGAAGATGTATTGGGGCAGAATCATGTAACCCAGACCCTGCAAAACGCCATTAAATCCGGGCGGGTGGCCCATGCTTATCTGTTCAGCGGTCCCCGGGGAGTCGGCAAGACCTCGGTGGCCCGAATCCTGGCCAAGGCCCTTAATTGCCAGAATGGCCCGACCCCGGTTCCCTGTAACCAGTGTTCTTCCTGCCGGGAGATCACCCAGGGAGTGAGCCTGGACGTCCAGGAAATCGACGGGGCCTCCAATCGCGGGATCGATGACGTCAGGGAGTTGCGGGAAAACATCAAGTATCTGCCGGCCCAGGGTCGCTACAAGATTTATATCGTCGATGAAGTCCATATGTTGACCGGTGAGGCATTTAATGCCTTGCTGAAGACCCTGGAAGAACCTCCTAAGCACGCACTGTTTATCTTTGCCACTACGGAACTCAATAAGGTCCCTTTAACTATTTTTTCCCGCTGCCAGTCCTTTAATTTCAGACGGGTTTCTCTGGATTCGATAGTCGATTATCTTAAATCTCTGGCCCAGGCCGAGCAGGTGGCTGTGGAAGAAGGGGCCTTGCGTTTGATCGCCCGGCAATCCGAAGGAAGTATTCGAGATTCCTTAAGTCTTTTGGATCAAATCTTTTCTTTTTCTTCGGAAAAAATAAGCGAGGCCCAGGTTCAGGAAATCCTCGGTTTTGTGGACCGCCGGATCATTTTTGAAGTCGGCTGGGCCATCGTCGGCAACCAGGTAAAAAGACTGCTGGAACTGGTCAGCGAGGTCTATGAATTCGGTTACGACTTAAAACAATTTTATAAGGACCTCATCGAACAGGTCCGAAGTTTGCTCCTGATAAAAATGGGACATGATCAGGGGCCTTTATTAGACCTTCCCGGGGAAGAGATCTCCGAGATTAAAAAAAAGGTCCAGGAGGTTTCCTTAGAGTTTCTCCAGGATGGGTTGCATTTTTTAATCCAATCGGAATGGGAATTGCGCCGGGCCCCCCAACCCCGTTTGACTTTGGAAATGATTTTGCTTCGAACGGCCCGATTACAGGAAATCATTCCCATCGATACTATTCTGCAGAAACTGGACCTGATCCAGGAACAGGGCCTTCTCCCCCGAGAAGGTTCCCCGGTCTTTAAAGAACCGGCACCAAAGAAGATGGAAACCCTGAAAGAGACTTCTCCGGTTTATTCCAACCATCCGTTGCCTGAAGCACCCACTACGCAAAGCGTCGGAATAGAAGAGGTGGAAAACCCGGCTCCTGAGGCCCCATTCGAACCACCCGCTTCGAGAGGGTCCGAATCGTTTTCGAAAGAAGAATTGCTGGAATTTATTCGTGGGGAAAATATTCCTTTGGCTACTTATTTGGCCCAGGCCGATCTAAAGGCCGTAGACAAAAATACCCTGGAATGGGACTTCAAAGGAAATTCGTTTCATTTGGGATTGTTGGAAGGAAACGGCAATAAAAAGAAATTAGAAAAACTCTGCCAGGAGTTTTATAAACGGAAGATCAAGATCAAGTTCCTATCCACGGAACCTCAAAAGGATAAACGGAGCGGGGCCGTTTCCCTGGATCGATCCCCCAAAACTTCGTTTAAAGAAAAAATCTCCCATCCCCGGATTAAAGACTTTATCGATATATTTCAAGCCGATGTGGTGGACCTCAAGATGCCCCCCGAAAAAGGATAAGAGGGTTTAATAAGAAAATAACGTTGCGGGTTTCGGGTTACGAGTTACGGGTTTAAAACCAACCTTACTTCGACATCCGACATTTTCATGGTTCGTAGTGCCCGCTACAGGCGGGCATGAGGGTTTAGTAAGGACTGGAATTCCTTCATTCTTCTCAGGAAGCTGCTGACTTTTCCCCCACCAGGTACTTCTGAAACCACTCGGCCGCCAGCCTGGAGACTTCTTCCATGGCCCCCGGTTCCTCAAAAAGATGAGAAGCCCTGGGGACGATGACCAGCTTTTTTTCGGTTTGAAGCTTCTCCATAGCTTCCCGGTTCATTTCGATTACGGGATAATCGTGACCTCCTACGATCAGGAGGGTTGGGGCTTTCACCAGATAAAGGCCATCTCCGGCCAGGTCCGGACGACCCCCGCGGGATACAATGGCGGCTACAACCCGGGGGCGGGATGTGGCGGCCATCAAGGCTGCCGCAGCCCCGGTGCTGGCTCCGTAATAACCGATGGTCAGGTTCCGGGTGGTCTTGTCGGTCAGAACCCAGTCGGTTACAAAGCCTAATCGTTCGGCTAAAAGGGGGATATTGAACCTTAAATGTCCGGTGTACCGATCCTCTGCCTCCTCCTGAGAGGTCAGCAGGTCGAAGAGCAAGGTGGCTAATCCGGTTCCATGAAGGTATCGGGCTACGGACTGATTTCGGGGACTGTGTCGGCTGCTCCCGCTTCCGTGGGCAAAAATTACCAGTCCCTGAGCCCCTTCGGGTATCTTCAGGTCACCTTCCAGGAGAACCTTACCCGCTGAAACTTTGACGGGATACTCTTGAACGTTGGCGGAATTCATAAATCCCTCTGTTTGGGGTCTACTGTTCGACATCACTATGGGGTTGGATTTTAAAGTCGATGATCTTTTCAACACGGACCACCATTTGACGTTCAATTTGAGGAATGGGGTGGTTTTCCATTTCCGGAAGGTAGCCATTCATCATGCCAAGCTCCTTTAAATCCACCAGTTCTCCGCTGATCTGAAAACCATAATCCGTGGCCGGGTTCCAGGTAACAATGGTCAGAAAATGGTTGCTGCAAAGGTTTTGCATGGTCTCAGGGCAGAACCAGTCGGCTATCACCACTTCGTTTCCCGGGGTGATGGAAAGGGTCCGGGCGGCAGCGATGTGTGTTCTTCCGGAGGGGTCGGCTGTAGCGACCAACACATGTCCCACCTCGGCAGCTAATTTTTCAGCTTCTTTCAGCAGCTTTGGATTCATCTTCCTTTCTCCTTTTCATGGGCCTCCTGGAGGATGGTCAGCATTTCCTCATCGCTAACCTGGTCAAATGAAGCATAGAACTGTCCCACGGCCATAAAATCAGGCGGCACCCGGAGGCAGATGGTTTCATCGGCCTCATCAGCTAAGCGCATCACGGAATCCTCGGAACCTACCGGTAGTGCCAGAACCAGTCGGGCCGGGCCTTCAACCCGTACGGCTTTGAGTGCGGTCATGGTGGTGGCTCCGGTGGCCACCCCGTCGTCGGTAATAATGACCAGCCTGCCCTCGAGAGGAACTTTGGGGCGGACCTTGCGGATCTGAACGGCCCGGCGGCTGAGCTCTGCCAACTGATGTGCTTTTTCCCCCTCGATCTGGTGATTATCTATCCCTAACATCCGCACGATCCCCGGATCGACAAAGGCAATGCCGCCCTCGGCAATGGCGCCCATGGCCAATTCCGGATGTTCCGGCGTGCGCAATTTATGTGAGAGCACGACATCCAAGTCACCATTCAAGGCCAGGGCCAATTCCCGGGCGGCAATAATACCTCCCCGAGGGATTCCCAGAACGACCGCTTTCCGATTCCTGAAATGGGCAATTTCCCGGGCCAGCAGCTTCCCTGCTTCCACCCGATCGATAAAAGGCTGACTGCTTCGAGAGACAATTTTCAGGCTTCCCATATTGAATTCCCCTCGGGCATTTCTCTTTCATGCCCTTTCTTTATTTTTTGAAAATCAACGGGAAAGTGGAATTATTCTAATTAAAGTGTAACGATAATTATCAAAAAAGAAATCCAGACAATCCTGTATTTTTGGGATTTAAAAACTGTATATTGCCTGTCTTTATCTTATTGGTAAGGCCGAAGACTTGCAAATCGTTAGAAAGGGGATTAGATTCTAATAAGGTAACTATGATGGATTCGTAAAAAGTCGCCGAACGTCCATTTTCGTCATTCCCGTGAAAACGGGAATCCAGTGTTTTTAACTGGTTATGTGTGGCCTGGATTCCCGCCTGCGCGGGAATGACGAGTTTTTACCAGACCATCAACTATGAAATTTCAAATATCTTTGGCTGGGTATTAATTAAAAAGTAGCTAAGGGAGGTGCTTATGAAGGCGATTACTACCGGGGAAATATTTAAAAAAGCGATTATCTTTGAAGAGCTGTCACATACTTTTTATAAACGCCTCCAGGAGGTGGTCCTGGACGATATGACCAAGGATACCCTGGAATTTCTGGCCCGTGAAGAATTAAAACATAAAGATTTTTTGGAAAAGTATCTTCAGGGGGAATTATTGGGTTTTACTCTGGATCTGGCCCAGGTCCATGACAGCAAGATTGTCGAGGCCTTTCAAGCCCCGCCGGTTGTTCCCGACCTGCTCCAAAAGGATGCCTTTTTATTGGCTGCCGAAAGGGAAAAGCATTCCCATGAATTTTACTTGAACCTGGCTGAATTACATCCGGCAGGGGAGACTAAGGAGATTTTTCAGAAACTGGCCCTGGAGGAGCTGGCCCACAAAGAAAAGGTGGAATATTTATATGTCAATGCCGCCTTTCCTCAAACCTCCGGGGGATGAGGTGACGATTTTTTGATACAGGTAGGGTGGGTGAAGTGAAACGGAACCCACCAATATAATAAATGCCTTTTTCTCTTGTGGGTTATGATTTAATTTTGTCATTTTTTATTGGGTTGGTGGGTTGCACTTCGTTTCACCCACCCTACGGGAACTGCGGGTTAAGACAAAAAATTTTTTGGCCACTCCCGTGCACTGTGAAGAATGCGGAGAATTTGAATTTTTTTCCTTTGCAATATACTCGACAAGATCGGTAAAGTCCTGTTCTGCTGCCGGCAGCCATTCTAAGATCAAACTGGGTTCCTCTTTTTGGAAGTCCGCTTCGATAACTCAATGCGTTTCGCACCCCATCGGTCGCGCACTTGTGCATGCGGAATAAAAACGGTATTGGGGTTGTCCGCTTCCTTTATGGCGGTTTTGACCTGTCGCCGGAACCATCTATCATGTTCTTCAGTGTCCCCTTTCGACAGTTCGACTTTAAAGGGTAACCCCTTTTCAACAACCACCTGGTTTATAAAGAGCCGTATTGCCTCACTTATTGAGAGTCCCAGGTCTTGTAAAAGATTCTGGGCCTTGGCTTTTACTGCGGAATCTATTTTTGAGCGAACCATCGTCTCCGGCATATCACGCCCCCTTAACTCTTTGTTTTATTTGTTGAGATTATAAAATGGAAAAAATTCGGGTCAAGAGGGATTTTCGGCTTATCAAAACTAAATAAAAAAGGAAAAAGATCAAATAAACCAGATAGACCAGATGGGGTAAGCCGCTTCTGATCAAAATTAAAAAACTTGACAGATGTTTCTTGTTGGAAGAAAATTATAGCTGAAAAAGAAGAAACCAGAACAGATAGTATCGATAAGAGGATAGAGCAATTCTTTGAGGGTCTCATTGGACTTGATGAAGCCCAGAAAAAGACCGATGAGCAATTAAGGAGACCTATCAGGAAACTGGATAGGATTGGGAAGCAATTGGCCAATCTGGGGTTCGTTTCAGGGAGGGGTGGCTGAGGATCTTTGCCGGTATGTCGAAAAAGATAGTATTCCAAGGAGCATAAAAATATGGAGACCAATACCTTAAGAGAAATCAAATTTAAATTGCCGGCAGATTTGGTGGAGACGTTTACGGTTAGTGAGATAATCTCCCTGCTCTCGGACAAGGCATTAAGCAAGGCAGAGTATTATTTGAGCAGGTGTAGGGAATTTGAAGAAAAATATCACTTTTCCTTGAAAAATTTTAAAAGAAAAGTCGAAGGCAGCCAAGAAGAGATTTTTTCGGACTGGGATAACCTTTTGGTTTGGGAAGGATATTACCGAGCCTATCAGGATTGGCAAAAGAAATATGAGGAGTTGAAGGATTGCAGGGCATAATCTCGGCTTTAAAAGGATCGGACATCTTCCGACTCGCTCCATGTCTTAGAATTAATTGATGAACAATCGATTCAATTGCTAAAGGTAAAGGCCAAAGTTAAAGATGGCTCGGTCTTATATATAACAGAATTACACACAGCAGAATTCCAGAAATACTCTTACCACTGGCAAGATACCAATGGGGAAGTTATTATCAGGTGGGATAATAAGCCTCACTGGAAATATCTTAAAACCTTCCCACATCATAAGCATGAAAAAGAAAAGGTATTGCCATCTCCAAGGATTACTGTAGAAGAACTTATCGAAATAATAAAAGAAAATATTAAAAACACGAAAACCACATAACTTTCGAACCCCATCACATCTGATCATTTTTCCAACATTCGCCAATAACTAAGCAGATCATCCTTTTAAGGCGCAAAAAAGGCCTCAAGTGGGACGTTTATCTTGATACTTAGGTAGGCTGGTCTGGTCCACCCCCCAAAAATAGGAATCTTTTAACTGTGATTGCGCATTCCCCGTCAGGCCATCGGCGTAAGACACGATTAGCCCCGGCCGATAGAGGCGGATTCTTTAGAGTATCTTATGTCCTTTTAAAAATCTCAGAACGGCTTCCCGGGTTTCTTCCGGTCGTTCCATGGGGACAAAATGGCTGGTTTTTGGAAAGCCGTTCAAGACCGCCGGGGGATAGTTCTTTTTAAACCGTTTGGCGGCCGGTGCCAGGAAGGTGTCCGAATCCTTTCCGTACAAGACCAGAGTCGGGCACTTGATTTTAGGGATATCTTGCCAGATATCATGGGGGCAGGCGGAAAAGCACCTGGATTCCCAGGCCGGGTTACATCGCAGACGAATGGACCCATTACCGCCCGGATCCATACCATGGTCGAGATAGGCCTC
>CAZVHO010000181.1:7073-9648 GCA_964627515.1 uncultured Thermodesulfobacteriota bacterium | reverse complement strand
GGCTGGTGGCGGGAAAAACAAAGTCGAATTCTGGTGGCTTTGGAAATAAGCAAGATGGGGTATTACCGGCTGGTCCATGGTTTGATGGGCTTGGACGACGATCCGCCCTGGACCATAACCTTAAAAAAACGTTATGAAACGTTCTTGGTCAAATGCCTGTCCTAAGATTTGTTTTAGCCACGGACCCACACCGATTCACACAGACAACGTCATGATCTCACGCAGAGTACGCAGAGGAGGACAGATATTTTTTCCATTGCGGCGGGAAGACCCGGTTAAGATGTTCCCCATTGAGGGGACCGCAATGAAAAAAAGGCCGGCGCTATCGCGCACCTTGACCGATGTCTATGATGATTTTAGGCTTGTTGTCCACGAATAACTTAGCCTCTTTGCGCCATTGCGTAAGGAATACTATTGAAGAAAAGGCAAGATGGCAATGAAGAATAATCGAGGATTTGTTTACCGAAATCTTTCTATCATGATCGGGGCCGATGCCTTTCTGGTGGCCTTTTCCTTTTTCGGGGCCTATGGCCTGCGTTTTGAGTTTATCATACCTTCAAAAGAATGGGAGACCTTCATCCAGACCTTGCCTTTCGTCTTGATGGTCAAGATGGGAACCTTTGCCTTTTTTCATCTTTACCAGGGGATGTGGCGCTATACCAGTCTGGTGGATCTGGTTAAGGTGGTCAAGGCGGTTTTGGCCAGTTCCCTTTTGATCGTTCTGTCCATTTTTATGCTTAACCGCCTTTCAGGCTATCCGAGGTCTATTTTCTTGATCGATGGAATACTGACCTTTCTGGCCATAGGCGGGATCCGGCTGCTGATCCGCCTTTACTTCTCCAGTGTGACTCCCGTGGATTTTTTCCCGGCCTTTAACCGGAAAAAACAGGAGGGAAAAAGACTGTTGATCATCGGGGCCGGAGATGCGGCCGAGAAGGTCTTGAGGGAGATACGGGATAATCCGGATGTTCTGTTGATTCCAGTAGGTTTGATGGATGATGAACCAACCAAGCAGGGAAAGACCATACACGGGGTCCCTGTCCTGGGGACTATCGAGGAAATTGATCGGCTGTCTGTCGTCTTTGACGAGATTCTGATCGCCATCCCTTCGGTCAGGGGGGAGGAGATGCGGCGGATTGTTACCCTTTGTGAAAAGACGGGAAAACGTTTCCGGACCATTCCAGGGATTGGGGAATTGATCGATGGCAAGGTCTCCATCAAGACCATCCGGGAAGTGACCCTGGCCGACTTATTGGGCCGAGAGGAAGTCCGTCTCAATCAGGAAGAGATCATTAAGTATCTTCGAGGAAGAAAGGTTCTCATAACAGGGGCCGGAGGATCCATCGGCTCGGAACTGGTTCGCCAGGTGACCCGGTTTTTCCCCAAGGCCGTGGCCCTGGTGGATGTTACGGAATTGAATCTTTTCCGGATTGAAATGGAGTGCCGCCAGCGGTTTGAATCCATCAGTGTTGAGTCCTTTTTAGTGGATATCCGCCATCGAGAATCGGTGGATCGGGTTTTCCGGGAATTTAACCCCCAGGTGGTATTTCATGCCGCCGCCTATAAACATGTACCCCTTCAGGAACTTCATCCCTGGGAGGCCGTCTTTAACAATATCCACGGTACCAGGAATCTGGTTGAAGCGGCTGAGGTCCATGGGGTGGAACGCTTTGTTCAGGTTTCCACCGATAAGGCCGTTCGTCCGACCAATGTCATGGGGGCTTCCAAGCGGGTGGCTGAGATGATCGCCGAGTGTCGAAACGGGGACTCGTCCAGCCGATTTGTGGCCGTCCGATTTGGTAATGTGGTAGGCAGTTCAGGCTCGGCCATTCCGGTCTTCCAGGAACAGATTGCCCGGGGCGGGCCGGTAACGGTGACCCATCCGGAGATAACGCGTTATTTCATGAGTATTCCGGAGGCGGCCCAGTTGATCCTCCAGGCCGGGGCCATGGGAAAAGGCGGGGAGACCTTTATCCTGGAGATGGGTAAACCGGTTCGTATCGTTGATCTGGCCAGGGATCTGATCCGCCTGCATGGCCTGGAGCCGGAAAAGGACATACCGATCCAGTTTATCGGCCTGCGGCCGGGTGAGAAACTCTATGAGGAATTGATTACTGAAGGGGAGGGGATAGTGGCCACGGCCCATGAAAAGATCATGGTCCTCCATGGGAGTCATTGCCCGGCCGAGACACTTAATGCCCGGATTGACGAACTGCTGACCATTGCCCGAACCTATGATGCCGATGCCATCAAACGTAAGCTTAAGGAAATCGTTCCCGAATATACCCCGCAGTACGGATAGCCCAAAGCAAATATAGCTCAAAGAGGAAAAACAATGGAGGTACGCTAAGGTTGAGAAAGGGACAAATATGGCTTAAAGCTCAAAGGGAGGGAAAGCAATATCAGGGTCTCTGTGTTGAGTAATCAATGAGATAAAAGAAAAATGATTGAGAGGCTTCCCTTGTCAGGCTCTTCGATTCCACTTCAAGAGCCCGGCTAAACCGGCCTTACTGAATTATTCAGTTAAAATAGGAAGTTCTATTTCGGAGACCGCAAAAGGATATTCTTCTCAAGT
>CAZVHO010000181.1:3524-6973 GCA_964627515.1 uncultured Thermodesulfobacteriota bacterium | reverse complement strand
TGTTTTCCGGCTGCCGGGACAATCAGACCTCGGCCGATGCTGAGATCAAAGGGGAAATACAACGGGGCCTTTACCTATTATTTTTGCAGGCATTTAAGGGATGCCAAAGGAGAAATCTCCAGAGCGGAATTATTGAAAAGGCTGAGGGCCTCCCTGAGATTTGAAGGCTTCGAGCAAATTCCTCTTTGGATCAAAGCAGTCCGGCCGCGGTGACAATCTTAGAAGCATGGTTAATGTGGGAAACGTGGTGGATGCCGCTTTAGCTATCGCCAGCAACCGAAACTGTCCAAGCGAATTATATGATGATATGGATTATACCGTACGGGAACTCAACGAAACCATAGCCGAAGGTTTAGGGAGGAAGGCCATTCCTTTTGGTGTTCCTCTCGGTGCGGCCCGATTCCTGGCAGTACTGGGGGATTTAGGGGGACGTGCGACTGGACGACAGATTCAGTTCAATTTGAGGAGCACTTCCGTTGAGGTATAAGAATAGCTCAAAGCTCAAAGGGAGAACAGAAAAAAACAAACTCAAAAAAAATGGGCCACGGACGCACACGAACACAATAGAATTTTTCATTGCCGAAAAGAGCGGCAATGAAAAAAGGCCGGCTCGCTATCCATGTCAGTCAGACTTCCCTTTTCTTTTTATCAAAAGTCAGAGGTTAGAAGCCGGAAATCAGAGACAGAAATCATATTGCCTGCCCGAGAGAAGGGGAGTATAATAAAAGCCATCTGGTTCCTTGTAAATCAATAATCAAAGACCGTTACTCCAGGAGTTTAATCGTGGAAACCAATAATATGGAAATAACCGGTATGGAAAAAAATTTTCTGTCCTTGCCAGGTGGAGAACGAGAGGCCATCATCAGCCTGGGTGCGACGCTTCGGCTGTCTTATTTAAGGAAACGACTTTTCCTGGCTGAAAACAAAATAAAACAATTTGAGCAGGAGAAGGAAAACTCATGGACATTGAATTAACTCCAAAAATAAATCAGTGGATATCTGAAAAAGTGGCTTCGGGTCTATATAGATCACCTGACGAAGTGATTCTTGAAGGACTTCGCTTGTTGAAAAGACGGGAAGAAGAACGATTAGCGGCCATCCAGGATTTGCGTCAAGAGATTTTGGTTGGTATCAGGCAACTGGATGCCGGGAAATCAGATGTTTTTAGCGATTCAATCGTTGCGGATATCAAAACCAAGGGACGGGACAGACTTGGTTTATGAAAAAATACCGGCTTAATATCGCAGACCAGGCCATAGAAGATTTGATAGAGATATGGCTCTATATTGCTTCCGATTCGATCAGAAATGCAGATAAATTCATTGATTTTCTCTATGAAAAATGTATGAATCTATGCTCAACGCCGGAAATTGGTAGGAAACGGGATGAGCTTTTACCCGGTCTACGTTGTTTGCCCGTGAAGAAGAAATTCGGACTCACTTAACTTCCAAAGCTGAAAAAATTGATGGAAGCAGGGCTATATTTAACGGGTTTTATTTCAGGGATTGTCGGGGCCTGGGTAATAATCAAATTTGGTCGAAGATTAGGTTTTCTTGACCATCCGAACGGGCGAAGCTCCCATTTTATCCCCACTCCTAAGGGCGGAGGCATTGGGATTTTTGCTGCCTTCCTTCTTTCTTGCCTATATGCCGGGATATCCCTATATTTCTGGCTCCCTCTATCCTTCTTATCCCTTCTGGCCTTTTGGAATGATCGAAGCGAGTTATCGCCAAAATGGAGGCTTTCAGTCCAATTCCTTCTCATTATATTGCTTCTTACCGGAGCAGGCTATTCCACAACTGATTGGGGTTGGCACTGGCCATGGATTCTGTTCGGTGCCGTTTTTATTGTCGGGACAACCAATACCTACAATTTCATGGATGGAATTAACGGGATTGCCGGAGTTACCGGAGTCATTGGATTTAGTTTATTGGCCTTCGATGTTTTTAGTAATCAAGGACAAACCCCTTTTTTCATCCTATCTATGAGTATTTCTTTTGCCTGTCTGGGTTTCCTTCCGCTGAATATGCCAAAGGCAAAAGTCTTTATGGGGGATATCGGGAGCATTTTATTAGGTAGTCTCTTTGCAAGTTTGGTCTATATGACTTCAAAAACGGTCCTCGATTTTGTTTGCATGGCCTCTTTTCTTTTCATGTTCTTTGCGGATGAATTGACGACCATGGCTTTTCGTTTAAGAGACGGTGCTAACCTTATACAGGCCCATCGC
This sequence comes from uncultured Thermodesulfobacteriota bacterium, assembly GCA_964627515.1. GTDB lineage: Bacteria > Desulfobacterota > RBG-13-43-22 > RBG-13-43-22 > RBG-13-43-22 > RBG-13-43-22. Next base: position 4,746 of record CAZVHO010000181.1, on the reverse strand, counting down.
AGACACCTTTATCAGCTTCTGGCCAACGAGAAGGGTATCTATCATTGGAAGGTTTCCTCTGGCTACGGGGCCATTCAGTTGTTTGTAGGTTTGAGTATTTTTTTTACCAAAGCTTATGGCTTAATACCGGTTATTGGTTTATTGACCCTTTATTTCGCAGCCTTTACTGCGGTATCTTATCGCCTCAGGATGCAACTTGAAAAATAGTATAAGAGATGGACGGATAGAACACTGGCTCTTCTTGACACGGATATCGTGAATGGCTCCGATGTACCGTCTGATCTCAAAATGGCTTCAGTTGATAAAACGGTCTAACTGAAATTTTCAGTTAAGAAATGAAAGAAGTATGATAGCGACTTACGAAGATGCAAAGAAAGCGGCCGCTTCGATCAGAAAAGCCGTTGATCCCTGTTCTGTTGTCCTTTTTGGGTCTGTAGCCCGGGATGGAGCCGGAAACGATCTTGATTTGCTTATTCTGATTGATGATAGCGGGAGAACCGTTGAAGACGCCGGATCTCTTGTTCAGCATTCCCTCAAACCATACTACAAGAAGTTTTCCATTGATCCCTTTATCATGTTTTTGTCGAAATGGCATGAATATCAGAGGAAAGGAAGTCCCTTTTTAAATCTCATATCGAAAGAAGGAAGGGTGCTTTTCATGAAAGATATTGTAGAGGAATGGGTGAAACAGGCCGAGGACGAGCTTGAAATGGCTGATTATCTCTTTCAGGGCGGGTATTTCAAAGGCACTTGCTATCATGCGCAACAATCAGTGGAAAAGGCCATGAAGGCGGGCCTTTTTAAAAAAGGGTGGGAGCTTGAAAGGACACACAGTGCCGCCCGTCTCGCCGCGATTGGACAAGATCTTCGGGTGAGATTTCCTCTCTCTGAAGAGGATATCCTGTTCATCGATAGCATATACCGGGGACGCTATCCTGCGGAGGCCGGCCTGCTCCCTTTAGGATCCCCTACACGAGAAGAAGCGGAGAAATCAGTGAATTTGGCAAGGAAACTACTTCATGTTGCCAAAAAGAGTAAGAAGGAACGATCTTAAGTGCCCACGGATTTTTTTGGCTTACCCTGATCGATGGGCAATTTCGAACCAGACAAACCAAATAGACAAAATGAACCAAAACAACCCAAACACCAGATAATACCACAGGCCGAGCGTTTTGGTCTGAATCCTCCCCTAAGTCCCGGTTTCATGGGACGCTCTTTGGGC
>CAZVHO010000181.1:0-3424 GCA_964627515.1 uncultured Thermodesulfobacteriota bacterium | reverse complement strand
CGAGCGAAGCGGGCGAGAGACAGCCTTTTGTCAATATAAAAGATCTGACCCCACCCCGGACCCCTCCCCGTACTGGGAATGGGTGAAATCCTGACATCACAATTTTTCGACACGGGTCCGGCAGGGCCGGACGCACGGATTACACGGTTATCGCTTTTCCATCTCAAGAAATCAGGAGCGCCCTTCCTTTGGGACGGGCACGTGGCAGGAGATGGAGAAAAGGACAAAAGGGCAGGCCCTCACCCCTAACCTGAGAGAACGGCAGGAAAAATTACTGAACCGGGCGGAAAAGCTTAGAGAGACCTGGGGAGACCCGGTCGGGGAGTTGGTTAATCTGTTGGCTACCCTGCCGTCGAAGGAAGACGAGTTCTGGTTTCAATTGGAGGAAGGCCTGTCCTGATGGCCCTTTTTTTATGAGTTGGAAAATATAGAATTATTCCACGGGGCAGCCACGGACCTCCACGTATAAATAAGTTGGGGATACGATAAAAGAGTCGCTTAAGCCCATTTTCTGAAAAGGAGATGGGCTTTATTTTTTGGGGGTTTCTGCAAACCCCCAGGGCCCATTTATGCTTTTATTTGAAAAATAGAAATATCAATTCCATATCTTGTATCAAAGATAAAAAAATATACCAGATATTGAGTTTTTTCCTTGACTTTTTTGCGATTTAAAAGTAAAAAATTACCAGAAGAGGTGTAGGCGCAAAAAGGGGTAAATTATTGTATTCATTTCAACTTACTAAAAATGTTGTTGGAATCGATATTGGATCTTATTCTCTGAAGGTGGTGGAGTGCCAGCGGGCCGGGGAAAAGATTACCCTGCTTAATTATGAGGTCAGGCGGCTGCCTAAGCCGAAAGGGGCAGGTAATGCCTTGTCCCAGCAGGAGATCTCGGCCTTTATCCGGGAAACGCTAAAAGAGATAGGGATCAAGACTTCTGATGTGGTCGCGGAAATAACCGGTCCCTGGACCGTTGCCAGACACCTCTTTATGACCGATCTGCCGGATAACGAAATGCGGGAGGCGATCCGCTGGGGGGCCAAATCCGATTTCCCTTTTTCCCTGGAAGAGGCTATCATTGATTTTCATAAAATCGATGTCTTTAAACGAGACGAAGGGGAACTGGAGGCCGAAATCATAGCTGCCGTCGCTACCCGGCAAGTGGTTGAGGAACAAGTCGCCCTGTTAAAGGAAGCCGGACTGAAACCGCTTTCTTTTTCCATTCCTTCTTTTGATTTAATGCAGGTCTACCGTTTAAGCCAGCCCGCCCCCTGGTCCGAGACCGTGGCTATTGTTGAATTGGGCCACAAAAGTACACAAATAATCGTCTTGAAAGAAGGGAACCTTAAATTTTCCAGGGACATTGCCGTGGCCGGGGATACCTTTACCCAATCGCTGACAGGCGGTTATGAAATAAACGGGCAAACGGTAGAGGTAGATGATTCCCAGGGGGAAAAGATTAAGTTCAAGGTCGACCTTCTGGAAGAATGGGATTCCGAAGACCGGATCGAAGGGGTTCCCCTGGATCTGATACAAAAACGATTAGGCCCGGTGGTGGACCGGCTTATTTTGGAAGTAGAACGATCTTTGAACTATTATAAAACCCAGTTTAAGGATTACGAAATAAAAAGGGTCCTTTTAACCGGCGGGGGGAGCTTGTTAAAAGGTCTGCCGAGTGTCCTGGAAAAAAATCTTGAAATTCCCGTTCAAACTTTCCAGAACGCCGGTCTGATCACCCTAAAGAAAAAGATCAACGAAGAATTGTTTTTGAGAAACCTGCCTTTCCTGGCCACTGTTCTGGGACTTGTTACCCCCTCTCACCCTCTGATCAATCTGAGCCCTCAATATTTGGCCCCCCAGGTTAAAGCAGTTCCCTATAGGAAATACTTAAAGCCGGTCCTGATGGGAGCCCTGTCTCTGGGGATTGTCTGGTTTTTCGGCTCTCCATACTGGACTGCCAGCCGGGAAATCGCCCGCCTTCAGAAAGAAGTAGTCGTCAAGAAAGGACAGTTGGCCCGAGTCGGGAAACCGGCCGAGGGACTGGCGCGATTCGAAAAAGAAGAAGCTGAGTTGAATAAAGCCCTGGAAGGGGTTCCAAAAATCAAGATCGATAAACTCCCGGTGAAGGATCTGTTTCAGGAACTGAGCCGGATGGTGCCTGCCAACATGACCTTCACCCGGTTCCAATTTTTCAAAGTCCAGGAGGTTTTGGAAAGACCGGAAATGAAGGCCGGCCTTCCGGCTGCTGAAGCGACAACCGCTAAAACAGGCGAAATCGAAAGTGGGGTCGGAAAAGAGGATGGGAAACGGGACTACCAAATGGTTATCGAGGGAATAGTGTTCGGGTCCGATCAGGAAATCATGGCTACCTTGTCGGATTTTACCAGGACCTTAAACCGGTCCCAATACTTTAAGGAAGCCAAGGTGCAGACGACTTTAAAGAGCAAAGTCTATTCCAAAGGGGCTGCTGAATTTAAAATTCTGGCCAGGCTGGGAGAAGGGTCGACCCCTACGGGTTAGGCTTTTGTCTCCAAAAACGTTAAGGGTTAGAGATAAGTGGCCTTAAAAAAAAGAGAAAAGATATTTTTGGGCGCGGCTGTGTTGGTGGGGGTTGTCATGGGGTTTGACCAATTTGTCACCCAACCCCAAAAAAAGGAAGCCGAGGTTCTCCGGAAGCAGGTCCAGGAATATAATGATAAGCTGGCAGCGGTGAGTGTTTCAATGGCCGGATTTAATGCGATTAAAAAAAGGGTGGAGGAAAAAAGAAAACAGAAAGACTTGTCGGCCGGACGGGTTTCGGATGCCCGTCAGTTGGACCTTCTTCTGGATCACATGGGAAAAGAAAGCCAGATGAAAAAAATTGACCTGGTTCAATTGACCATAAACGATTCAGTTACAGGAACGCCGGCCGAAGCCAAGGAGAAGTCCAGGGTCGATTCCATTAAAAAAGTAGTCCTGGATGTGGGTTTGCTGGCTGAATATGGGACCATCGGTTCTTATCTGGAAAGTCTGCAATCCCTGCCTATTTTCCTGGAGATTGAGAAGGTTGATATCCTTCGGAAAGAAGAGTCGTTTCCTAAACTGGAGATTACCTTGCAACAAATCCTTTTTATCGCGCCTTCCTCCAAGAAGGGGCCGCAAAGTTAAGCAGATGCGGAAAATATTTCGGATATTGGTGATTTGTTTTTGGGGCGGTTGCCTGAATTTTTGGACTACCGGGGGAGCCGAAGGGGCCGGGATTGAACGAAACCCCTTTGCTTTTCCTCCAGGGGTTCAGAAAGGGGCCATGGTAATAAAAGAGGGCGGCGGTCCTGAAAAGACGGCTCAGGAATCGGCTCCTTTGTTGCAGGTCTCCACGATACTGATCAGCGGTCAGACTAAAGTGGCGGCCATCAACGGGGCCTTGCTGCGCATAGGGGACGAG
>CAZVHO010000180.1:0-9685 GCA_964627515.1 uncultured Thermodesulfobacteriota bacterium | reverse complement strand
TGATGCTTGATACTTGATACTGGATACTGGATACTGGTTGTTGGCTGCTGGATGTTTGATTTTATCAAGTATCGGTTGTTTGTTTTTATCCAGAATCCAGGATCGGCAGTTTAATCCAGGATCGTTATTTCAGAAGCGGTAGATCCCGAGTTATTAAAAAGTTAGAGGTAAATTCTCAGATGTCCGTTATAAGCGCCTAACCTTTGCCAGAGCCCCCTTCTTCCCCAAACCATTCATAGACCTGGGCCAGGGTTGTTTCCAGTAAATCAGGGCGATTACCGCCGGCCTGGGCCATGTCCGGTCTTCCCCCGCCGTCTCCCCCCAGGGCATTGGCAATCCGTTTGATGATTTTTCCGGCCTGGAATTTTCGGGTAAGATCTTTGGAGACCATGGTTACCAATAGGACCTTTTCATCCTTTACCCCGCCAAGGATGACGATTCCTGAGCCCAGACGGTCACGAAGGGAATCGGCCATATCTCTGAGTTCCTTGGACTCACTGATGGGGACAGGAGTGGAAAGGATTTTGATCCCTTGGATCTCCCGGGCGCCTTCCAGGATTTTTTCAATTCCCCCTCCGTCGAGAAGCGTTTTGTTCAACCGGGCGATGGAGCGCTCCAATTCTTTCTGCTGAGATATGAGTTTTTCAATGCGAAGAACCAGATCTTCCGGTCCCACCTTCAACAATTCTCCCAAGGCTTTCAGACGTTCTTCGGTTTGATGAACGTTTTTTACAGCCTCCTTTCCGGTAACCGCCTCAATCCGTCTTACCCCGGAAGCTACGCTTCCTTCAGACAGGATCTTAAAAAAACCTAAATTTCCGGTTCGAGAGGAATGGGTCCCACCACATAATTCCTGGCTGAAATCCCCAATGCGCACCAGGCGAACCCGGTCACCGTATCGTTCTTCAAATAAGGCGATAGCCCCGGTTGCTTTGGCCTCTTCATAATCCATGACCTTGGTATCTACCGGAAGATTTTTCTGAATCTGCTCATTAACCAGATCTTCCACGGCCTGGAGTTCTTTTAGGGACAGGGCCGAATAATGGGAGAAATCAAAACGCAGTCTTTGGGGAGATACCAAGGATCCTGCTTGTTTAACCTGATCTCCTAAAATACGACGTAAGGATCCATGGAGCAGGTGGGTGGCGGTATGGTTGTTAGCGGTAGAGGATCGCCAGTCGTTGGAAACAGAAAGGATAACACGGTCTCCTACCCTCAAGGCCCCTTCCTGCAAACGACCGCGATGGAGGATTAAACCATTCGGTAAGGCAAAGGTCGTTTCCACAGAAAGCCAACCCTGCTTGGAAGTAATAGTCCCCTGATCTCCGGATTGTCCCCCAGATTCGGCATAAAAAGGGGTCTCGGCTGCCACCAGCTCAATTTCTCCGGGAGCGTCAGCCTGTTTGATTTCTTTTCCCTCCTGAATTAAGGCTAAAATTGGGGATTCTTTCTCCAGAGTAGTATAGCCGATGAATTCATTTTTTAAATCACGGGCCATCAGATTTTTATAGACGTCCTGCAACTCCCGCTCCCCGCTGCCTTTCCAGGCTTGCCGGGACATCTCCCGTTGTCTTTCCATATGGAGATCGAAACCTTCCTGGTCTATGCGCAGGTCCTGGTTTCGGATCACATCCTGTATAATGTCCAGAGGGAATCCGTAGGTATCATATAACTTAAAAACCAAGGCGCCCGGCAGGACATTCTCTTTTTGCAATCGGAGCCGGTCTAATTCATCATTAAGGACTTTTAATCCATAATCCAGAGTCTCCATGAAGCGCTCTTCTTCTTTTTGAATGACTTGAGAGGTAAAAGAAATCTGTTCCTTAACCTCAGGAAAGATGTCGGACATCATCTCGGCCACAACCTCGGCCAACCCATGCAAAAAAGGTTTGTTAATACCCAAGACCTTGCCAAACCGGGCCGCCCGACGCAATATCCGGCGGACCACATAACCCCTTCCTTCGTTGGATGGGATGGCCCCATCGGCTAATAAAAAGGCCAAGGCCCGGCTGTGGTCGGCGATAACCTTGATGGCAATATCGGTTTCTTCTTTTTGCCCTATACGGGTTCCGGAAAGGGTCTCAATGGCCAGGATGATGTCCCGAAAGAGGTCGGTCTGAAAATTATTGGGGACTCCCTGGATGACGGCGGTGATACGTTCCAGCCCCATACCGGTATCAATGCTCGGTTTGGGTAAAGGCAATAAAACGCCGTTCGAGTCGCGGTTAAACTGCATAAAAACCAGGTTCCAGATTTCCAGGTAACGATCGCAATCACATCCAGGGGCACAGTCCGGCCGATCACAGCCGAGTTCGGGGCCCTGATCGATCAGGATTTCCGAACAGGGCCCGCAGGGACCGGTATCTCCCATGGACCAGAAATTATCTTTGTCCCCCAACCTTACGATCTTTTCTTTGGGGATCCCTATTTTTTGATGCCAAATTTGATAGGCCTCGTCGTCTTTTTCATAAACGGAGACATAGAGTTTTTCTTCCGGCAGATTATAAACCTTGACCAATAGATTCCAGGCCAGATTAATGGCCTCGGGTTTAAAATAATCGCCGAAGGAAAAATTGCCCAACATTTCAAAGAAGGTATGGTGGCGGGCGGTCCGGCCGACATTTTCCAGGTCGTTATGCTTTCCGCCGGCACGAACACATTTCTGACTGGAGACGGCCCGGGAATACTCCCGTCGTTCTTCCCCTAAAAAAATCCTCTTGAAAGGGACCATTCCGGCATTGGTAAAGAGCAGAGTGGGGTCATCCCGCGGGATCAAGGAAGCGCTCTTGACGACCTCGTGTCCCTGATCTCTAAAGTAGTCCAAAAAGGTTTGACGTATCTCTTTTCCGGTTTTCAACGATGACTATCCTTTCTGTCTATGGATCGCTTACTTATTACCCTTGTTCTTTGATCAATCCGTAAGTCTGTTTGACCCTGGTTTCGACTTCGGCCAGGGCTTCCGGATGTTCTTTAAGATAGATCCGGGCATTGTCACGGCCCTGACCGATTCGATTACCTGCAAAAGAATACCAGGTACCGCTTTTCTCAATAATATCGTGGGCTACTCCGAGATCCAGGATATCCCCTTCTTTGGAGATCCCTTCTCCGTAGAGGATGTCAAATTCGGCCTCTTTAAACGGAGGGGCGATCTTATTTTTGACTACCTTGACTTTGGTCCGGGTTCCGACGATTTCCTGTCCATCCTTAAGGGTGCCGGTTTTCCGTATATCCAGCCTCAGGGAAGCATAAAATTTTAAAGCATTTCCACCGGTAGTGGTTTCCGGATTGCCGAACATAACGCCGATTTTCATCCGGATCTGGTTGATAAAAACCAGGGAAGTATGGGTCTTGCTGATGGTCCCGGTCAGTTTTCTAAGGGCTTGAGACATGAGCCGGGCTTGAAGTCCCATATGGGCATCTCCCATTTCCCCTTCAATTTCTGCCCGGGGAACCAAGGCCGCCACGGAATCGACTACGACGATATCCATGGCCCCACTGCGTACCAGTATTTCAACAATCTCAAGGGCCTGCTCTCCATTGTCGGGTTGGGAGACCAGCAGGTCATCGCAATTCACCCCCAATTTATTGGCATAGATGATATCCAGGGCATGTTCGGCATCGATGAAAGCGGCCATGCCTCCTCTTTTCTGGGCCTCGGCAATGGTATGCAAGGCCAGGGTGGTCTTGCCGGAGGATTCCGGCCCATAGATTTCGGTGATTCGGCCACGGGGAATTCCGCCGATGCCGGTGGCAATGTCCAGGGATAAAGATCCTGTGGGAATAAAAGGGATATCGGCGGTTAAGGCCTCTGCTCCCAGACGCATTATAGAGCCTTTTCCAAACTGCTTTTCAATTTGACTCATGGCCATTTCTACGGCCCGGCCTTTGTCACCACCTTTGTCACCATTTGGTTTCATATTGCCTCCCTGTAAATTGGAAAATTATGGTTTGTTATTTTGATGAAATCCTAAAAAGTTCTAACTTTTTCAATTGAAGTGACGGAGTACTGAGATATTGGATTTTTCCAAGCCATCACCCTATAGCACGTTATTTTGTTCCAGCGGAAAGACCCCCAACTGGGTATAAACCGGCCCGGCAGGTTTCAAATCGCTTCGGAAAAAGATCAATTCCTGCACCTCAAATGAGGCCGTCTCTTCTTTCGACCATCCGGACAAGAGCTTATAAAGGGGTTCATTTATCTGATTTAACTTGTTCCTCCCCAGGGTCAGATGGGGATGAAATGGCCGTTCTTCTTTCGGGATTCCCAAGGGAATAAGGGCCAGTTCAAGGCTATGGTAAAATCCCTGCAGGATTTCAATGTCTCCCCCCAGACCGGCCCAGATCACCCGGGGCCTGAACAGGTTTGGAAAAGCCCCTAACCCTTTCAGGCTCAGTTTAAACCTGGGGTAAGCCGGGACAACCTTCAAAAGAGTCTGTGAAATCTTTTCAACCCTTTCATCGGGTATGGAGCCAAAAAACTTCAAGGTCAAATGGGTGTTTTCAGAGGAGACCCATTTAATATTTGAAGGGATCTTACGCAGGTCATTGATATAACTTGCAATGATCCCATTCAGCTTTTCAGGAAATTCTATCGCTAAAAAGGAACGTATCATCTAAGAGAACCCTCCGGATCCAATTCAGGGCGGTATAGGCCGTCAGGATTTTGATTTGCGCCCGTCGGCTGCCAAAAAGAAAATGCCCGGCTTTGCTGCCTTGATCCGAAGACAGAGCAATCCAGACCGTTCCAACGGGTTTTTCAGAGGTTCCACCCCCGGGGCCGGCTATGCCGGTGACGGCCAATCCTAAATCTGATCGGCTTTTTTCCCGAATACCCTCAGCCATTAAGAGGGCAGTTTTTTTACTGACCGCGCCATATCGGGATAAGGTCCTTTGGGGAATTCCGAGCAGTTCCGTTTTGGCCCGATTGCTGTAGACAATGAGGCCACGATCAAAATATTCGGAACTTCCAGGAACATTGGTAATCTGATGACCGATCAGGCCGCCAGTGCAGGATTCGGCCACAGCCAGGGTCAATTTTTTTTGCCTTAATAGATCGCCGACTACTTGTTCCAGGGTTTGATCATTTTTGGAAACAATATACTCGGATAATCGTTCTTCCACCACCTTTTCTATGCTATCCAGGAGGGAGTCGGCCCACAGAGCTTTTTCCGCCCGAACGGAGACCGTTAAATGATGCTCGGGGAAATTGGGATAAAACCCTAATTGGAGGGTTTCATAATGTTTTGCCAAATCCTTAAGCTTTTCATTGATCTCCGGTTCCAATAAACCAAAAATCTTGTAAACCCTTTGCCGGATGACCCCCTGACCCGGATATTGCTGGATTAAATAAGGAATAATCTGACGGTCTAAGAACCTTCGCATCTCGCCTGGTACCCCGGGTAAGAAGAAAAAAGGTTTCCCTTTCTCTATCATGATAAAACCGCAGGCTTTAGGTCTGGGATGAAAGAGTTCCACCCCTTCCGGTAACCAGGCCATTTTTTCAAAAATGGGATCCCAGGGGATGGCCATCTTTGTTAAAAACCTTTTAATTTGTCCTTGAAGCCCTTGATTGAGAACCAGGGGTCGGTGAAAAGTACGGCTGACGGCTTCAACGGTGAGATCGTCCAGGGTTCCCCCCAAACCACCTGTCACTATAACAGCATCAGCCCTTTTTTCGGCCTTTTTCAGGGCCGAACAGATTATCCTGGGTTGGTCCCCGATCAGAACAATGCGGCTTACTTCAAATCCGAAGGAATGTAACCTGGCGGCGGCATAACCGGCATTTTGGTCCAGGACCCTGCCGGTAATCAATTCATTACCTATACCAATGATTTCTATTTTTAGCCCCATAAATAAACCAGGATACGAAGTATGATTTGGCTATAAACCCCGGCTAAAACGTCATCCAGGACGATACCCCAACCTCCCGGCAGCCCCTGATCGATTTTTCGAATCGGAAAGGGTTTTAAAATATCCATGATCCGGAAGATAAAAAAACCTGAAACCGCCATGGTCCAGGAGAAAGGCATTCCAGCCATGGCGGTCAGGTAACCGACTATTTCGTCGATCACAACCTGGGAGGGATCTTTCCGGTTCCAAATTTTTTCTGCTTGTCCGGCCAAAAGAATGGCCAGGCCGATGGAACCAATAATAAAAAGAACCTGTATCCAAAGGGATTGAGCTGAAAGCCAGAAGAAAATGGGCAGCCCCCAAAGGGTTCCAAAAGTGCCTGAAGCCAGGGGGATATAACCCAGATAGGTCCCGGAACTGAGAAATAAGATTGGCCCTTTTAAAGAAGGGTTGCTCATTGGATTCAATATACCCACCGGAAGAGAAATTGCGATCTTTAATAGTTCGATTTTTATAATTTTTTGGATCAATTGTCAAGATGATTGGGGAGGGGAAATTTCCGAATCAGAACGGATTGGCCTGATTTAGAATTTTGCCGTTTAAATGGGTTGATTTCTGTAGTATATTTATTTCTTTAAATCTCTATGGCGAAAGATTCCCTCTGTGAAACGAAATTATTTTATTTTTTTCTTGTTGTTAGTGTTCGTTACAGGGTCTTTCCTCCCAAAGACTTTTGCTGGAGATTATTTGACTGTTATTGCCGTGGGAGACATTATGATGGGCTCAACCGGGTTGCGGGGAATATTGCCACCAGATGACGGGCAGGACCTGTTTAAGAATATTCGACCCTACATGAACGGCGGGGATATTGTTTTTGGAAACCTGGAAGGCCCCCTCTTGGATGAAGGAGAACCCGGCAAGTGCCGGGAAGAAAAAAGCCGCTATTGCTTTGAATTTAAAAGTCCGACCCGTTATGGCCGTTATCTTAAAGAAACCGGTTTTAATGTTTTAAATATTGCCAACAACCACATCCTGGATTTTGGAACGGAGGGCATCAAAAGCAGTCTGGAGACCCTGGGTTCCCTTGGGATTGCTCCCTCGGGGGGAGAAGCCGTGGTTGAATTAACTATAAAAGGGAAAAAGGTCGCCTTGGTCGGTTTTTCCTATCTTTCTTCAAAATATTCCTTTTCCATACTGGAGATAGAAAAGGCCAGGGAGATCATAGCCCGGTTGAAGGCCGCCCATGATTTGGTCATTGTAACCTTTCATGGGGGGGCAGAGGGAAAATCGGCCCTTCATGTCAGGGACGAAAATGAAATATTCTTGGGTGAAAAAAGGGGGAATGTCATACATTTTTCACGGTCCGCGGTTGATGCCGGTGCGGACCTGGTTCTGGGCCATGGCCCTCATGTGTTAAGGGCATTAGAGATTTACAAGGGAAAATTAATCGCCTATAGCCTGGGAAATTTTTTAACCTATGGGATGTTTAACCTGAAAGGACCTAATGGAATCAGTGTCATCCTGAAGGTCCGGTTGGATACTGAAAAGGGCCGGTTATTGGAAGGATGGATCATTCCGGTAAAATTGGTTAATGGAGGCATTCCGATATATGATAGTGCCCAGGAAGGGATTGAGTTGTTGAAACAGCTTACCCATAATAACGGGTGTGACTTTAATGTCCGGATAAGCGACGAGGGCGAAATCAGGCCAATTCGATGATGGACTCTGAGGAATACCAACAATTATTGGCCCGACTGGCAACCCTGAAAGGGATTGAACCTGAATATCGGGACAACTTCGGCCACATTCATCCCATCCCACAGGAAACCAGGGTCAAGATCCTTAAGGCCATGGGTTGTAAGGTGGAAGATTTTGAAAAACTGAAAGAGTTAGTCCAGGAAGATGAATGTCGGGCTTGGAAACAAGTGGCCGAATCTGTTTTGATTATCTCGATGAACGCCTTGCCGGAAGAATTGAGCTTTCAAATCCCGGCAAATAAAGAATTGGAGCTTGACCGATTGCCTGACGATATCCAGGTTCACTTAAAAATTCGTGAGGAAAACGGCAATCTTAAGGCCCATTATTTTCTTCACGAACATCTCCGGTTTAAAGAAGCCAGGGAAATCGAGGGGGTCTTTTATTTAAGAGGGAGTCTGCCTTTTCCCAAAGGGCTTCCTTTAGGGTACCACCATATTTTTTTTATGGTATTGCAGGCCGGTCTTCGTTTTAGACAGTCCATAAGGCTGGTTGTTTGTCCGGAAAAGGCCTATCTCCCCCCGGCCCTTAAAGACGCCGGTCAGAGGGCCGGATTGACCATTTCCCTGGCCGGACTTCGCTCCCGGCATAATTGGGGGATAGGGGATTTTGGTGACCTGAAGGAATTGGTGCGCTGGGCTGTCTTAACCCTGCAGGTTGATGTTATCGGACTTCTTCCCTTACATGCCCTTTCCAATAAGGAACCTTATAATATCAGTCCCTATTATCCCTCCAGCCGTTTTTATCGGAATCCCATTTATTTGAATATCCCTGAAATAGAAGAATATAACTACGCTCCAAAGGCCTGGAAAATGGTAATGGCTCCGGAGACGCAAAAATTGTTAGACGAACTTAAAGGGTCGGAAAAGGTTCAGTTTGAGAGGGTGGATAGCCTGAAACAAAAGATTTTGAAAATAGTTTTCCAAATTTTCATAGAACGCCATTGGAAGACGGCCGGACAAGAGACCCGTCGGCAAAAAGAATTTACGGCTTATATCGACCGGGAAGGGAATCTGCTGGACCGCTATGCTGTTTATTGCGCCTTGAACGACCATTTCCAGAAAGAAAACTCCAAAATTTATACCTGGAAACAGTGGCCTTTGCCTTTTCAAAATCCTGATTCCCGGGAAGTCGAAACCTTTCGAAAAGGGCACTGGCAAGAAGTCTTGTTCCATAAATATCTTCAATGGCAAGTGGAGGCCCAATTGTCGGAAGCCCAGGATCTGGCTTTACAATCAGGGGCTGAGATCGGTCTCTATCACGACCTGGCCCTGGGCATTGATCCTGAGGGGGCCGATTCCTGGGCTTGGCCGGATTTTACCGTCCCTGGTGTCCGGGTTGGGGCACCGCCCGATGACTTTTCCCCTAAAGGGCAGGATTGGGGGTTTTTCCCTCCCAATGGAGAAACCTATCGCCAGGAGGGGTATAAGCCCTTTGCCTGGGAGATTCGGAAAAACAGCCATCCCGGAGGGGCGTTACGGATCGACCATATCTTGAAGCTCGCCCGTCTCTTTTGGATATTGGAAGGACAGGCCCCGGTAGATGGGGCCTATGTAAGATATCCTTTTGATGAATTGATTCAGGTCCTGGCCCTGGAAAGTGTTCGCACAAAAACCCTGATCATCGGTGAGGATCTGGGGACCATTCCGACCCAATTAAGAGAGAGCCTGCAAAAGCAGGGCATTTTTTCTTATCGGTTATTTTACTTCGAAAAAGATGAAACGGGAGAGCTGAAGGCCCCGGAAAGCTATCCGGAACTGGCTTTGGCCTCGATCAGTACCCATGACCTGCCCCCCTTAGCCGGATTCTGGAGTATGGAGGATATTATTCTTCGGAAAGAATTAGGTCTTTTCCTGGAAGAAGGGCAATCTCATCAGGCCATGGCCGAGCGGATCAAGGAAAAGCGCCAGATGATCGACCGGCTTCAAACTCTTGGATTTCTTTCCCGGGAAGAAGCACTGACGCTTCATGCTCAGGAAGAACCGGTTATGACCGAAGAACTCCATCGGGCCGTGATGGCCTTCCTGGCCTCCACCAAGGCCAAGCTTCTGGTCTTGAGCCAGGAGGATCTATTCCTGGA
>CAZVHO010000179.1:0-9727 GCA_964627515.1 uncultured Thermodesulfobacteriota bacterium | reverse complement strand
ACGGTTGTTCTTCATCCATGAACAAACCCCGGCATTTGCCGGATGAACCAGAAAAAATTTTCCGGTGACCGGGACCTCAGGGGAAAAATACATAAGGGTGTAATCGGACCTAAGCTGGGCAGCGAAATCGGGAGGAAGGCCGGGAGGCAAGGAAGGCCGGTATTGTACCGATCGGCCCGGGATCGTAATGGCAGCAATCTTTTTATCCCGCCTTCGGTCTATCAAAAACATCCCAGGATTGTTCACCCCCAAAAAGTAGTTGGCTATGGCCGATAATCGCTATGCCTTCATCTTTGACCCTTCTCGCCTTTCCGGTTGAAAAGCAATCCCCAATCGGCTAATCTCAAATATTATGAAACAACCCATGCATTTTATGTAAGGAACCTTATGGATTCAAGAATTGAACAATTTCAGGAAGAAATTCGCAGGCTGCAAGAAGAAAAGGCCGAACGGGAAAAGGCCCTGCCGGCCCATTCCATCCGCCCACACCAGCTCTTGATTATTGAAGAATTGGAAGAGGAAATCGAACGAAAGCAACAGGAATTGAAGGCCCTTATTTTTTCCAGGGAATAACCATCCGCTCCAGCCGTTGAAACAGCCAGTTAAAAAAAATCCCCAGTAAAGACAGGATAACCAGGCCGACCATCAGTTTCTTGGTCTCCATCAGGTCGGCGGCGTTTAAGATCATAAAACCGATGCCGGCATCAGCGGCCACCATCTCAGCGGCCACTACCAGCAATAAGGCAATCCCCATCCCCAGTTTCATCCCGGCAAAAATCATAGGCAGGATGCTGGGAAAGATCACCTTTCTTATGATTCGGGTCCGGTTTGAACCCAGGCTCAAAGCGGCCTTGATCAGGAGCGGATCAACATTTTTGACCCCGGTATAGATGTTGATCACCACAGGGAAAAAGACCCCTAAGACAATTACGGCCACCTTGGAGGCCTCTCCGATCCCTAACCAGAGGATGAGCAAGGGCAGTATGGCGATCTTGGGAATAGGGAAGGTGGCGGCAATGATCGGGTTGCCCACAGCCTCGGGGATGCTGAAAAACCCGATCAGGATCCCCACACCGATACCGAGCGAACAGGCGATGAGGAACCCCCAAAGGATACGACCGAGACTGGCCAGGATATGTTTAAAAATCAAACCGGTCTTGATCATGGCCCATCCTTCGGCCAGGATGGCGCTGGGGGCCGGGAGGAACAAAGGCGGGACCCATTGCCTCCAACTGACAAATTCCCAAACCAGCAGGATGAGGCAAAAAGAGATCAGGCTCAGCCAGGGATGTTCCTTGCTCTGCAGAAAATAGGTCTTGTCCTGGACTATGGCCTTTTCCACTTGATCCGGGTTCGGTGGACCCTGGTCAAGTTTGTTTGATAAAACACTCAACCTTTTCCCTCCATAGCCTCTTTGGCCTGGCCCTTGATATAGCCCCAAATCCGTTCCACCAATTCCAGATAAGGTTTCTCTAAGGTCAGATGTTCCCCACGGGGCCTGGGCAGGTCAATGGGGACAATATCCAGGATCCGTCCCGGCCTCCGGGAAAGGACCACCACCCGATCCCCTAAAAAAACCGCTTCCTGGATATTATGGGTGATATAGAGAAAACTCTTCCGGGTTTCTTCCCAGATGCGGGCCAGTTCGTATTGCATCAGGGTCCGGGTCTGGGCATCCAGGGCCGAGAAGGGCTCGTCCATGAGCAGCAGCAGGGGATCATTGGCCAAAGCCCGGGCGATGGAGACCCGTTGTTTCATACCACCGGAAAGTTGATGGGGATATTGGTGTTCACATCCCTTAAGCCCGACCATCTGAATATATTTTTCGGCAATGGCCGATTGTTCGGCCTGGTTTACTCCCCGCTCTTCCAGGCCATAGACGATATTTTTAAATACCGTTCTCCAGGGGAAAAGGGCGAACTCCTGAAAGACCACGGCTGTTTGAGGTTGGGTATTGCCGCCGGCTCCTTCAAAGACCACCTGGCCGTAGGTCGAACCAAGGAGTCCGGCAATGATGTTCAACAAGGTAGATTTCCCGCAACCGCTGGGGCCGACCACCACCAGAAACTCATTTTCTTCCAC
Source organism: uncultured Thermodesulfobacteriota bacterium (assembly GCA_964627515.1). Lineage (GTDB taxonomy): Bacteria > Desulfobacterota > RBG-13-43-22 > RBG-13-43-22 > RBG-13-43-22 > RBG-13-43-22. Next base: position 7,645 of record CAZVHO010000179.1, on the reverse strand, counting down.
CGTAAGATTGATATGGTCGAGGGCCTCGGTGGTCTCACCCCGTCGATCCGTGTATTTTTTGGAAAGGTCTTCGATTGATACTTTCATTTTCGTATCAGTTCAGCTTTTTGAAAAACTGTTTTCACCGCAGAGGCGCAGAGAGCGCAAAGAAGAAATTTTTATTGTTTGGTCCCGCCTGGGCGAGATTTGAACAATCCCGCCCCTCACGGGATTGTTCAAAAAAAATCTCTCTGCGTCCTTTGCGGCTTTGCGGTGAACAAAATCCCTCTTTTCAAAGTGTTACCATCTTCGGGGTTTCGGCCTATTTCCCCAAAGCCTTCATGGCCTCTTTCCAGAAAGAAAGATCGACCAACTCGGAAGCGGCCATCTTTTTAGAAACCAGAGTGTGACGAAAATACCAGTCCAATTGTTTTTGGATGTCCTCGGCATACAATTCCCCGTTACGATCGTTGTAGGGCAGGGCCAGGGCCACCGCCTCGGGCTTTTGCTCCGTATACTTGGAGATAAGGGTCAGGATTTCCTGATATCCGGGACCTTCCTTTTTGACCAAAGCCTGATCATAAAAATAGCGACAACTGCGGATGTAGCCTTTCATGAAAGAAACGGCCTGAGCCCGGTTTTTAGCAAAATTCTCTCCATAAAAGATGGCGGCGATCTGGTAGGGCAGGTGATCGCCCACCCAAAGAAGGACCTTGGCGGTCTGATTTTTTTCGAGGGGGGCCACATGGGGCTGAACCAGAAAGGCGGATTCGATCTGGTGAGAGACGACGGTATCGCGCATACTGGCCACACTGCCTAAGGGGACTACCTTGACATCATTGAGAGACATCCCTTTTTTTTCGAGAAGGTTTCCCAGGATATAGTGGAAGGTTGAACCGATTTGGGTGATCCCTACCCGCTTGCCTTTTAAATCCTTCAGGTCCTTCAGTCCGGCCTTGGCCTGTTCGTTGTCAACGATGATGGCGGTCAATTTATATCCCGGCCACTCCCGGCCTTTATCGGCCACGACAACGATTTTCATCCCCTGGGCCACCGAATTATACAATCCGGCCGTCAGGCCGGTGGCCCCTACATCGATATCTCCGCTGGCCAAAGCCACGGCTATGGGCTGGGCGGATTTAAACCAAACCGGTTCGATCTTGATCCCCTCGGCCTCGAAAAATCCTTTGTCCATCCCAATGAAGACCGGGGCCGAACTGGAGAGCTTGAGAAGGCCCACCTTCACTGTGGTCAGGCCGAAAGAAGTGCTTATAGGAATAAGGATCAATAAGAAACCGAGCAACACACTGACAATCTGTTTTCTGGTCATAATTATTAATTCTCCTTTTCTTAAAAACTTCGTTTTTCCAAGTTTTGCTGAGACAAAATTGACCAATAAGGATCTATGTAAAAAATTATATTACCAGCCCTTCAGGTAAAAATAAAGCAATTTCAGGGAGGTTAAACATCACGAGATTTCCTTGCCGGAGGCACTCCCTGTCAAAACGTTCCGGTTCAGAATTTATGCGTGATACCCACTAATAAAAAAAGGGTGTTTATGCCGCTGTTGGGTTGTTTGACGCTGGCGTTGGAGACATGACGATAGAGGCCTTCTGCGGTAATAGCCTTATCTTTTTCAAAAAAATAGTGTATTCCAATCCCGGCTTGTTCAAGAAAATTAAATTGGGTAGATTGCTCATGGCTGGTCTGGGACATATAAAGTATGCCCAGGCCTGCTTTAACATAGGGTTGAACAGGGTACCTCTCGGGGGAAATACCGACTTTTAACATAAGGGCCGTTCCGGCTTCCCAATTCAGATCGGGTTGGGAAACCATACTCATAAAGGGTTCTAATTGGAACTGAAATAAACCTGGTGGACAAAACCCTTTTTTTTCAAGAAAAGGTTTGAGATCAACATCGAAATCAATGATCACCGGATGGAGACGATATTCCCCTTTTTTTTCCAATGGGCCGGTTCCAAGACCGGTCAACACCCCTATACCTTGAAAAATATTCGACTTACTATCTGCCGCCCAACTGTTAATAGAAAAAAACCATAATAACGATAACAAGATAATAGCCGTTGTTTTTTTCATAAGTTTAATTCCTTTCCGTAAATTTACCTGGAAGGATAAAGGAAGGGAAGCAGGGGGTCAAGCAGAATCACTTTTTTCTTGACATCTTTTCTTGCTTGTTCTATATAGAAATAAAATGTTCTCTATAGAGAAAATGTTAGGACAAACAATAAAATATGAAGCCGACCGGTAAAACAACAAAAGTGCAAATAAAAAGAGTTCCTGCCGTAGACAAATGCTTCAAAATTTTGGAGTTGTTGGCCGGGGCAAAGAATCCCCTGGGGATCAGTGAGCTGTCTCATCGGCTGGGTTTTCATAAGAGCACGGTTTTTAACCTGATTTATACCTTGGTGGATTTAGGGGTCCTCGAGATGGCTTCTGAAAACAAGGTGCGTCTGGGTATAAAACTATATACCCTTGGCCGGGAGGCCGGAGCCGGATCGATACTCATTTCAAAGATACACCCTTATCTGGAGGAAATCAATCAACAAACCAAGCTTTCCGTATTTCTGGGACTTCGCTCCGGAATGAAGGCCGTGATTGTCGATAAGGTGGATTCACCCTATGATATCAAGGTCTCCTCCGAAATGGGTATGAAAATCCCCCTGGTGGCCGGAGCAAGTGGAAAGGTCCTGTTGTCGCAACTGCCCGAAGCCCAGGTCGATAAAATTCTGTCAGAAAACAAATTGATAAAATTTACCCCTTATTCCTGTACCGATCTAAAACAATTTAAGAATAAGATAAAAAAATCCGGGGAGGATCAAATCGCTCTGGACGATGAAGAATACATCGAAGGCATACGTGCCCTGGCTATCCCCTTGAACATCGGCCGGCCGGATTTTCAGGCCGCCATCTGGGTTGTAGGATTGAAAAGCCAGATCACTCATGAAATGATACCCGAGTATAAGGACCAACTTAAAAAAATAGGGGCCCGGATTGAGGCCCAATTCTCTTCGTGAGGAGGTTCCTCTATGATGGTTGAAGACGGCAGGAAATATTGGAATCCTGTACTGGAGACCCTGACTTCGGATCAACATCTGGCCCTTGAACTCAGGAATCTTCGTAAGTTGATTCGGTATGCCAAGGAGCATTCGGTTTTTTATCAGGAAAAGTACAAGGACATCCTTCCCGAAGAAATCACCACTATCGAAGCGGTCCGCCGACTCCCATTGATCGACAAAGAAGACCTCCGGAAAGCCCAGGAGGGCAAGCCCCCTTTCCCTTACGGAGAAATGTTAGGCGTTGATTTAAAGGAGGTGACCGATTTCCGTCAGACATCGGGGACCACCGGAAGACCGGTTTATGTTCCGGAATCTTATGAGAGCTGGCAGTGGCGGATTGAGGTCTGGTGCCATATCCTCTGGATGGCCGGATTTCGGGAAACCGATCGCGTCTTTGTTCCCTTTGGCTACAATGTCTATGTGGCCTTCTGGGAGGGCCATTATGGGGCAGAAAAACTGGGTTGTGAGGTCGTACCCGGTGGTGCGCTCGATACCCGGGGCCGGATCAGCAAGATGCTGGAAGTCAAGGCGACGGCCCTTTTGAATACGCCCACCTACGGCCTCCATATGGCTGAGGAGGCTTTGAAAATGGGGCTCGATCCCAAAACGATCGGGATAAAAAGGATGCTTTGTGCCGGAGAGCCGTTGCCGCCGGCCACCCGAAACCGGTTGGAACAAATCTGGGGCGTCGAGGTTTATGACCATATCGGAGGAACAGAGCCCTGCGCCTGGGCGGCTATGTGCGGCCAGTGCCAGGGGCTGCACATCATGGAGCCTTTCTTTCTGGTGGAGGTCCTGGATATGGAGACCATGAGCCGGGAAGTCGGCCAAGGGGAATTGGGTGTGGCCGTGGTCACGCCGCTCGGAAGGCATTCCTTTCCCTTGATCCGCTTCAACACCAAGGATGTGGTACGCCGGGGCGAAAACGGGTGTCTCTGCGGCCGGACCTCCAAGATGATTTCCGGAGTCGAAGGCCGGACCGATGATCTAAGAAAAATCCGGGGGGTCCTGTTTACGCCGGTTACGGTCGAAGAGGTGGTCCGGAGGGAATTCCCTCAGGTCATGGAATATGAAATCATTGTCGAACGTAAGGGCATCATGGATGAAATCCGCCTCAAGGTAGAACCCCAGGAGGAAATGGGGGTTGAGGCGGCCAAAGATTTTTCCAGGAATATCTCGGAAAGACTAAAAATAAAAACCAACCTGAGATTCCGGATCGATCTGGTCGCCCCCGGCGAACTTCCGCGCTATACCTTGAAATCCAAGAGGTTCAAAGACCTCAGGGAGGTAAAAGAAAATGACTGATCCAGCAGCAAAAAGCCAATGGGCAAATCTCAACGGGATGAAGGTCCATATCGATCAGATTGAGAAACACTTGCATGATCTTAATGCCCTGGGTGGAGAAATGCCGGTTATCGAAAAGAATGTTCGGGCCATGATGAGTTTCATTTATGCCCTGAAGTTCGGCATTTCGGATTTAGCTGAGATGGATTAAAAAGGCCAAAACAACATCATTAAGTCATTGAGTCATTAGGAAATCCGGTTATTCGGTCAATGACTCAATAACCCAATAAGGAGGTTACAGATGGGGGAAATTAAAAAAATCAGAACGGCTTGCAGAAATTGCCATGGAGGGTGTGGCGTGATCGCCACCGTTTCGGATGGCAAGGTGATCAAGGTGGAAGGGGACCCGGAATCCCCCATCAGCTACGGGACCTTATGCAGCAAGGGGTTGGCCGTCACCCAAATGGCCTATCATCCCGGCAGGATCCTCCATCCCATGAAAAAGGTGAACGGTCAATGGGAAAGGATCTCCTGGGATGAGGCCCTGGATACGGTTGCCAACAAATTCAAGGAAGTGATCGCCGCTCACGGGCCTGAGGCCATTGTCATCGGCCAGGGAACCGGCCGGGACTACGAAAGCCATCTCTACCGGTTTGCGAATATGCTCGGAACGCCGAATGTCCTGACTGCCGGCCACATGTGTTATGTCTCGAGAGTGGCCTCTACCCTGATTACCTGCGGCAACCTGCCGATCTGCGACTACCGGGGCGATCCCAAACTGATCGTCATGTGGGCCTGTAATCCCCAATGGACCAACCCGGATGAGTACAAAGGGGTCGATTTCTGGAAGGCCTACAAAAAGGGGGCTAAACTCATCTGCATCGATCCCCGCAAGGGATTTGTGGCCAAAAGGTCCAATCTCTGGCTTCAACTGCGTCCGGGAACGGATGCCGCCCTGGCCATGGGTTTCCACCGGGTGATCATGGAGGAAGAACTATTCGACCGGGAGTTTACGGCCCAATATATCCACGGCTGGGAGGCCTTCCGGGAAAGGGTGATGAAGGACTATCCCCTGGAACGGGTGGAGGAGATTACCTGGGTGGACAAGGACCTCATCCGTCAGGCGGCCAGGCTGTATGCCACCACAAAACCGGCCTGCATCCATTGGGGCGTGCCGACCGAGCAGACCAATAATTGCACGGACTTTACCCGAACGGCTACCGGACTCATGGCAGCCACCGGCAACCTGGATGTCCCCGGCGGAAACGTCTTGTATGTCAATCCGCCGACCCGGACAGTGGCTGAATTTGCCCGGCATAAGGATTTAAACCCGGAGCAGAGGGCCAAGAGGTTGGGGGGGGAGCAGTACAAACTTGGAGCCAGGGTGGCCTTTATCACCCCAAAGGTGGCCTGGGAATCCATACTGGAAGGGAAACCCTACCAACTGAAAGCCGGTCTTTTATGCGGAACCAATCCGGTCATCACCAGGGACGGAGCCCGGGAGGTCTACGCAGCCCTCCAGGCCCTGGATTTTCTGGTAGCTATCGATTTTTTCCTCACCCCCACAGCCGAACTGGCTGACATCTTTCTGCCGGCGGGTACCTGGCTCGAACAGAATCACGTGGCCGACAACTGGAAACGACACGGCTTCGTGGTGGCCAGGCAGAAGTGCGTCGAGATCGGGGAGGCCTGGCAGGACCATAAAATATTCATGGAATTGGGCAAGAGGATGGGCCAGCAGTGGTGGGAAACCGTGGAGGAATCCCTCGATTATCTGCTCGAACCGGCCGGGGTGACCTGGGAGGAATTTAAAAAGATCGGCTACCTGCAGGGAGAGATGGTCTACCACAAGTACCAGGAAAGGGGATTTTCCACACCCACCCGGAAAGTGGAACTCTGGTCCACCACCCTGGAGAAGTGGGGATTCGACCCCCTGCCCAAATATGTGGAACTGCCGGAGAGTCCGGTTTCCACCCCCGAGCTTTTGGAGCGATACCCCTATATTCTCAATGCCGGCCTGCGCACACCGACTTTTTTTCATTCGGCCAACCGCCAGCAGCCCTGGTTAAGGGAGATCCGGCCCGACCCGATCGTCGAGATTCACCCCGAGACGGCCAGTAAACATGGGATCCAGGATGGCGACTGGGTTTATATCGAGTCGCCCCGGGGACGGGTCAAGGAGCGGGCCAAGCTTTACGACGGGATCGATCCCCAAGTGGTGGTTGCCGAACATGGCTGGTGGTATCCGGAGATCAAGGACCCGGGTCACGGCTGGGATATATCCAATATCAATATCCTGATGGACAATGCCCACAGGACCATGGATCCGGCCATGGGGGCGACCAATATAAGGAACTGTTTGTGCAGCATCGCCCGGGTGGAGGATTAAAGGTCATACCGGAAGGGACGTCGCTGGAAAGTCGATGAAGCCGATTGGGCAATCGAACCCTGGAGAGAAAAATGGCTACCTGGACGGATCCCGAAACACACCTGGAATGGCAAATGGAATCACCCGGTGAGATGACCTGGGATGGGGCCATGGCCTATGCCGGGGAGCTTATATGGGAAGGCAGGCAGGATTGGCGCCTGCCCAGCGTTTTCGAGCTCGAGACCCTGCTGGACCGGAGCAGATATCGGCCGGTCATTCGTCCGGAGGTCCCTTTTCAGGATATACAAAGCTATTGGTCGTCAACCACCTTCGGGCCGGCTACTAAAAATGCCTGGATCGTGATGTTTGACGGCGCCTATGTGCTGAGTTATTCCAAGGGCAACATCTACCAGGTCCGTTGTGTACGCGGTCCGGATCAATAGATCATAGGAGGGTATGAGATGGGAAAAATCTCTTTGATGTTTTTTAAAAAGGATTGCATGGGCTGTCATGCCTGTGAAGTGGCCTGCAAGCAGGAGCATGCGCTTGGGGTGGGGCCGAGACTGGTACGGGTAATCGAGAAGGGGTGCGACTTTTTCCCCATTTACTGTCACCACTGTGCCAATGCCCCCTGCAAGGAAGCCTGTCCGGCCGGGGCCATAATAAGAAATCCCCAGGGTGTTGTGCTGATCGACCCTGAACTCTGCATCGGTTGCCAGGCCTGTGTCGAAGCCTGTCCCTTCGGGGCCATGCAGTTCGAAGAAGAAAAAGGGCTGGCCATGAAATGCGATTTATGCATTGATCGGCTGTCGCAAGACGAACGGCCGGCCTGCAGCCTGGTTTGCCCGACCCGCTGTATTTCCTTCGGGGATATGCAAACTTTTTCAAAAAGACTGGAAAAAAGGGCCATGGGAGAGGCCTGATATTTCCAAAGCAG
>CAZVHO010000178.1:1672-9850 GCA_964627515.1 uncultured Thermodesulfobacteriota bacterium | reverse complement strand
TATGTATGAGTTAAGTTCGGTGGTCGTCCAGATTCTGCGAGTTTCAATCCGGCCATGGTCGGGAGGGGCATAGTCAATGAAGTCCGGTTCCTTTCGTTCTTGGAAGTATAAAGTCAGATCTTGCAGGAGTGTGAGTTGGTTTCCTTTGACGGTAAAGTGGTAATGGGCCTGACGTTTTTGGACTAGATATTCGGCCAGTTTTCGTTGGGTCAACAAGGCATCGGCGGTAATGGTCTTGCCTTGGATGTCAATGTTTTCGAGCATAGGGGTGGCCGTTTTGATCTCGTTGGTTCGTTTGACTTGATCGTCACCGGCTACGGGTAAGGACCCGACTTTTTTTGGGTGTAGCAGGTTTTGGTCTGATGGCCGATGACGCTCATGATGTGGGTTTGATATCCCTGATCATTGAAAGCGTTGCGCATCGTTTTACCATCAATGGCCAGACTTTCGTCCTGTTGGGCATAGGTATCGTTCCAGCGTTGCAAGGCTTGGTCGAGATCCTGGGGATTGATGCGGATCAGAAGATCTCGGATGACATATTCACTGGGGACGACATAACGGCCGTTTTCGCGACGGCAGCGGAAACGCTCCCGGGCCTTGGGGCCAAGGCTTTGAGCCCAATCGGAGATGGCTTGATAGCCCCGCATGCCACACAAAACGGCTCCAGCGGCGATACCCAGAACGGTGGCCAAGGGGTGCCGTCGTCCTTGGGAGCGGCGAGGATCGGGGATGGATCGAAAGAAATGGGGTAAGGATTTCATCTGTTCGGCTTTCAACATGATTCTGGGTCCTCCTATACGACAAGATAAGGGCAGTGTGGCTTGAGCTAATAGGATACGCGCTTGGGCCGTTAACGGCTTAAGAAAGACCATTTTGGGGGACTGGGCCGTGGGGCTATATCCCCGGCTGGTTCGTCGAAAACCCTTCGTGTCTCCTACATAGACCCAATTGGCCGCTTGATACACGGTTCCCCTAAAACGCTGGGGGTCTACAAAGGTCTCCAGCAGCAACACCGGGTGACCAAAGGTTTTCTGCCAATCCCGGGAAAGTCTGTTTTGGCACAGGGATAGAACACGAGATCCTAAATTGGGAAAGTGCCAGTTATTGAGGATGAGAAAGCGGCTATTATTGGTTAAGAGTTTTAGACGATCATACTGGTGATGGAAGTCCCAGCCGATCCAGCGATCCCGTGCAGAACACTTCCAGGCGGCAGCGGAAAAGCTGAGCAAGGCGATCCATTGATCGAGCCAAGTAGCTATATATCGAAGGGTTTCACCTATCTTGGAAATAGCACCCAGGTAATGTTGCTCTTGCATCAAGGCCTGATATCGCTTCTCTTCGAAAGGCTCAACGGGACGGACTTGGACTTTCTTTAGGTTCACATCGGTAACCTCGGATGATGTCGATAAAAAATTATCTTTGGTTCGTCTTACACCATCCGTTTTAAGAAGTCCAGAACTATTTTTAATTATATGACTTCGTTAATTATTTTATGAGGGACAAAATCACCCTGTTAGTTTCCCCTTTTTTACTTTGTGAGAAGATTCTATTCCTGTTTGATGAAGTTTTTGTTCTAATCATTATGTCCCGTTAGGTTTTCATCTTATCTTCCGGGGATTATACCGGTTCATTTTCAGATCAACGGACATTAGCTTCAAATTGGCCCAAAGATTCCGCCCAAATTCCTCAATGGACACCTCGCCCACCGGCCAGCCCCTCAGATTCTTCAAGAACTTCGTAAACCCGTCCAATTGTCAGATCATCCCCGGGAAAATCCCCCAGTTCACCCACCTCGACACAAACTACGAATCTCATAACCACCTCTTGACTTCCATAGGAAGGCCTGCCGATTTCCGGATTGGATTTCTGCACATACCTTTTGAGCCAGGGTCAGATCTTTTTTGACCTTTTCCTTGTTCATTTTCAAGACATCCGTTTTACGAAAAATGGTTAGCTATTTGGAGGGATATTTCTTAATAAATTATTTTTTCTCAAAAATCAAATACTATTTTCATTCCTATTTGGAGTGTCAGGATATGCAAGCCTTGAATTTATATCCGCCCACCAAATCTACTCCCATATTCCGGACTTCGGCCAGGCCGGAAACCAGATCGAGTTTGTAGGTTATTGTGAATACAAACCGAAAGAAAGGACGGATACGAATGTCCTAAAAATCATCTATCTTTTGGGACGGTACAGCTTTTTTCCCGGAATCGGCACGGAACCCCGAAAGGCATGGGGCAGGTGAAATTTGTTAGAATTTAAAGACGGCACCAGGGTTCCCGTGGAGATCACCAACAAAGATACCGGGGAGCGCTATCGGTCCAGGCTGGCCGTCACCAGCCAGGGCGAGATTTATATCTCGGTCGAGGTTCAAACGCCGATCGTAAAGGCGTCAGGATAAACATCCCCTTAACCTGGGAACAATTTACCGATTTTGACATAAAGGAGGGGCCAGAGAAAAAAGGCGCTACATGCTATTTTGTTTTGATAAAACGGAAATCCCTCTTGACCCGGATTTCTTTCCATTTTATAATCTCGACAAATGAAACAAAGAGTTAAGGGGGCATAATATGCCGGAGACGATGGTCCGCTCAAAAATAGATTCCGCAGTAAAAGCCAAAGCCCAGAACCTTTTGCAAGACCAGGGACTCTCAATAAGTGAGGCAATACGGCTCTTTATAAACCAGGTGGTTGTTGAAAAGGGGTTACCCTTTAAAGTCGAACTGTCGAAAGGGGACCCTGAAGAACATGATAGATGGTTCCGGAAACAGGTCAAAACCGCCATAAAGGAAGCGAGCAATCCCAATACTGTTTTTATTCCCCATGCACAAGTGCGCGACCGATGGAGTGCGAAACGCGTTGAGTTATCGAAGCGAACTCTCCAAAAGAGGAACCAAGTTTGATTTTGGAATGGCTGCCGGCGGCTGAACAGGACTTTGCCGATCTTGTCGAGTATATTGCAGATGATAATCCTATTGCTGCCATTGAACAAGGTAATGAAATCGAAAACCAGATTTCCTTGCTCATCGACCATCCCCAAATGGGCCGTCCCGGACGTATAAAGGGAACTCGCGAACTGGTTATCGTAAGGACACCTTACCTCACCGCTTATCGGATCAAAGGGAAAAAAATTCAAATTCTCCGTATTCTTCATAGTTCACGAGAGTGGCCAAAAAGGTTTTTTTCTTAATCCACTCAGCAAGCCGCCAAAGAAGGGCAGCGTGCTCGACAAAGGAAAAAAGAATTTTTGCACGGATTTCAGGGATTGCACGGCAAGGTAAGTTTAGGAGGCGGCTCCATCAATTTGACCTCCCCGTTTAGAAAAATTCCTTTTATTGCCTCCACATAAACTCACCTCCTTTATTTTGCCCTTTATTTTGCCCTAATTTTAAACTATTTAAGAAAAAATACAATCTCAATGATCGCCAAGTTAAATAGTCTTAGAAAATCCATTACTTGCTGTCTCTCTATTAACACCACTTCAATGCCCGCTATGCTTCCAGTCCCTATGGGAATTCATCGCCTGAGGTAGAAATTTTTTCGCTCTTTGAAAACTTGGGGTGGAGTATTAGAAGGGATTAGAGGTAATAACTTATCTGAAAGAATTTTATCACTTTTGAAAAAGGTGTCTCTATTCTTTTACTCCATGAAATCAGCGAAGGTCTTATTTTCTTCAGGATTTAAAACTTGTAACCCTTCAAGCTTGCAAATTTTAATCAAATTCAGATCGGCACAAACAAATTCAATATCGGAGACACCCTCCAAAATACAAGCAGCCAGTTGTAAAGCATCCAGCGTTCTAATAGAAAAAGTACTTCCATGCCTTTCGATAAGTTCTATGGCTTTCCTTATCGTCCTGGAATTTAGAGGAATATTGATAAATCTCTTTCTGCAATCCTTGCTAAAGTTCTTATGAGCTTCTTCTTGTGCAAGGTTGTTGATTTCTCGCATTCTAAGCATTCTGGCTAAGGCCGATCGAAATTCTACACGAGACAATTCCGAAATATAAATCATACCGTCTGGGTCACTAAATATCAATTCCACGACCTCGGTCCCTAATTCCTGATGATATAATTTATTTAATCAAGCCAGAGGTGTCAAAAAAATAGGTTCTTTTCATACCCGGTCTTCCCTATCGGCAATAATAGAATGAGCCCAGTTTGTTTTTGATGTTGCCAATAAGGTTCTTGTTCTCTCATGATTAATACTTTCATCCGGAATTTCAAAATCTTTTTCCGGCGTAATAAACTCTTCTTTAATTAATGATATTAATTTGGCAACCTTTGGAAGGCTTTCCTCCGGGAGTTTTCTAATTTCATTAAGGATGTATTCCTCATAACTTGCCTTTGTCATCATAATACCCCCATTGCTTGATCACTCTTTTAAATCTTCTTGTCCCTTTCTTTTTGCCAATCGGAATATTTTTTTAATGCTTCTTTGTTTATTTCTTCTACCGTTTTATTTTTCTTTCCTTTATGTAGTTTGTGTCTTATCTCATGTAGTTCCCATAAAATTCTATCTTCTTTTTTTGAGTAGCTATTATTATAAGTTTCCATATTTAGCACCCCCAAAAATTTCCAAAGAGCCGATCTCTATTATCGGATAACCATGGTCCATATTGATTTGATGAATTTTTCTAATCGGGTTCATACTTACGATATGTTTAAAATTCCAAGACGCTAAAGCAGCAAGACCATTCACTGAGGCGATTGCTACATGATAAGCATCCTCAGGTTCTGAATAAGGGATAGCCCCTTTTTTCAAATAATTCCCGGCCAAGCGTAAAGCTTCTTCTGATAGCTCAAGTACTCTCATCTTATAATCAAAAATGAGTTCTTTGATGTTCTGTTTTTTAATAATATTTTCCATTTGGTCAATTTCTTCGACTGCCGTAACAGATATGAACAAGTCATAAGAGGACGCTTCATTTTCAAACCATTTCTGAGTGATTATCTGCCTAACAGGCTTGGATGTGTCATATAAGGCGCTTGGAACAGAGGTGTCAAGATAGAGTTTTATCTTTGGTTCCAACATCGTTATTCCCATATCAATCTCATCTTTCAGGCATCCGGGATAAGTTACCGTAGGCCCTTCTTAAACCTCCATAGACTCCTGATCCGGAGACAGTTCTATCAATTTGACCTCCCCGTTTTGATAAATTCCACTATTATTTCTCCGGCTTTAATGGTCTTAAACACATCCCGGGGGATCTTTAGTTTTATCTCCTTTAAAAATATTATATCACCAGTTATAAAAAAATTGCAAAGAAATCTATATCCTGAGTCCTCACGTGAGTGAGGTATAGTATCCAGATCCCTTTTGCTGTTTCCATTCCTAAAAAAGGATATCTCAAGGCAATCTCGATAGCCATTGACAGGCAGGGGCGATGAGAATGGAATGGGGGCCGTTGGAAAAAATTTGGAAATTCGCTCCTTCATTGATAAGCTGGCCATCAAAAAATCCACTACACCTTTTTCTTCTAAACTCAAAAAAAGCTGAGACTTCGAGAGGGCGAGGATTCGATGAGGTTTTGATGATGTATTTATAAAACCTATTGACATGACCGATTCATTGAGCTATTTTAGACGCATAGTGTGCGCATTATATCCCTTTAGAATTAATGAGGCATTGAGTTATGCAGAAAAGCAAAATCAATATTACCATGGACCGGGATTTGATAGATTTTGCCAAGGATTTCGCGGAAGAACAGCGAACTACCGTTTCCGAAATTTTTACCCAGTTCATCTTGCATCTAAAACGGAAAAGGGAGATTGATCCAACCGATATTATCCTGAGGGACCCGGATTTTTGTGAAAGCCTGATGGAGACCATTAGTAAAATCCGGACCGGGAAAATGAAATGGTTCCGCTATGACGAGGTGTTTTAATGGAGGTGTTCTTTAGCGAGGCTTTCCGGGCTTCTCTGAAAAAACACCGGTCCCTGAAAAAAGTCATCCAAAAAAAAGTGGACCTGATTATCGAAAGCCCCATTCAATTTGGGGAACCTTTAAAAGGAAACTTCAGGGGATACTATAGTGCTTCGGTAAAGAAAAATTTCCTGGTGATTTATCTTTACTGCAAAATCTGCCGCAAAAAAGGGGATCATGAGATTGTCCTCTGTAAGGAATGTAAGCATTATTCGGAGGATACCATTCAATTTATTGATTTCGGTCCCCATGATGAAGTCTACCGGTAGTTTCCCCATATCCCTCCTTCCCCTTTCCATGAACCCGGAGGTGTTTATGAAGTCCCTTAAATTTTTAAACTCTTTTGAGGATGCTCAGTGATGAAAGCCATGGTATTACATCGTCTCTGCAATCTGGAGACCAATAGAAACCCTCTGGAACTGGTAGAGGTCCCCAAGCCTGAACCCAAGGCAAATGAAATCCGGGTCAAGGTTTCCGTCTGCGGCGTCTGTCATACGGAACTGGATGAGATTGAAGGCCGGACCCCACCGCCGAGATTTCCGATCGTCCTGGGCCATCAGGTTGTGGGCCGGGTGGAAAAGTTGGGGGTCGGAGCAAAAAGATTCGCCGTCGGGGACCGGGTAGGAATGGCCTGGATTTTTTCAGCTTGCGGGAAATGTGCCTTTTGTTTTCGAGGGGATGAAAATTTATGCCCCCAATTTCAAGCCACCGGCCGGGACGTCCAGGGCGGTTATGCCGAATACACCGTTGTTCCCGAGCAATTTGCCTATAAAATTCCGGAGGTGTTTTCCGATGCCGAGGCGGCCCCCTTGTTATGTGCCGGGGCCATCGGCTATCGGTCATTACGATTGACCGGGATCCAGGATGGACAGAATCTGGGACTGGTCGGTTTTGGGGCTTCGGCCCACTTAGTGCTTAAGATGGCCCGCTACCGATATCCGACCAGCCGGATCTTTGTCTTTGCCCGGAGCGATCAGGAGAAAAATTTTGCCCTGGAATTAGGGGCGGTTTGGGTCGGTGGAATCGAAGAGGTCTCCCCGGAAAAACTGCATTCGGCCATAGATACCACTCCGGCCTGGAAACCGGTGGTCGAAATCTTGAAGAATTTAGAAAAAGGGGGCCGTCTGGTGATCAATGCCATCCGCAAAGAAGACCGGGACAAGGAAGCCCTGCTTCAAATCGATTACCCCCGGGACCTCTGGATGGAAAAGGAAATCAAGAGCGTGGCCAACGTGGCCCGGAGGGATGTGGAAGAATTTCTGTCCCTGGCCGCCGAAATCCCTATCCGACCGGAGATACAGGAATTCAGACTGGAAGAGGCCAATCAGGCCCTTTTAGAGCTCAAGGAAAGAAAGATCCGGGGAGCCAAGGTCCTGAGGGTGGAAAAAACGGAGGAAGACATGAGAAGAACCTGATCCTACTTCGGTTCCTGATTATTTCTCCTTTCCAAAATCCGCCTGGAAGCCATTCTGACCGCAGCCGGCAGCATCAGCCATTCATAAGGCAAAACAACTGCCTGGAGATCTTTCGCCACCTTTTGAGGATCTTTTAGTCCCTCGCAAAAATCCTTTACGATGAGATAGGGTATCAAGGCCGCTTGCCGTAACAGCATTGCCCCGCCGTCATAATCCTTATCGGCTTCATGGACCGTCGGATAGGTATAAAAAGGATCGGATATTTTTTTCTTGCCCCGGTCGATCTGGTCTTTGATTTCCTCTAAGACATGTTGATGCACGGCCAGGCCATACATCTTGTCCCCGCCATGTTTGGCCGGATCGGCCGGATGAATATTATACATATCCATCCCCTCGATGGGATAGACTTTATGGATACAGCCCACCAGAAAAATTAAATCGGCAAAGACCAACCGTAACATTTTGTTGAGTTCATCGTTGAAATCGTCCGAACTAACACTTTCTTTATGATCGATCACATAACCCCGTAAACCATGGCTCACGGCTTTTTCCAGGCAGCCGGCGCCTTTTTTGGTGCTGATCAACACGGGCGGGTTTATCTCCGGGATACATCCCGCTTCCCAGGCTTCCATAATGGAGTCGGCATCCGTGCCGGAGCCGGAAGCGATCAGGAGCAAATTGATTTTCCCGGTGCCTTGGGTGCTTTCCAGGCCATCAACCTTCTTCATTGCCTTTTCCATAATTTCCTCTTTATTCGTATGAATTTAGCTTTTTGAAAAACTATTTTCACCGCAGAGCCGCAAAGAACGCAAAGGGGGAAGAATTTTTTTCCTT
>CAZVHO010000178.1:0-1572 GCA_964627515.1 uncultured Thermodesulfobacteriota bacterium | reverse complement strand
TAATAATTCTCTCTGCGCTCTCGGCGTCTTTGCGGTGAATAAGAGCTCTTTTTTAATTAATTTCATAGAAAAGATTAACCGCTTCTTCAGGCGGCTACCACCGTTACCTTTAATTTCATTCCGGGTTGAAAGCCCACCTTTTCTGCTGCGCTGCCTAAATTAGCGGCGATTTCCAGATAACCGCTGCTTCCGATCAAGGCCATTAATCGGCCGGGCCGGCCTTGGAAGTAGGTTTGAAAAAGTTCAGTTAAGGCCTGTGATCCTATCACAATCCTCCAGGAAAAGCCGGACAAAAAAGGGAGCAGTTTTTTTTGATTGATATTAGTGATCAAATTTCCGAAATGATCAGCCCAAAGGACCTGGCCGATGAGGGTATTATTTTGGGTTTCGGGTTCGGGAAAAGAAAGCAAAACCGGATTAGAAATGATCGGCCCCATCTCCCCCAGGGGGACCCCTAAGCTCAAGTGCGCGGTAACTGGAGCCAATATGTCCCGTCCGTGAAAGGTGGAAGAAACCGTCTTCAGGAAAAAGGCCGAATTAGTTAAATGGATGGGGTTGACCTCCGGGAAATCCTTCAGGACTAAAGTGAACAACCCATTATCCGGCCCGACCCAGATATAATCATCGGTCTGAATGCCGATCAGCCTCCGTCCTCCTCCAACGCCGGGATCGACTACAGTTAGATGAATCGTCCCTTTTGGGAAATAGGAATATGCGGACTGTAAAACAAAGGCCGCCCCCAAAAGATCATGGTGGGACAAGGCGTGGGTGAGATCCACCAAATGGACCCGGGGATTAATCCCCAAAATCACCCCTTTCATGATCCCCACATAAGGGTCCTGCAGACCAAAATCCGTGCTTAAAGTGATGACAGACATAGTGAGTGGTGTGCGAAAATAGAGTTCGGAGTTCAGAGAACCCTTTTCGTGTTTCAAAATGCCCCCCCTCACCCGGATCGCCTTCGTACGAGCAGGTGGGCGCGGAGTTTTGCAGGGATGATAATAAGTCCCTTCCCTTTATGTTTGTTGCGTCGAAGCCACGCCAAGGGCTTGAAGGATCTCCCGCATGTGATTGATATGATCGTCCATATGATACTCGGCCAGGGCGCTTACAAACATGGTCAGCGTGGGATATTCTCCCATGGGCAGCTCTTTAAATAGCGGAATATGGGCTTTACGGGCAAGCTGCTCATCGGATAACTGAGCGACCAGATCAGCCATCCGGCCGTATTCCCCTTTAAATTCGGCCAGGAGTTCCGCCAAGCTCTTGCGGGAGCGCTGTTCCGTAAAATAGGGATTGGCCGCCTCGATGTCTATTCGAGGGGTATCCTGCTGCAGGATGGCCTGAATGGCCGGCACCAAGCCGATGCCTTCAGGACCGCAAAGATGGGAAAGGATCATTTTAGGAGACCACCGGTCAGCCGGACCGCGGGAGGCCGTGGCCTCATCCAGGCCTTCACAAAGCCGGCCCATCTCTTCCACCTTCTGCCGAATCGTTTGCGCCAATTGGGCGCCTTCCGGAGATGCCATGTTCGTTCCTCCTTTTGGAAAAATTTTTTTTGACAGGATTAAC
>CAZVHO010000177.1:6244-9872 GCA_964627515.1 uncultured Thermodesulfobacteriota bacterium | reverse complement strand
TCCATAAACATATCGGCCCCGGTCTTCTGGGGATCGCCCACCACAACGATCAGGACCGGCGCTGACTTGAGGAAATCCACCTGGTAGCGGTCCAGCCACTTCCAGCCGCTTTTTTCAAAGATCCATTTCCGACGGCCATCGGCCTCGGCGTGAATCTTTTCCTTCATTTCATTGCCGGTGACCACGACAAACTCCCAGGGCTGGGCATTCAAAGGCGACGGCGCCCAAGTGGCGGCCTCCAGGATCTTTTCAATGGTGGCCTCATCCACCGGGTCGGGCAAAAAATTCCGGCAACTCCGTCTCTCCTTAATCGCTGTAAAAAGGTCCATCGTTAAGCTCCTTCCTGTCTGTTTTTCTCCCTGGTTTATGAACTGTTCGTGCGGTTCAGAAACCAAAAGCGAATGGGCTCTATAAGTTAATAGCTTTTCAATTTCCAGATCTGAAAATTTCAATTGTCGAAAGACTCGTTTACAGTAAATCGGGTCCAGCGTCTTCTTCCCGGTTTGAACCGGGGCAGAATATCTCTTACCTTCTACTACCCTGGCATAAATAGCATGGTCGGTTGATCCCTGCCGAACAAAGCCTGCCCCGCCCTTTTCAAGAAGTCTTATCAATTCTTTGCTCGATAGAGATGGAATGTTAGACATAAGAAGGAACCTCATGGATTTCCAGCGGCTTCAGGATAAAACCTTCTTCCGGTTCCTTAATCCAGTCGGGTTCCGTATCTCCTAAAAATTCGATAAAATCCTCAATCGGCATCGGATGAGAGATTGTCTCCGGATGATCCTTTAGGTCGGTGAGATATAATTCTATGGTTCCTTTTAAATTCTTCTCCACATCAGCCAAGGTGTCCCCACGAGCGGCCACATTCAGCTCTAAACAAACGGCCACATATTCCAGCTTGCTCTTGCGAACAATACCGGTAAACTTTTTTCGCATAACGATCTCCCTTGCCTTTAAAATTAAATATCCACCAAAATAAATACGACTAAACCTTCATATCTCGTGAAGGCGCCACGAAATATTAAAATGGAACTCCGAACTCTTAACTCATAACTCTCTCTCTTTCGACTAAATGCAATCTTACTCGAAATAGTCCACAAGTTCAACAGGAAGCTGGGCAGTGTCTACCTGAAAAAGCTCGATCAAAACGTCGTCCGGGGCCGGGACCATGACATATTTCCAGAATCCAAAATCAACGATCCCTTTCTGAAAATTCAGGCCCATAGACTTCAACCGTTCAATCACCGCCTCGATATCATCGGTCTGTATTCCGAAATGATGGATATTGCCCCTGACCGGATGCTTGGGCGGCTGATCATAAAGATGTACCCTGCCCTTCCCGATCCAGATAAAGATATTTCTGGCCCCGGCCATTTCCAGATCGGCAACAACCTTTCCCCCAAAGCCATCGGTATAAAATTGAATGCTTTTCTTTACATCGGAAGCAAAGAGATGGACATGATGGACATGACAGAACAAATTCAATCCTCCTGACCGGATTGTCACGATGACAAATCCTGCATATTGGGTGGACTCCGATTGAGGATTTCCGGAATCGGTAACGATGCCCGATCTCAGAGAATTTCATCCAATTCGAAAATCGCCTTCCAGGAGTTCACTTTTTTCCCGAACGATTCCGGATCTCATCCCCCCAGATAGGCTCCTTAAACAATGGGTGACGGGAGCCCTCCACTTTTTCCTTCATTTTAAGAACATAGGAAGGCCTTATTTCCTGTTTCCACCTGGGATACCCTCCCAGCCAGACATAATTCAAAAGTTCAGCCAGCCCCTCTTTACTGAAAAGATAGTCCCCTATGCGAATCGTTTTCCCGGCCTCTTCCAAAGTAATCGCTATTGGAGACAGGGGGGTGTATTTTTCTATCAAGGCCTTGACGATTTCTCTGGTTTTAGACCCCTCCGGATTCTGTTTAAACAGCTCAAGATCTCGGGGAAAAGGAAATCGGCGGTACACCTCACCGATAAATCCCTTCAACCTGGTGCCGCTGATGGCCCCATGCAAATCCCCGATATCCGTCTGGTTCAGGATATACCCGTCCCATTCCATCCCGGAGAAATCATCAGGGTCCTTCTCGGCCAGGCGATTGATATACCCGCAAAAATCCTGGGCAAACCAGAAATAGTTGTTGAGAAGCAGGAGATCGGACTCGATATTAAAAAATCCGAAAACCACTTCTCCATGGCTTAACGATGAAAAAGCTAACGGCATGGGTTTGACAATCGGGCCCCCCTCGGGTAATGCGCTCCCTATCCCTGTTCATATTAGTCGCTTATTAAACATGCATCGACAAAATTTTGTCGATCTGGTGGCAAAATTCCTGTAGGGTTGGTTACGCTTCGCTTCACCCACCCTACATTATGTTGCCCCC
This sequence comes from uncultured Thermodesulfobacteriota bacterium, assembly GCA_964627515.1. Lineage (GTDB taxonomy): Bacteria > Desulfobacterota > RBG-13-43-22 > RBG-13-43-22 > RBG-13-43-22 > RBG-13-43-22. The sequence goes on along the minus strand of CAZVHO010000177.1, from coordinate 7,482 downwards.
GGCAGGTGCCCCCTCTTCCGGCCAACTCCCGGACGAGGCATAGATTCTTATAAAGTACATCTGAGGATTTATCTCTAACATTTTTAATAAGCGAGCTTGTTTCGATGCCAAGAATCCAGAATCCAGAATAATGGTATGTCTTTTATTGGGGTTGTTACTCATTCTGAATTCTGACTCCTGAATTCTGAATTCCAAAATTTCAAATATCTTTGGTTAGATATTATATTGCTATAATAAAGGGGGGGTAAGATCAAGGGAAAATGCTGGAGGGGCTGATGATAAAAGACAATGGACAGGGGATAATTTTTAGTATAAGGGTATTCTGAAAAAGTGCGAAAGCACCCATTTTCGTCATTCCCGTTGAAGCTTGTCCTCGAATGTCTTAATCGAGGACGGGAATCCAGTCCCGCCAAAGGCGGGATTGATTAGGTTAGGATTGGGCTGGATTCCCGCCTGCGCGGGAATGACGAGTTTTTACGAGATCATCATCGTTTAATACAAAGAAAAAGGAGAATAGCTATGTATAATCTGGATGGTCAGGTAGCCATAATCACCGGAGCGGCCAGCGGAATCGGCCGGGCCATTGCCTTACGTCTCTCTAAGGAAGGGGCAACCGTGGTGGCCGCGGACCTTAATGAAAAGGCCGTGGAAGCCGTAATCCAGGAAATCGTCAGTCGAGGCGGTCAGGGTCTTGGGTGGCCAGTAGATGTCGGCAATGAAAAAGAGGTTCAACAAATGGTTCAGGAAAGCCTGAAAAAATTCGGCCGGATAGACATCCTGGTTAACAATGCCGGGACGGGAGCCACCGGGTTGATAATCGACCATACGGTGGAAGACTGGGAAAAATCCATGAAGGTAAACCTCAAAGGGACCTTCTTATGTTCCCGTGAAGCGGCCAAAGAGATGATCCCCCGAAAAAGGGGACGGATCGTAAATATATCCTCTATCGGCGGGAAAGAGGGGGAAGAATTCATCGGCGGGTATTGCGCCTCCAAATCCGGTGTCATCAGTCTGACCCAATCTATGGCCAAGGAACTGGGGCGTTACCAGATAACGGTCAATGCCGTTTGTCCGGGATATATCTGGACGCCCATGTGGGAACAGATGGCCGTTTGGTTCAAAGAGAATTTTCCGACCCTGGCGGATAAAACCCCCCGGGAAATTTTCGAAGCCCGGGTAAAATCCGTTACCCCTTTGCGCCGTCCCCAGGACCCGGAAGATATCGCCAACCTGGTGGC
>CAZVHO010000177.1:0-6144 GCA_964627515.1 uncultured Thermodesulfobacteriota bacterium | reverse complement strand
GATGCTGGATACTGGTAGCAAAAAGTCGCTGGGAAAAGGTTTTCTGAGTCTTAGAATTGTTTTAGTCCCCGAATCCCGCCGAGTTGTATCGGTTGACTTTCCATAAAAATCAACAAATTCTGGACAAAAGAGAAATATTTTTGTATAAATAAAAGTTTGGTTTTCTAATATGATCTCCGATCTTGGAAAAAGAGGTTCCATGGTTATTCAGGCTCTAAAAGGATTTAAAGACATTCTCCCCGGTGAATCGGAGAAATGGGTCTTTATGGAAGAAACGGCCCGCCGGGTTTTCCAAACCTTCGGCTTTTCGGAAATCAGGACCCCCATACTGGAAAAAACAGAGCTTTTTGTCCGGTCCATCGGGTCCTATACGGATATCGTTGAAAAGGAAATGTATACGATAACGGACCGAAGTGGGGATTCGATTACCTTGCGACCTGAGGCCACGGCCTCGGTCCTCAGGGCCTTTATCGAACATAATCTCCAGGGCCAGCAACAAGTCCATAAGCTTTTTTCCATCGGTCCCATGTTCCGTCATGAACGCCCGCAAAAAGGCCGGTTTCGCCAGTTCCATCAGATCAATGCCGAATATATCGGGACCGCCAGCCCCTATGCTGATGCCGAGATTATCTATTTATTGATAAAAATCCTGGACCGAATCGGTCTTCAGGAGACCCGTTTGAAAATAAACTCTTTAGGCTGCCCCCTTTGCCGACCGTCTTTCAGCGCAGCCTTGAAGGATTTTTTAGAAGGGCAAAAAGAAGTTCTATGTCCGGACTGCCGGCGGCGGATGGAATCCAATCCCCTGCGCGTATTTGACTGCAAGGTGGAACGGTGTCAGGAGGTCTTGAGCGGGGCCCCGACCGTTACAGATTTTAATTGTCCGGATTGTCAGAAGCATTTCAGTCAGGTCCTGGAACTTATCGAACGACTTTCCGTCCAGGTCCATCTGGATCCCCGGCTGGTCCGGGGGCTGGATTATTATTGCCGGACCACCTTTGAGGTCAGCGCCAGCAACCTGGGTGCCCAGGATGCCGTGGCCGGAGGGGGGCGTTACGACGGTCTTATCCGGCAAATGGGCGGGCCCGATCTGCCGGCTATCGGATTTGCAATCGGATTGGAACGGGCCGCCCTGTTATTGACTTCTCAGGAAGAATGGATCAACCGACCATTTGTTTTTCTGATCTCCCTGGGGGCAGCGGCTCGGGATAAGGCCTTTGGTCTTTTAAGGACCCTCTATAAAAAAGAAATCCCGGCCCTCATGGAATATGAGGACAAAAGTCTGAAGAGCCAGCTTAAGCGGGCCGATAAAGCCAAAAGCCCTTATGCCGCCATCCTGGGCACGGAAGAATTGAATAAGGATCGGATATTGATCCGTAATCTGAACACCCAGAGCCAGGAAGAAATTCCGATCCCCCAATTTATGGATTATTTTTTGGAAAAATATGCTGAGGCCCAGGGCGAATGGCGTAAGGCTCCAGGGGTAGGGCTTAAGCCTGAATTGATGCTGGATACTTGATACTGGATTCTTGATAAACCCTTTGTCTATCCGGTACCTACACCTTGGACCTTGAACCTTACACCTTGAATATAAAGGAGAACCCATTGACTGAAAATAAACCGATCGGGCAGCGGACCCATGACTGCGGATCTCTGACAGCCCAGGATATAGGACGGATGGTCCATTTAGCCGGCTGGGTGGACACCCGCCGGGATCATGGAGGACTTATTTTTATTGACCTGAGGGACAGGGCCGGGATCACTCAGGTAGTCTTCAACCCGGAGATCAATAGTCAGGTCCATCAGCAGGCCCATCAACTGCGGAGTGAATATGTGATCACCATCCACGGTAAAGTCCGGGCCAGGCCTGAAGGCATGGCCAACCCCAATCTGAAAACCGGGGAAATTGAGGTGCTGGTTGATGAGTATCAATTACTCAATACCTCCAAAACTCCACCCTTTACCCTGGAAGAGACGGCCGAAGTCTCGGAGGCCGTCCGCCTTCGTTACCGGTATCTTGACCTGCGCCGTCCCAGCCTGCAAAAAAACTTTTTTGTCCGTCACCAGGCTATCCGGTTTATTCGAAATTTCCTGGATCAAAAAGGGTTCATAGACGTGGAAACCCCTTTCCTGACCAAAAGTACCCCGGAAGGGGCCCGGGATTATCTGGTCCCCAGCCGGGTCCAACAGGGGAAATTCTTTGCCCTGCCCCAGTCTCCTCAACTCTTTAAACAGCTCCTGATGGTGGCTGGCTTTGATCGCTATTACCAGGTGGTCCGCTGTTTCCGGGATGAAGACTTGAGGGCCGACCGCCAACCCGAATTCACCCAGTTGGATATGGAATTATCCTTTATTCATGAGGATGATATTGTTGTTTTAATTGAAGAACTTATATGTAAATTGTTCAAGCATATTCTTGGAATTGAAATCCCTTCTCCCTTCCGGCGCCTGACCTATGAAGAGGCCATGAACCGCTACGGAACCGACCGGCCGGACCTGCGTTTTGGACTGGAAATAAGGGATCTGACCATACCGGCAGGCAGATCCGAGGTCAAAGTTTTTGCCGAGGCGGCCCAAAAAGGGGGATGTATCAAGGCCCTGATGGTCCCGGGCGGGGCTTCCTTTTCCCGCAAGGAGTTAGACGACCTGACCGGTTTAGCGCAGGAATGGGGGGCCAAAGGCCTGGCTTGGGCCAAGGTCCTCCCCGAAGGCTGGCAGTCCCCTTTAGCCAAGTTCTTTAAAGAAGAAGAACGGAAGACTATTGACCGGACCCTCGAAGCCCAACCAGGGGACCTGATCCTTTTCCAGGCCGACGTCCCCTCCATAGTCCATGAAGTCCTGGGGAAGATCCGACTCCACTTGGGGAATCGTCAGGACCTGCCTAAAAACCAATATGAATTTACCTGGGTCCACCAATTCCCCCTCCTGGAGTACAGGGCGGAGGAGAGCCGTTATGGTGCGGTTCATCATCCCTTTACCGCCCCTCTGGCGGAAGACCTTCCGCTCCTTATGTCCCAGCCGGAGAAGGTCCGATCCCGAGCCTATGACCTGGTTCTGAACGGAAACGAGATCGGCGGGGGCAGTATTCGTATTCATCAAAGGGGAATGCAGGAAAAGGTCTTCCAGGTCCTTAACATTTCGCAGGAAGAGGCCGAAGAAAAATTCGGCTTCCTGTTGGAGGCCCTGGAAATGGGGGCCCCTCCCCACGGCGGAATCGCCTTCGGGCTGGACCGCCTGATCATGCTCATGACCGGCGCCCCTTCGCTTCGGGAAGTGATCGCTTTTCCCAAGACCCAAAAGGCGGTTTGCCCCCTGACCAACGCCCCGACCGGTGTCAGCAGAATTCAGTTGAATGAGTTGGGGTTGCGGTTGGATGTAAAAAAATAATAGAAAAAATAACGTTCGTCGTTCGGCGTTAAGCGTTCGGCGAAAAAGTCACTGATCCCCGCGTTGCGTCATTCCGACGAAAGCCGGAATCCAGGGAATTCAACATATTCTGGACCCCGGCTTTAGTCGGGGTAAGAGCCTTAGAGTGACTTTTGATAAGGTCATCAAATATGACCAGAGAAATAGTGGCATCGCCGAACGCCGAACGCTAAACACCGAACGATTTGGAGGTACATTATGGCACGCTGGAACCCGAACAAAAAAGTATTGGATCACGAACACACGCCGTTCTGGCGCTATGAGTTGAAGGATGTCAGTGATCCGAATCTGCAGCGGGACATCTTCCCCTATGATCAGGTCTGCCGCATCGACTTCGACCATAAAATCCTCCCCATTGATCCCAGCGAAGAATTATGGATCACCGATACCACCTTTCGGGACGGCCAGCAGGCCCGCCCTCCCTATACCTTGGAGCAAATCCTCAAGATATTTGATTTTCTCCATCGGATGGGAGGCCCCTACGGGGTTATCCGGCAGACTGAATTTTTCCTTTACAGCAACAGGGATAAAGAGGCCCTCCGAAAGTGTCAGGAAAGGGGTTATCCTTATCCGGAAATCACCGGTTGGATTCGCGCCCATCCCAATGATTTAAATCTGGTCAAGGAGATGGAACTTAAAGAAACAGGGATATTGACCTCGGTCTCCGACTACCACATATTCTATAAATTGAACATGACCCGGCCCCAGGCCTTTTCACAATATATTTCCATCGTTCAGAAGGCTCTGGACATGGGGATTACCCCCCGCTGCCACATGGAAGACATCACCAGGGCCGATATCTACGGGTTTTGCGTTCCCCTGGCCATTGAACTGATGAAACTGAGAGAGGCCTCGGGTGTTGATATCAAAATTCGTCTCTGTGACACCATGGGCTATGGGGTTACTTATCCAGGGGTGGCCCTGCCCCGCAGCGTCGCCAAATTAATCCGGGCCATGATCGATGACGCCGGGGTGCCGGGACGGCTCCTGGAATGGCATGGCCACAATGATTTTCATAAGGGATTTATTAATGCCACCACGGCCTGGCTTTACGGGTGTGCCGCTGTAAACGGGGCGCTGCTGGGCTTTGGAGAAAGGACCGGCAATACCCCGGTTGAAGGCCTGCTGATCGAATATATCAGCCTTCTGGGACAGGATAACGGCATTGATACCAAGGCGATTACCGAAATGGCTGAGTATTTTGAGAAGGAAATCCATTACGTCATACCGGCCAATTACCCTTTCGTGGGGACGGATTTTAATGCCACCAGCGCCGGGATCCATGCCGACGGCTTGATCAAAAATGAAGAAATCTATAATATCTTCGATACCCAAAAAATCCTGGGTCGGCCGATCAGTATTATTATTACCGATAAATCAGGGACAGCCGGTATCATCCACTGGTTAAACAAACACCTTAATCTCGAAAGTCCAAGGGCCGTAGACAAACATCATCCCGGGGTAGTTAAGATTTACAAATGGGTCATGAGACAGTATGAGGAGGGGCGGGTTACCTCCATCTCCGCCCAGGAAATGGAGCGTATCAGCCGGAAATACCTGCCGGAATATTTTGTCTCCGAATTTGATGAGCTCAAACAAAAAGCTTATCATTTGGCCTTCCATATCGTTGAAGAAATTCTGGAGCGGGAAGAAATCCGCAGTATGAACCCGGTTATCCAGGAGCCGGTCATGGAAAATTTTATCGAACTCAATCCTTTTATTCAGTTTATTTACATCACCAATCTGGAAGGAAAAAAAATCACCAAAAATATTACCCGCATCGTAGACCGGGCTAAGTACCAGGTTTTCAAGTTGGACGAGGACTTTTCAGACCGGTCCTGGTTTACCCAACCCATTAAAGACGGAAAGATCCATATTACCGATTTTTACACCTCCAAAATCACCGGGGCCTTGTGCATTACCGTTTCCGGGCCGACACGAAACGAGGGGGATGAAATCCTGGGAGTTCTGGGAATAGATATCAAATTTGAGGATCTGGCCAAAATGGACCAGAATGGAGAATTGTAGTATCAAGGATAACCCCTTTTAATAACCTCCCCAAAAGTCCGGAAGCGCCCATTTTCGTCATTCCCGTGGAAACGGGAATCCAGTGTTTTCAATAGGTACTAATGGCCTGGATTCCCGTCCCCGATTAAGGCATTCGAGGACAGGCTCTGCGCGGGAATGACGAGTATTTACGAGATCATCATTTTATTTTTTTGATCATATTTTTAATTAGACTTGACAAAACAACTTAGAATTATTAAAAACTTCAAGTTGTTATTTCGGAAATAATTTATTAAACCCAAAGGAGGAATTATTGTGGCAGCGGTATTGGCACCTATGGCCGGGAAGGTCATTGATATTAAAGTGAATGTAGGCGATTCGGTTCATGATGAGGATGAGGTGGCTATTCTTGAGGCTATGAAAATGGAAATGCCGATCCTGAATGACGGAGAAGGGACGGTAAAAGAGATCAAAGTGGCCAAAGGAGATTCGGTCGAGGCCGATCAGGTCTTGATGATCATCGAATAAAGGCCCAAACCAGACAAGCAGATTAATAAACAGATTGCGGGTGCTGACTTTGTTCCTGGCTGCAAAGCCGGCACCCCCTTAAAAATGATTAAAAGCCCCACTATTGAAATGTTCTGTTTTTCGGAGTTAAGATTGATGCGTTCGTAAAAAGTCCAAAAGCGCCGATTTACGTCATTCCCGTGA
>CAZVHO010000176.1:0-9977 GCA_964627515.1 uncultured Thermodesulfobacteriota bacterium | reverse complement strand
TGACCGGAACGGCCACGGCCACCACGATGGCCTCCCGCCAGCCCAGGGCCAGGGCAATGAGGATGGTGACCGATATGGCAGCCAGAAACATGTGCTTGAGCAATTCGTTGGATTTATCTTTGGCCGTCTCTCCGTAATTTCTGGTGGTGGTGATCTCGATTCCCGAGGGGATCCGGTTGCCATTCAGGGCTTCTATTTTCTCCATGGCCCTTTCGGCAATCTGCGTGGCATTGGTCCCCTTCTTTTTGGCAATGGACAGGGTGACGGCTTCGAAAAGCCCGCCAGGGGCCTTTTTCTCCCCCGGACCGAAACCCATAAAAACATAGTTTGACGGCTCCTCGGGACCGTCGATAATCCGGGCCACTTCCCTCAAATAGACCGGTCTCCCGTCGGCCACGGTCAGGACCAGATTGCCCACTTCCTGAACATCTTTTAAAAACCCGCCGGTCTCCACAATGAATTCCCGGTTTCCGGACGGAAATCGGCCGGAAGGTAAAAGGAAATTGGCCTTCCGCAAAGCCCCCTCAAGCTGGCCGGGTGTCAGATGAAAAGCGTTCAGGCGAAGGGGCTCCCAGACAATCCTGATCTGTCTTTTTTGCCCGCCGATGACCTGGAATTCGGCTACGTCCTTATCTTTTTTCAGTTCATCGCCCACCTCCTGGGCCACCCTGCGCAGTTCATAGCCGGAATAGGAGGAACTCCAGAGGGTAAAGGAAAGGATAGGGACATCGTCTATGGATTTGGGTTTGACCAGGGGTTGGGAAACGCCGGGAGGGATCTTGTCGTAATTCGACATGAGCTTATTGTAGAGGTTGACCAGGCTTTTCTCCAGGTCCTGGCCGACATAAAACCGGACGATGGCCATGCTCATCCCCGGTTTCGACAGGGTATAGATGTATTCCACCCCTTTTATTTCCCAGAGGAACTTGGACATGGGTTTGGTGACCCGTTCATCCACCTCCTGGGCCGAGGCCCCGGGATAGTGGACCATGACGTCGATCATGGGAACGATAATCTGGGGTTCTTCCTCCCTGGGGGTCACCACTATGGCAAACAGGCCGAGAAAGATAGAGGCGATGACGATCAGGGGCGTCAGCTTCGATTTGATGAAGGTCTTGGCGACCGTTCCGGCAAATCCGAGTATCCTGAGACTCACGGTTTTACCCATCCTCCGTCAATGGCCCGTTCCACACCCTCCACGACCACCTCTTCTCCGCCCTTCAGTCCTGAAAGAACCTCTATCCGGTTTTCATGGGCTTTCCCTGTTCTGATGAGGCGGAAGGTCATCACCTTCCGGTCATCCACCACATAGACCCCTTCCAGTTGCCCCTTTTCCACCACAGCTTTTTTCGGAACCAGGATTGTTTCTTTTTGCCCTTCCGGAATAAGGACTTTACAATAGAGGCCGCTTTTTAAGCCCCGTCCTTTCAGGGGAATCTTGATCAGGAAGGTCCTGGAGGCCGGATCGATGGCCGGAACGATTTCCCTGATGGAACCGGAAATCCGTTCACCGCTGGAATCCAGGAGGATATAGACCGGGCTCCCTTTCTTGATTTTTTGGACCAAACGTTCATCCACAGAGGCTTCCACCTTGTATTGGGAGGTATCTTCAATAGTCAAAAGGGGCATCCCCGGGGCAGCCAGACTCCCCGGATCGATCTTCTTCTCGGTAATCAGGCCGGAGACCGGGGCAGTCACCCTGGTAAATCCATGATAGATCCTGGCTTCCTCCACGGCGGCCCTGGTCCGCTTGACGGTTTCCTGGAGACGGTCATATTCCGTCTCGGCCACCTTTTTCCGGGTTTCTATCTGGTCCATCTCCTGCTGGGTGATCACTTTTTCCGAATGGAGATTGGCGTATCGCCGGAAGGTAACCTCGGCCAGGGACCTGTTCTGTCTGGCCACTTCAAGGGCCTTTAAGGCCTCCTGGTTGGCCGTTTCGGCCTGAACCATCTTCTGGGCCAGATCCCGGTCGTCTATGGTAAGCAGGACCTCTCCAGCCTTGACCCGATCGCCTTCCCTGGTCTTAATTGCCGTTACCATTCCCAGACTGCGGCTGGCCACGATACTGGTAGTCCCGGCCTTGACGGTGCCCGATGTCTCATAGAAGGAATCTATTAAAGAAGGAGAAACCTTGAGCAGGGATACACCGGTCACAATTGGTCGTTGGGCTTGGGAAGAAAGATGGGGTTCTTTTTCCCGGCAACCTATAAAAAGCAGGAGCATGGCTATGAGCCAGAAGGGAAGGGTCCTTTTCATCAAAAATGCCTCCAATCAGTGATGGACTTGTAAAAAGACCATCATTATTGTTGATGACTATGTAAAAACTCGTCATTCCCGCGCAGGCGGGAATCCAGGCTATATGTAACTAATTTAAACACTGGATTCCCGTTTTCACGGGAATGACGAAATTGGGGTCTTCCGGATATTACGAACTCATCCTGGTTGACTTCACTCTATATTTAAATCCTTCAGGATAGTGCCGCTTTCGAATCCGAGATGGATCAGGGCAAAGAGATATTCATTCTCTTTGGCCACCCGGTCGGCCCTGGCCTGGTTCAGGTGCACCTGGACATCGAGAAAGTCCACCAGGGGAGAAAGGGAATTTTCATAGCGGCTCTTGACCAGCCGCTGGCCTTCCTCGGCGGTCTTGAGGGCCGCCCTGGCCAACTCGGCATTTTTTTGCGCTTCTTGAACCGTCAGATAGGCCTCATGGATTTTGAAGGTCACCATCTGGTCAAGGCCTTTCAACTGCTCTTCCGTTTCCTTAACCATTCGGAGGGCTTTGGCCCGCTCATATTTCCGGTTCATCCCATCAAACAGATCCCAGCGGAGGGCGGCTGACAAAAGCCAGGATTTTCCCTCGGAACCCAGAGGCGTATTGTGGTCGTTGAGCTGATACGTTCCTCCCAGATGGATGGTCGGAAAATATTTGGCTTCCGACAACTTCACCGTATTTTGGGCATTCTCGTGGCGCATCTTCAGGGCCTTGAGGTCTTTTCTTCCCTCAGAGGCCCCGGTATAATAATCAATGGGCATCAAGGGGAGGCTGATATTTTGATCATCCGTATCCAGAGGATCGGTTTTCCCCAGGAGGAGCCCCAGCATCCTTTTAGACACGGCCAGATTTTTCTCGGCGCTGACCATTTGCTGCTCGGCCGAAGTGACGGCCGTTGAAGCCCTCAGGATATCGGAGTAAAGACCCAGTCCATTTTTGTATCTTACTTCGACGACCCTTAAGTGTTCCCGGGCATCTTCGAGGGCCTTTTGGCTGACCTCAATAAACCCTTTGGCCGTATGGACCTGGAGATAGACCCGGGCGACTTTCAGGGCCAGTTCCTCCTTTTTTCTGTAATAGCTTTCATTCTGAGCCGCATGTTCCTTTTGGGCCATAGCCAGCCCAAGGGAGACCTTCGGGTCATAAAGCGGTTGTTCAAGGGTCAACAGGGTCTGGAGGTCGGTAACTGGTTGCGGATTGTTGAGGGAACCGATCTCAAAGTCGGATGGGGAAAACCGGCCTTGATTCAGTTTCATCATAAAGGCCGTCGGCGGGTTGTTGGTGCGGGTGGCCCTTTCCTCGAAGGCGATTTTTGGCAGGAAGGCACTGCGGGCCATACCGATATCGGCTTCCTGGGCGAAAAGCCTGTTTTCCGTGGCCCGGAGGTCATGGTTTTCTTCCAGGGCGGTTTTAACGGCCTCTTTCAGAGCGATTTGTTTTTCCAGGCCATAACTTTTTCCCGGCCCGACGTCACCAAAGAAAAAGAATATCACCAACAAGCCAATAAGGGGTCTCTTCATCCAAACCACTCCTTTCAACCCACCCTCGACCCGGCTAACTAAACTTTTGCTCGTTAAATATTACCTTCGTTTCCATATAGGAAAAATAAGGTAAAGCCTGTATATTTTTGTCGGGGAGACGGTATTTTAATAAGAAAAAAAGGGTTCAAGATGCAAGATGCAAGTTTCAAGTGCGAAAAAACTCAAAATGGCGATGGGCAATGGGCAATAGGCAATAGGCGAAGGAAAAATCTTAAGATCATTTAACCTATAGCCCCTGGCCCATTGCCTATCGCCTTGTGAAGCATTTTCATGCTTCGTGTCGCCCCACAGGACATGAGGGCTTAATAGGTAAAAACGGCGTTGGCCTTGAGCGATTCGGTGATGAGCTGGCCGGCGGCCGTTGTCCCGGTCTTTTCAATCAAATCGGATTCGGCAATATTACGGATCCTGATACAGGGGACACAGACCTTCAGTTCCCCTCCCAATTCCAGAAAATCAGCAATCAATTTGGTCAGGGATTCAAAGCCTCCTGGTTTGGCCATGGTTTCGCAGTAGCCTTTTTTAGCCAGCCAAACGCCCTGACCCTGCAAAACCACCAGGGCCTTGACGTCCATGGCCAGGGCCGCGCAGGCCATGACAAAAGGCATGGCCGCCTTTTCCGGATCATCCCCGGCGTGGGTACAGATAAACAGGCATTTTTCTTCTTTTTCCGCCATTGGTGTTTCTCCTTTGTTGATTCGGTTAGCCCATTTCCGCCAGATTGGCTTTGGGAACGGGTATTATGGTTTCGGATTCAGTTTCTTCCTGGAGAGCCCTTTCCTTGACTTTCGTCAGATAAAGGACCAGGGGCCTGTAAAGCTGGTGGGTCCACTTGGCAAAAGGGACTTCAATGACCAGCATAGGGACAGCGATCATCAGGTGAATGACATAGATAAAGTAGGTGGTCAGAGGCATAACCAGCAACTGGGCAAAGTGAATCAAGATGCCGCTGAAAGCGGTCAGCCAAAGCATGATCAAAAAGACCCAGTCCGATGAATGGGAATGCTGGTAAACGGGCTTGCTTTTCCTGATCCTGCCGACCAGGGCGTAAGTGACGCCGTAGAGGATGGCAAAGGTGGAATAATAGCCCAGCAACCGGATAGGGTGCCATAAGGGATAGATTTCATCCCGCTGAAACCAGCGGATGCCCACCACCACCAGCAGAAAGACGGTGGAGTATCCGGTCATAATCAGCAGATGGACCAGCCACTGGGTCTTTTGGGCCAGGGTGCCGCAGGAGGCCAATCGTTTCTGGGTCATAAACTGAAGGATGAATTCCTTGGCCTCCCTGGCATAAACGGACCAGGGGATCCCGAATATCCCTTTTGTTCGAGACCCCGGTCCGGCTGCCGGCCCATCGGCCATAACGGCTTTAGACATCCGGTAGGCATTGCTCAAGAGGAAAAAAGACAGGACTCCCAGCATAATCAGGTCCAGGATCTCAATGGTCGTGTTGGGAGCGAAGACATTTAAGGCTACACGTTCGGTCAGCATGGGGCCGTGAAAGAAATAAAAGCCCAGGCCCACCAGGGCGGCTACCACCAAAAGTGACAGGACTTCAAATAGTTTTGAGGTGTAGAAGAGGCGCGAAATGCCGGTCCAGTCATAAGAGGCCGTCAGAAATCGGCGGAGCCCCATCATGACTTCCCCCGGATTGGCCTGCCGCGGACAGGTCTTGGAACAGTCGCCGCAGTAATAACACAGCCAGGGTTCCACGCTCCCGGCCAGTTTGGATTTTAAGCCCAACTGCAAATAGCGGATGACCTTCCTGGGGAAGGGGGTGGATTCCGAAGACAAAGCGCAGACGGCCGTGCAATTACCGCAATTGAAGCATTCCGTGGCATCGGACAGGCCGAACTTTTTTAATTGGGTCATCAAATCAGGATCAATCCGGTCAGCCATCATCGTTCTCCCTTAGGGGTTGGTGAGTTGATATTTAAAATAGTCGCCATCTTTCGGACCCTCGAGCACCTGGCCGTATTTCTTCAGGGCCATAACAAACCAAAGGACCTGGGAGCTTTTGATTCCAGTGGCCCGGGCGATTTCCGGCACGGTTTTGCCATCACCCTGGAGGTGCTCCTTGATTTTTTTTATGATCGAACTCTGTTCTTTTATCAGGCTCTTGGCCTGCACTATAGTCTCTTTGCGTTCTTCTCTGAGCTTTTTTAAGGCCTCCTGGCCAGTCATCTTTTCCATGGTCTTCCTTCTATTTGGAATTATTCCTCATGACTCGTTAGTGTGCCACACCCTATTAAACCCTCATGCCCCAGGGGGCACCACGAAGCATGAAAATGTCGAATGTCGAATATCGAATATCGAATAATGAATGTCGAAGTACGGTTGGTTTTAAACCCGTAACCCGCAACGTTATTTTCGTATTAAAAAGTATTTAATTCCGAAATCCGCATTCCGAAATCCGAAATCTATCCTGCTATGGCTTCCACCATGGCTTCATACTGCTCCAGCTTCCAGCCGTTGACATCGATGGCCTTATCAGGACAGACAGCCACGCAGATACCGCATCCGGTACAAAGGGCCGGGTTGACCCGGGCTTGCCGGACTTCTTTCCCGTCAACAATCATTTCCTCTATTTGTAAGGCCCCTTCCGTGGGGCAGACCTCGGTACAAAGACCTTTTCCGGTGCAGCGATCCAGGGCTACCTGGGCCACATAAGGATCCAACTCCACATAGCCCCTGGTCAACAAAGCCGAGGCCTTGACCGAAGCCGCCTGGGCTGCGTTACAGGCCTCACTGATATCCATGGGGGCCTGGCAAGTCCCGGCCAATAAGATACCGGTTTTGGCCACCTCCACCGGACGGAGCTTGGGATGGACTTCCAGCAGAAAGCGATCGGAACCTACCGGCAGTTTCATCATTTCCACCAGTTCCGAGATGTCATTCGGTTCCATGCCTACGGACAGGACCACCAGGTCCACCTCGGCTTCAATTTCCTCTCCGAAGGTCAGGGTATCCTTCACCGTCACCTTTAGAGGGTGTCCTGAGCCGCTAACCGCTTCGATCACCGGAGGGGCGTCGGCTTCGAAACGCAAAAAGAGTACATGATTTTTCGAGGCCCGTTCATAGTATTCTTCCTGTCCCCGACCGTAGGTGCGGATATCCCGGTAGTATTCAAAGACCCTTGTTTCCGGGTATTTTTCCCTGATGGCGCTGGCGGCCTGGAGGGTGGCGCTGCAGCAGGCTCTGGAACAATATTCGTTCAGGATGCCTTCCGGACCGGGTTCGTGAATACCCGGTATCTGCCGACTCCCTACGCAGTGAATCATAGCCACCCGTTCGATCTTTTTGCCGTTCAATTCCAGTTGAGACCCTTGAGAGTCGGTTCGGGCCATATGCCGGATAAGCTCCGGCAGGGTGATGACTTCCGGGTGTTCCTTGAAACCATATTCCCCTTTTGAGGGAACATAGGGTTTAAATCCCGTGGCCAGGATGACGGCCCCTGTATGGAGGGTGAATTCTTCGGTTATTTCCGGGACGGGTTGCGGGAAGTACCCGGCAAAGGGAATAAAATCACCCACGGCGGCATTTTGGTAAGCCGGGATGGCCGAAATTGTTGGATCCCCATTCAATTCGAGGGGTCTTCTTTGGAAGGTAAGCTTAAAGTTTCCCACATACCCATCGGCCTTGATGATCTCGGAACAGGAATAAATCGTAATATTTTTTTCAGCCAGGACTTCTCCGACTATTTGGCGAATCAGTTCAGGGGCCGACTCTCCGCTGGGGACCAGTTTGTCCAGACCGGCCGCCCGGCCGCCCAAAAAGGGCGATTTTTCTATCAGGGTCACTTCGACACCTCGACGGGAAAGATCGACCGCCGCCCGCAATCCGGCCATCCCGCCTCCGATAACGACCGCATGATTTTTGGCTTCAACCCGAATCGGGTCCAGGGGGTCCATTTTTTTTGTCTTGGCCACGGCCGCCGCCACCAGCCGGGTGGCCTTGTCGGTGGCCTTCTTTCCATGATGGACCCAACTGACCTGCTCCCGGATATTGGCATGTTCATACAGATAGGGGTTCATATCGGCCCGTTTGATGGCCCCCCGAAAGGTCGTTTCATGGAGACTGGGGGCGCAGGAGGCCACTACGATACGGTTGACCAGACCCTTTTTTATATCTTCCTGGATCAGTTCCTGGCCGGCATCGGAACACATGAACATGTTGGTCCGGGCCGTCGCCACCCCGGAAAGATGTCCGGCATTTTCCGCCAATTGCCGGACATCCACATGGTCTGAAATATTGCCGCCGCAATGGCAGATATAGACACCGACTTTTTTTCCATTTCTTCCGGCCTGTTTTCTGTTTCAGTGGCCATATCTTTTTCTCCTGCTACGATTTGTGACACTGTAAAGATTCGTCATTCCTGACTCCGTCCCGTTGGGGACTACGTCCCGGAGGGCGGAGGCGGGAATCCAGGCCATGTCTAACTAATTCTATTAACATCAAGCCGCCTCTTTTCTTTTCAGGGCCGTTAAATAGTTGGAGACCTCCATGGCCGCGGCTCCGGCCTCGGCTATGGTATCAACGATATCTTTGGGACCCAGGGCCACCCCAGCAGCAAAAACCCCTTCCAGGCTGGTCAATGTGGGGGCGATACTCGGCCTTATGTTTTTCAGGAAGGCATCCTGGCTGATCGTTACCGGACAAATTCCTGCCGGGTTCCAATCCGGCACCATCCCCAGGGAAAGCGAAACCAGATCATGTTCCCGATGCATCAGGCCGCCGTCCCCTTCCTGATTTTCATAACTCAAGACCACATTTTGATTTTCACCGGATTTTATTTTGGCTATCTTGGCTTTGACAAACTCGATCCCCATGGCCCGGGCATTTTGAAAGAACTGTTCATAGCCTTTGCCGAAGGCCCGGATATCCATATAGTAAATGGTAATATCGGCCATGGGCAGAGCGCCGGAAAGGAGCATGGCCTGCTTGATGGCGTACATGCAGCAGACCCTGGAACAATAAGGGATCCCCAGGCTTTTATCCCGGGAACCGGCGCATTGGACAAAGGCGATGGAGCCCGGTTCCTTGCCGTCCGATGGACGGACGACCCGCTGGAACGGTCCGTGAGGGGCCAGAAGGCGCTCCATCTGCAAGGAGGTAATGACATTTTTAATCCTGCCCTGGCCGTATTCTTCCTTTTGATCCAAAGGGGTCAACTTAAATCCGGTTGCCAGAATCGCCGTCTTGCTTTGGATCCTAAAATCCGCGGGCTGCTCCAAATAATCTACGGCCTGGGTCGGACAGATTTTGGCGCATTTGCCGCATAAGGAGCAGTTGGCCACATCCAGCAGGGCGAGCTGGGGGACGGCATTGGAAAAGGGAATATAAATGGCTTTGCGGGCACTGAACCTCCCCTGTTCCGCATCGGGTACATAGACCGGGCAGCCATATTCGCACTGCCGGCAGCCGATACATTTGGCCGGGTCCACATACCGGGGCTTTTGGGTCACCCTGGCGGAAAGGAGACCGTTTTGACGATCCAGGGATTTCAGATCACAATAGGTGAAGAGGGTGATATTTTCGTGATGGGCGGCGGCGGCCATTTTGGGCGTGGTGATGCAACTGGCGCAGTCCAGGGTGGGAAATACTTTGGAAAGACGGATCATCTTCCCGCCGATAGAGGCGTCCTTTTCCACAACGGCCACTTTGAAACCCTGGTCGGCCAGATCCAGGGCCGCCTGGAGTCCGGCAATACCGCCGCCGATTACCAATGTGTCAAATGTTTTTAATTTTCTATGCTCCATAATTTCCTTAGCCTATTATTGACGGTATCGTAAAAAGTCCAGAAGAGCCCATTTTCGTCATTCCCGTGGAAACGGGAATCCAGTCCCGCCAAAGGCGGGATTAACAGCTAATGATTAACCTGGATTCCCGCCTGCGCGGGAATGACGGGTTTTTACAAAGTCATCAATATTGAATTTCGAACATTGAATCTCGAATCATGAAGTGATTTGTTTTTGCTTTCCTTCGAAATTCATTATTCGATATTCGATATTTTCATGTTTCAATGCCTTCCCAGATAACGGCCTCCAGCCTCCTCCCTCAGGCGGCAGCGCTCATTAGGCCCACCGACCCCAGCTCCTTGACCAGGTTGTTCATTTCATTCACCTCTTTGAGAAAGGCCCGGTTACAGACCGTAC
>CAZVHO010000175.1:0-10032 GCA_964627515.1 uncultured Thermodesulfobacteriota bacterium | reverse complement strand
ACCCCTTAGCCGCTGTCTCCGGAGCGGTGATGGTTAAAGCCGCTTTGTCGGCATAAAGAGGAGGGGCGTTAAACAACAAAAAAATAAAAATGGAAAAAAATAACCTCCGAAATTTAAAACGGTTCATTGAGGACCCCCCTGATGATCTCCTTTTGAAAAATTAGAGATAAATTCTCAGATGCACATTTAGTTCGAAAATAGATTTTTGGCACGGATTTCACGGATTACACAGTTAAAGCTATGGGATATCCCTCGATCCCGTCAAGTCTGGATTGAGGGATGACCAACATCCGCCTTCGGCGGAAGCTGGTCTCAAGAAAAGGGAAACCCCTTTTCTTGAGAAATTAAATGGTTAATCCTTGTAATCCGTGTGTCAGGCTTTGTGCCTGACCCGTGCCTAAGTAAGCCTTTGACTGTTCCATTTTCATGCTTCTTGACGTCCCATCGGGCATGAAGGCTTACATCCAACCCATTCTCCCCAGGCCAAATAGAGACCGGGAAATGGTTCCGATGAGTATAAATACTACGATGCTGATTACGATAGTGATAATAAAATACCCCAGGGCTTTATCCTTGGGCGTGTCCATCAAAATAGGCAGGCCTAAATAAAAAACATAAAGGCTGTAAAGTGAGATGAGGACGGCAAGGGGAGAGAGGACCGGTAAAATCATCAGGATACCGGCTATCCAGGAAGGGGTCCAGGAAAAGACCGCCACCTTCATGGCGTTGACCAGATTTTTTTGGGAGCCGAAGCTGGGGGCCAGGGCATCGATAACCTGGGCTACGATATAGAGCCCTACCATGGATAAGACATAGGAAACCACGGCATGGCTGATCCCCATTCCCAGGGGGGAACGGTAATAAACCCCCATCATAGAGATACCCATCAGGGAGAGCCCAATAAAAGTGGCTATGGGTGGGATGGCTGCCAATATGACCGCATAAGAGGTGTAAAGTTCTTTGATGGTAGTCTGTTCCGTTTTGATTACGGCCCAGGTTTCCTTGGGTTTCAAGATAATGTCTTTTACCCTTTGAACGATGTCCACAGTGAACCCCCCTTTATTTTTTTAAAAAATTTTAACAGCTTAAGGAATATTATACTGAAATCGCCTATCGAGGTCAAATAGAAAAAACCGGGAATGGCCTGGGCCCTCAGTTTCCTTTTTCTGTTAAACTTTTTATCGGCGATTCTATTAATGGGCCGGACCTATTGGCCTCAACCTATGGGAATAAGAGGATGAAAATAAGAATTATTCCTCAAGCAATCTGTTTCTTGACAAAAAACAACAATCTAAGATAAATTAACTATTTTAATTCGTTCATGCCCCAAGGGGCGACAAGGAACCCTGAAAATTTTTTTAGGGGACATGGGCAATAGGCGATGGGCAAGGTAAAAACGATTTTATGGTTTTTTTTCGCCTATAGCCTATAGCCTCTTGAAACTTGCATCTTGAAACCTGAAACTTTATTTTCGAACTAAGGAATCGACTATGCCAGAATGGGAAGCGGTAATTGGCCTGGAAATTCATGCCCAATTATTGACCGCCAGTAAGATCTTTTGTGGTTGTTCAACCCGATTCGGAGCCGAACCCAATACCCATACCTGTCCGGTTTGTCTGGGGTTGCCCGGCTCTCTGCCGGTCCTCAACAGAAAAGTGGTCGAATATGCCATGCGCATGGCCCTGGCCACCCATTGCACCATTGCCCCTTACAGCTTGTTAGCCAGGAAAAATTATTTCTACCCTGATCTGCCCAAGGGATATCAGATTTCCCAGTATGAATTCCCCCTGGCGGAAAAAGGATGGATCGACATTGAAGCCGACGGTCAGACCAAAAGGGTCGGAATTACCCGGATCCATATTGAAGAAGATGCCGGGAAATTGATCCATGATGATATGCGGCCGGTCAGCTATGTGGATTTTAATCGGACGGGAGTTCCTTTAATTGAGATTGTCGGCGAACCCGATTTACGGACTCCCGGAGAGGCCGGGGATTACCTGCGGCGGTTACGGGAGATCTTGCGTTATTTAGATATCTGCGACGGCAACATGGAAGAAGGCAGTTTTCGTTGTGACGCCAATATTTCTCTCCGCCCTTTAGGCGCTACGGGATTCGGGACCAAGGCCGAGTTGAAAAACATGAACTCCTTTAAACACGTTGAGAATGCCCTGGAATTTGAAATCAGACGACAACGGGCCGTCCTGGATGATGGAGGAGAATGTGTACAGGAAACAAGACTTTGGGATGCAGCCCGGGGGGTAACCCTGTCCATGCGGGGCAAAGAAGAGGCCCACGATTACCGTTATTTCCCGGATCCGGATTTGATTCCTCTGGAAATAAGCGGGGAATGGATCGAAACGGTGCGGAACGGCCTGCCCGAGCTGCCGGAAGCCAAACGCCGCCGTTTTGTCAGCCAATTCGGTCTTCCTGAATATGATGCCCAGGTCTTGACCTCTTCCAAGGGTCTGGCCCATTTTTTTGAAGAATGCCTGAGGCTTCATCCCCAACCGAAAACGCTCAGCAACTGGATCATGGTGGAATTAATCCGGGAATTAAAAAGGGCAGAAAAAGACATCGAGCAATGCCCGGTCTCGGCCGGGAATCTGGCCGCCCTTCTGGATCTGATTCAGGAAGGGGTGATCAGCGGCAAGATCGCTAAAACCGTTTTTGAAGAGATGTTCGAAACCGGCAGGACTCCTAAAGCCATTATCGAAGACAGGGGCTTGGTTCAGATGACCGACAGCAGCCAGATCCAGGCCGTTATTGAAGAAGTTCTTAAGGCTAATCCGGATAAAATTGTGGAATATAAAAACGGGAAAACCAAGCTTTTGGGATTTTTTGTCGGCGAGATCATGAAAAAGACCCAGGGCAAGGCCAATCCGAAGATGGTCAACGAAATCTTGAAAGAAAAATTAGGGGATGAGTAAGGAAGTGCAAGGCCATTTTAAGAAGTCAGGCAAGATGCCTGACCCATTATCCAGGTTAAATTATTCTCGAAAATAGGTCAGGCATCTTGCCTGACAATCGCAATATGAATATTTTACGATTAAATTTAAATGGATATCCGTCTTTCATAACAACCAAGACGCTGAATAATTATCCTTTTTTCTCTAATAGTACAAATGCTGAAATTTTGGTTTCAGGCCTGCTTTTCGGTCAAAGGAACAACTGGTTTGATCTTGTTGCCTTTGTAATTATGCCTGACCATCTTCATTTGATTATTATTCCAAAAGAGAAAAATGTTTCCCAATGTATGCACAGTATTAAGAGCTTCTCAAGCAAAGAGATCAACAAAAATAGCCAACACAAAGGTTCAGTATGGCAATCCAGTTCTATGGATTTAACGTTATGGTCAGAAGAAGTAGTCATCGAAAAGATAAATTATATTCATAATAATCCGGTTAGAAAAGAATTGGTTTCTGATCCGGGGAATTATCGATATTCATCGGCTAATACAAGATATGAGAAGGAATTGTTTAGATCATTTTAAGAAGTCAGGCAAGATGCCTGACCTATTTAAAAAAGAATGGACTTTTGCAAGAGGCTCTAAGGTTTAATTGATCTCAGAAAATAGGTCAGGCATCTTGCCTGACAACAGGATTTAATATGATCAAAACCATTGAATGGAAAAATGATCGGGTCATAATGATCGATCAACGGAAACTCCCCCAACAGGAGACTTATGTCCATTGTTCCAATTACCGTCAAGTCATCAAGGCCATAAAAGAAATGGTCATCCGGGGGGCCCCGGCTATCGGGGTTGCCGCAGCCATGGGATTGGCCCTGGGGGCCAAGGAAATAGGGGCCGAAAACATCGAGGCCTTCAAGGTCCGGTTCAATAAAATCTGTCTGGAAATGGGGCGTGCCAGACCTACGGCGGTCAATCTTTTTTGGGCCATTAAGCGGATGGAGAAGGTCGTCGCGAACGGCTCCATTCAAAAAATCGACCCCCTGAAGAAGGCCTTGATCCGTGAGGCCCGGTATATGCTGACCGAGGACATTGAAATCAATAAGCGTTTGGGATCGATAGGCCAGGAAGTCATTAAAAAAGGGGCCACCATCCTGACCCACTGCAATGCCGGGGCCTTGGCCACCGGGGGCTATGGAACGGCCCTGGGTGTAATCCGGGCGGCCCACGAGGCCGGGAAAGAGGTCCGGGTAATTGCCGATGAGACCCGTCCCTTTCTGCAAGGGGCCAGATTGACCGCCTGGGAATTGGTTAAAGATCATATCCCGGTGACCCTGATCACCGATAGTATGGCCGGCTGTCTGATGCAGAAAGGTTTGATTGATGTGGTCATCGTCGGAGCGGACCGGATTGCCGCCAACGGAGATACCGCCAATAAAATCGGAACCTATTCAGTGGCCGTATTGGCCAGGGAGCACCATATCCCTTTTTATGTGGCTGCCCCCTGTTCGACTATAGATATTCAGATTAAAGGCGGTGAGGCCATCCCTATTGAGGAACGGAATGAAAAAGAGGTTACGCATCTGGCCGGCAAGAGGATAGCCCCGCCGGGGACCACCATCATGAATCCGGCCTTTGATGTAACCCCCCATTCTTATATTTCCGGGATCATTACCGAGAAGGGGATATTGAAACCTCCCTATCGGCGCAGTATCGCCAGGGCGTTGAAAAAATGATTTTTTTTCGCGATAAACACTTATCGCCCCGGGGAGCACGACGAATCATGAAAAAGCGAATATCGAATATCGAATATCGAATAATGAATGACGAAGGAGAGTTTCTTTTAAATTCCGAACTCCGAACTCCGAACTCCGAACTCAGTCCTAAGAGGCTCTTATGGTTTTAGCCGGTTCCGAAGTTCAGGAAATGGTGAAGGCCATCCATGCCTTCCCCAATAACAAGGTCCTGGTTGTCGGCGATATTATGATGGATGAATTTCTTTGGGGAGAAGTTTCCCGCATCTCTCCCGAGGCCCCGGTTCCAATAGTTAAGGTGGAAAAGGAAACTTTTCTATTGGGAGGGGCGGCCAATGTGGTGAATAATTTATTGGGGCTTAAAGGCCAGGTTTTATTAGCCGGGGTCATTGGTTCCGACAGCATGGGCCGAAGACTGATCCGGAAACTTCAATCGTTGGGTACGACTACCGAAGGGATCGTGGTCGAAGAAGGAAGGCCGACGGCCATTAAGACCCGGGTCATAGCCCATCATCAGCAGGTGGTCCGGGTGGACCGGGAAAAAGTCGGATCTATTCTCCCCGAAACTCTTAGAGCTATTCTGAACATTATCAGAAAAAATATTTCCCAAATTCAGGGGATCATCGTTTCCGATTATGGGAAAGGGGTGGTTTCCCAGGAACTGATGATCGGTTTGAAAAAGATCGCCGGGAAAAATTCCATTCCCGTTCTGGTGGATCCAAAACCCCACAACATGGGCTGGTATGATCA
Organism: uncultured Thermodesulfobacteriota bacterium; assembly: GCA_964627515.1. Classification (GTDB taxonomy): domain Bacteria; phylum Desulfobacterota; class RBG-13-43-22; order RBG-13-43-22; family RBG-13-43-22; genus RBG-13-43-22. The sequence goes on along the minus strand of CAZVHO010000175.1, from coordinate 4,620 downwards.
GGTTACGGTGATTACCCCCAATCACCTTGAAGCCGAGATGGCCGTAGGAAAAAAGATCGAATCCAAAGAAGATCTCCTTTGGGCGGGAAGGTATCTTCTGAAAAAAACAAAATGTGAATCGGTCCTGATCACCAGGGGGCGCGAGGGCATGACCCTTTTTTTAAAAAACAAGAAGGTTGAGCATATTCCCACGGTGGCCCAAAAGGTATTTGATGTAACCGGGGCCGGGGATACGGTTATTGCTACACTGATTCTTTCACTGGTTTCAGGGGTGAATATGATCCAGGCTTGTAAGATGGCCAATTTTGCAGCGGGTATTGTAGTGGGAGAGGTGGGGACCGCTGCTGTTAAGGCCGGGGATTTGATCAGGGTTTTGAAGGAAGCGGTTAAGTAGGACGAAGCTGAATTGCTCAAAGCTCAAAGCTGAAAGCTCAAAGTAATACGAAAATAGTGTTCAGGGGTGTCGGGGATCAGGGGTCAGTTGAAGAGAAAATTGCAAGTTGCAAGATGCAAGTTTCAAGAGGCAATACGCGAAAAAAACCATTTTACCTTGCCCATCGCCTATAGCCTATAGCCCATAGCCCCTAAAAAGAATTTTCATGCTTCGTGGCGCCCCGGAGGGGCAGAAAGATTCAACAAGGATCAGTTTATGGCCAATTATTTAGTCACCGGCGGGGCGGGATTCATCGGGTCTCATATTGCCGAAGCCCTTTTAAAAGAAGGGCATCTGGTTCGGGTCCTGGATAACTTTTCAACCGGTCATCGGAGAAATCTCCAGGAAATTCAGGCCGCTTCTCCATCGAGTCTGGAAATTATCGAGGGGGATGTACAAGACCGGAAGGCCTGCGATCAGGCGGTTTCCGGAATGGACTTTGTTTTTCATGAGGCGGCCCAGATTTCCGTGCCCAAATCGGTTGATGACCCGGAGAACACTCAGGCGGTCAATATTCAGGGAACGTTGAATGTACTGCAGGCCTGCAAAAAGGCCGGGATTCAAAGGGTTGTTTTTGCCAGTTCGACTGCTGTTTACGGGGACAGTCCCCTGGAAGAAAAATCTCCTAAACCTAAACGGGAATCTATGACCCCCAATCCCCTTTCCCCCTATGCCTTAAGCAAATTAGTGGGCGAATATTATTGCCGCCTTTTCTCCAGACTCTATGACCAGCAGGCCGTGGCCTTGCGCTATTTTAATGTCTTTGGACCAAGACAGGACCCCAATTCGGAATATGCCGCCGTGATCCCCAAATTTATTGAACGCCTCCTCCAGGACAGCCCGGCGATAATCTATGGAGATGGAAAGCAATCCAGGGATTTCGTTTTTGTCGGGGATGTGGTCCAGGCCAATCTTAAGGCCTGCCGTCAGGCCGGGATCGAAGGGGAGGTTTTTAATGTGGCTTCAGGACGTTCGTATACCCTTTTACAATTATTGGGGCACTTAAAAAAAATTATTCAATCCGCCCGGGAACCGGTTTTTGCACCGGCCAGAACGGGCGATATCCGGTATTCCAAGGCGGACATTCAAAAGGCCAGAAAAACGCTGGGTTTTCAACCGGGGGTGGGGCTTCGTCAAGGTTTGAAAGCGACCGTTGAATATATGATGCTCAAAGCTCAAAGCTGAAAGCTCAAAGCCGACGGATCACGGATTTGATTTGGGGCTGGCGTCGGGTCCGGGAGGATTCAGATCCCTCACATTCGTTCGGGATGACAGTAGGGACTTTTACATGTCCGTCAAAATTGGATGACAAGACTTTTTTATTCTGGCACGAAGTGGAAGAAGCTATAAATCGGCGCGAGGAGGAACAACCAAGGTGAATATTTGTGTTATCGGAGTGGGCTATGTGGGATTGGTTACCGGGGCCTGTTTTGCGGAGTTCGGGATACGGGTAACTTGCGTGGACAACGACCAGGAAAAGATCAAACGTCTTAAACATGGGAAGATCCCCATTTATGAGCCCGGTCTGGAAGAAATGGTTGCCAAGAATGTAAAAGAGAATCGCCTTTCTTTTACCGGTAATTTGGAAGAAGGGGTCAGACAGTCTTTGGTTATTTTTATCGCAGTAGGCACCCCCTCCGATTCGCAGGGGAAAGCGGATTTGCGTTACGTCAAAGAAGTGGCCCAGGCCATCGGCCGGACCATGGACGGGTATAAATTGATTGTGACCAAGAGTACCGTCCCGGTGGGGACCGGTAAGATCATCCATGGAATTATCCGCAAGAATCAAAAAGAAAAATTGCCCTTTGACATTGTGTCTAACCCGGAGTTTTTACGGGAAGGGTCGGCCATTGAGGATTTTTTAAGGCCCAACCGGGTGGTGATCGGGGCCGAAAGCGATCAGGCCGTGGCCATCATGAAAGACCTCTACTCCCCCCTCTATCTCATTGAGACCCCTTTTGTGATCACCACGGTGGAAACGGCTGAAATGATCAAATACGCCTCCAATGCCTTTCTGGCCACCAAAATATCCTTCATCAATGAAATGGCCAATCTCTGCGAAAAAGTGGGGGCTGATGTCCACCAGGTGGCCAAGGGGATGGGCCTGGACCACCGGATCGGTTCAAAGTTTTTACACCCCGGCCCGGGATTCGGGGGATCTTGCTTCCCCAAAGATACTTCCGCCTTGGCGCAACTGGCCGATTCCCTCGGCTATGATTTTGAGATCGTCAAGTCGGTCATTCGGGTCAATCAACGTCAAAAGCAAAGGATGGTCGAAAAGATCCTTAAGGCCGTCGGCCCGGTCAAAGGGAAAACCTTGGGGATTTTGGGCCTCACCTTTAAACAAAATACTAACGATATTCGAGAGGCCCCTGCCCTTTACATCATCAAAAAACTGGAATCTTTAGGTGCCCGGATCAGGGCCTATGATCCGGCCGGTATGGACGAAGGCCGAAAGATATTAAAGAAGGTTCTCTTCCAGGAGAACCTCTACGACGCTGGAAAGGGAGCCGATGCCTTGATCCTGATTACAGAATGGAACCCTTTTCGGACCATTGACTGGGACAAGATGAAATCCTTGCTGAAACAACCGGTAGTAATCGATTTGAAAAATATGTATGAACCGGCCAAGATGCATCAATTAGGGTTAAGATACTATTGTGTAGGCAGACCCGCTGTTGAGTAAACCTAAAGAACCCTTACCGGCGAAACTCCTTATCGCCCTCATCTATAAGGAAATGGCAGCGGCCCAGTCCGGCTGGATGGCCATAGAAAAAACCTGGGGGGCCCTGGATTTTCTTTCCGAGGTGAGGCCCTTCGATTATACCGGCTACTATGAAAAAGAAATGGGCCTGCCTTTATATCGGCGCTGGGCCACCTTCCGGGAACTGGTCCCCCAAGACCGTTTGGCGGATATTAAATGGCAGGCCCTGGATTTGGAGAAGCAGTGGCTTTGCGACGAGAAGCGCCGGTTGAATCTCGATCCAGGGTTGTTAACGGCCGAAAGGCTGGTCCTGGCTACCGGAAAGAATTACAGCCACCGTATTTATCTGGGAAAAGGAATCTTTGGGGATTTGACCCTGGTTTTTACTAATGGAAGCTATCAGCCCTTGCCCTGGACCTATCCGGATTATCGAGATGAACCGTCTATCTGGATGTTTAATAAGATCAGAGAAAAATACCTGAGAGAAATTGCGGATTTCGGATTTCGGAATGCGGAATTAAAGGAATAAGGAAGATTATGATTAAAAGCATGACGGGATTTGCCCAATTGGTGTTTTCGGATAAGGACCTGCAGATTACCCTGGCGGTCCGGACCTATAATAACCGGTTTTTGGATATCAATTTAAGGTTGAATAATGCCTTTTATCCTTTGGAAGACCGGATCAAGACCTACATAGCCTCCCGACTCTCGAGGGGTCGTGTGGAGATTTCCATCCAGTTGGTCTCTCAGGAAAAACTCCGGAACGGAAACATAGGCCTTAATTGGCCCCTGGCCAGAACCTACCACGGTTTATTGACCGAACTAAAAGAAAGGTTGAAAATTCCCGGACCGGTAGATCTGGGCCATCTTCTTTCCCTGAAAGACATAGTCGTTTATCAGGAGGGCGCCTTTTCCGAAGAAACCCTCTGGAGAAAACTCTCCTCCCCTTTAAAAAAGGTTTTCGATTCTCTTCAAAAAATGCGTAGCGAAGAAGGCCGGAATCTGGGCCGGGATTTGTTAGAGCGCCTTGGATCGGTTCAAAAGGTGGCTGACCAAATCTCCCTAAAAATTCCTGTGGTCGTCGGAGCCTATCAGAGCCGCCTGAAGGATCGAATTGAGAAGTTGGCCAGGGGTGTGGAGGTAGATCCCAACCGCCTGGCCCAGGAGGTGGCTATTTTGGCCGACCGCTCGGATATTTCGGAAGAGCTGATCCGACTGGGCAGTCATATTAAACAATTTAAGACCCTGTTTAAAGAACTGCAGCCTGTGGGGAAAAAGATGGAATTCCTCCTGCAGGAAATGAACCGGGAAACGAACACCATCGGATCGAAAAGTATAGATAGCGAGATTTCCCATCACGTCGTGTCGATCAAGGCCGAACTGGAAAAATTGCGGGAACAAGTTCAGAATATTGAATAAGGAGAAATCATGGACCCAAAATTGTTGAACATCGGTTTTGGTAACTCGGTCGTTTCGGACCGGG